>NZ_CP169555.1:935802-1247736 GCF_041951745.1 Aeromicrobium sp. CTD01-1L150
CGCGCCGGCCGGGACGCCACGAGGTCCACGACGTGTGACAGCGGCTGGACGTCCACGGGTCCACGCTACTGACTGGCGTGGGAGCCGATGGCTCGATGCCGAAGAACCCGCTTCGCGGGGGCGAGGGGCACGCCCTAGACTCGGACCGCTGCCTCGGCAGCACTCGGGATGTGGCGCAGCTTGGTAGCGCATCCGCTTTGGGAGCGGAGGGTCGCAGGTTCAAATCCTGTCATCCCGACTTTGTGGTGTCTCAGGACATCGCGGACAGCCGGACCCACGGAGTGGGTCCGGCTGTCGTCATTTTTGGGGTTGGTAGTCGCGGTTGGGGTCGATGGTCAGGTCTCGGAGGAGTTCTCCGGTGGTGGCGTTGATGATGCGGACGTGGAGGTCGTGGATGAGCAGGATGACGTGGGTTCGGGCGTGGGTTCGACCACAGCCGATGTGGTGGAGTCGGCCGGCGATGCGCAGGGTGACGACGCCGCTGGCATCGACGCGGTCGTGTCGGATGCGAGCGTGGGTCTCGGTGTCGCGACTGTTCATGGGTAGCGCTTTGGGCATGGTCTGAAAGAGCGCGGCCGGTGGTGCTCGGTGCGGCAGGGAGCGATGAGGGCGCCGGTGGTTGTATTCGTCGACGAAGGTGTCCAGTAGCGTCTGCAGCTCGGCGGTCGTGGCTGGCTGGTCGGGTTGGGCGCGGAGCCACTTCTTCATGGTCTGTTGGAAGCGTTCGATGCTCCTATGTTCGTCAAGCTGCAGTTTGGGCGGATTCGACTGGTCGGTCGTTGGTCGCCTGTTTCGGCAGGTTGTTGAAGACTTCGCGGGCGATGTAGCGCTTGAGGCAGCGGATGATTTCGCGCTTGCTCAGGCCCTCGGCGGTGCGCCGTTCGACGTAGTCGCGGGTCGGTTGGTGATGGCGCATCCGGACGATGGTGACGATGTAAAGGGCGCTGTTGGCTGCCCGGTCACCGCCCCGGCTGAGGCGGTGCCGCCCGGTGGTCCGTCCGCTGCTCGCGGGCTGCGGCGCGACGCCGCAGAGTTTGGCGAATGCTGCCTCGTTGCGGATGCGTTCGGGGTTGTCGCCAGCGGTGACCAAGAACTGGCCGGCGATCTCGACGCCCACGCCGTGGAGCTCGATGAGCTCTGGAGCTGTTGCGCGGACGAAGGCCTCGATCTGTGTGTTGAGGACCTTGATTTCCTCATCGAGCGCTTTCCAGCGGCGGGCTAAGTCCCGCAGGCATGTCTTGACTGCTGCCAGCAGCAGACGGTCCGTGTCGCTCTTCAGCGAGAGCAGGTCATCGGTCTCTGGACGCAGCCGCAAGCAGCGGTTGACCAGAGTCCGCTTGGTCAGGTCAACCAGCTCATCGCGCAGTGGCGAGGGTGCGCCGATCATGACGCCCCAGAGAGTGTTGAACGCCTGCGTGCGGGCCTTGACCGCACTGGCACGGGTCACCCGCAGGGTCCGGATCACCTCCACGGCCCCGGACTTGGACTTCGGGACCGCGGTGGAGGTCTGCCCGAGAACCGCTCTGGCGATCTGCTCGGCATCGAGACGGTCGGACTTGCCGTCCATGCGACGTGCGATGCGGTTGGGCCGGTTCACCTCGACCACTCGTTCGCCGGCCTTGGACAACGCTCGAGTCAGGGTTGCGCCGGACGAGCCGGTGCTCTCGACCCCGATTGCCTGGACTGCACCCCGGGCTCGCATCCAGGCCAGCAACTCCCGGTAGCCGCGGTCGTTGGCTGGGAACTCCTGATGCCCGAGCAGTCGTCCCTGATCATCGATGGCTGCGGCGTAGTGAGTGTGCTTGTGAGTGTCAACCCCGCCGATCACCAAGACCGGTGCTGGCACTGTCGTGTGTGTGCTTGTCATGCTGGATGTCGCTCCTCCGTTAGGACTGATCTGACGGATGAGGCGAACCGGCCGGACGGGCGACAGGTCTGTGACGGGGCTTCTAGTCCAAGCTCCTATCAGGTCAGATCCGTCTGGCCGGTGCGCTTCACGGTGCTGCACCGGCTCCGGCCGACAAATCGAACGCAGGACACCGTGGTCACACCTTGGCCGGGGTCAGACCGGGCCGGTGCAGCACTGACATCAGACTCACAGACCTTGCCTTGCGTCGTGGGGTGGTTCGCTCGGCCGTTCTTCTGGATGACGTGCAGGCGGTGGAGCTCGTTCTCCAGGGCGTTCCTGCCCGGGCGGCTGGCGAATCGGGTCGTGAAGACCATGCCGTTGTCAGTGAGGGTTGAGGCCGGGATTCCAGCGGTCTTGGTGGCTTCGCGGAAGGTGTCGCGGACGATGATCGCGGTGACGGCCCGGTGCGCGGTGACGTTGATGGCGTAGCGGGTGCAGTCGTCGAGCCAGGTCAGGACCTCGACGTCGAGACCCGTTGTGAGGCGGTAGTGGGTGAAATCTGATTGCCAGGTCTCGTTCGGCATGGAGGCTTCGAAGCGGTGCAGGGCTGATTTCGGCTTCTTCTTCGGCTCGGGGCTCACGAGGCCGTGTCGGATCAGGATCCGGTGGATGGTCGCGCGCGGCACTGGGGTCTGGTGGTGGTGTTCCAGGTGCCAGGCGATGGTCTCGGCGCCGGCGTCGAGGCCTGCCGTCGTGAGGTCGTGGCGCAGCCTCAGGACCAGGGCGACGGTCGCGGCTGGGGTGGCGTTGGGCGAGGTTTTGGGGCGCCTGGACCGAGGCTCGAACGCGGCCTCGCCCTCGAGCCGGTAGCGCGCCATCAGTCGAGAGACCCAGGCCTGGGACAACCCGTAGGCGCGGGCCACCTCGGCCTGTGAACGTCCCTCAACGACGACTGCGGTGATGACCAACTTCGCTTTCGACACTCTCCGGAGCGTGGCCGCAAGTGTTGCCTATGTCCTGAGACATCCCTTGCCTATGTCCTGAACCAGCACACTGTCACCCCGACTTTGTGATCCCGACTTGGTGGTGGCGGGATCGGCCGCGTCGCCGCAGGGCGACGTCCGCGTCGGCGCGGCGAAGCGAGACGCCTGGGGCGCATGGTTTTCGTGACACCGTCTCGTGCGCACAGGGTCCGTCCGTGTGAGCGCGTCGTCGCACCGTGTAACTTCGAGCGAGCTCGCGCGTTGATCGGTATCGCCCTTCCCCTGTCGGCCCCACGCCGGAGCCGTCACTCTCCTGATCGGACCGAGCCATGAAGAAGCCGCTGATGGCCCTCGCCACGGGCGTCGCCCTGTGCATGCTGCACACCGGGACCGCGAGTGCTGCCTCCACTGCCGTGCCCTCCGGCACGACCTCCTTGTTCGCTGCCGCCCAGGGCGGCAAGGACCAGGCAACGCCCAAGAACGAGAACAAGAACGCGTCCAAGCGCAAGCCGACCAGGAGCGAGCCGGGCGCAAAGGGTGGAAACCCGCCCGCGCACTCCAACGGCAAGGGCCGAGCTCAGGCACCTGGCCAGCTGAAGAAGGACGGCACCGGCGCCAGCAACCGGAAGCATGCCGGAAGTGGAAGCGGAATGGCGAGGGGTTCGGGTTCGGTCAACGCCAACCCTCGTTCGCAGAACGAGAACAAGAAGATCACGTACTGTCACGTGCCTCCGGGCAACCCGGACAACGGGCACGTCATCACGACCTCGGTCAACGCGATCACGCCTGGCCACACCAATCACTCAGGCGACATCATTCCGCCATTCTCTTATGTCAAGCATGGCAAGACGACCTCCTTCCCCGGGCAGAACTGGGGACCGGACGCGCAAGAGATCATCGACGCCGGATGCAAGAAGGGCGAGGCGCCCGTGCCCGGCGGGGTCGACGAGAGCAGCGGCGGGGGCACTGGCGATCCGACCACCTCGGGGGGCGCGGCACAGGCCTCGAAGACATCCGACGGGCAGCTCAAGGATGTCTCTGCGACGGGCGGAGCCGCGACCGAGAAGAGTGCGCTGCCGGCACTCCTGCCCGATACCGGTGGCGCACGCCTCGCCTTGCTGTTGGCGGGTCTCGGGCTCCTGGTCGGGGGCGGTCTGCTCCTTGCCCGGCGACGCGCTGCCGCCTGATCCACCGCGGGCCGCGCTGGTTCTTGCTGGCCGGGGTCACGCGCTGGATCACCTCGGGCGCGAGCGCGCACGAGGGGCACGTTCCCGCGAGCTGTGGCTCGTGTGACAACAACCCCGCCGATGCGCCGGTGGTGGGCGACCAGCGTCGTCAGGTGTTCGACCTGCCTGCGATCAGGTTGCGGGCGGTCGAGCGCCAAACCCAGACAACGGGCCTGTGGCTGCGGAAGGATCACCACCGCCGACCTCCCCTCTCGAGCGAGTGCTCCGCCTTGGGTCGCACGGATGGTTCAGGGCAGGTTCGACCCCTCGTACGTGCTGCGGTTCCAGCGCCCTCTGGACGTGCTCGATGCTGCATTGGGAGCGGAGGTCGCAGGTTCAGATCTTGGCATACCGACCCTGCCTCTCCGTCCGTCAAGTACTCTCGACGTCCGGCGGTCCCGGTCTTCTGGTGCGATCCGAACGCCCTGACGCGAGCGCTGAAGTCTTTCCGCGACCGTTGGTCGACGTTCACCGTCTCCTGGCTCGGCGGTTCACCCTGACCTGCGCGCAATGGCCTCGTGGAGACGTCCAGCACACTCCTCGGGCGCCGCACCATGATCCTCGGGGGGATCGGCCTCGCGGCCGGCATCGGCACGACCTTCGTCTCGTTGCCGTCCCCGGCGCCGGCGACCCGGCACCGCGTCTTCCAGCACGGTGTCGCATCGGGAGACCCACTGCCCCATGCGGTGGTGCTGTGGACCCGCGTGACGCCCCGCCCGGACGCGACCGCCGGCTCCGGCATCGGCGAGGTCGCCGAGGTGACCTGGCAGGTCGCTCGTGACCCCGGCTTCTCGCGCGTCGCCGCCGAGGGTGTCGTCACGACGGATGCCGACCGCGACCACACCGTCAAGGTCGACGCCGAGGGCCTGCAGCCGGCCACGACCTACTGGTTCCGGTTCCGCCTCGGCCGCGACGTCGCCATCGGTCGTACCCGCACCGCCCCGGCCATGGAGGCCGACGTCGAGCGGCTGCGGCTCGGCGTCGTCTCGTGCGCGAACTGGCAGGCCGGCCACTTCAGCGCCTACCGGCACCTGCGCTCCCACGACCTCGACGTCGTCGTCCACCTGGGTGACTACTTGTACGAGTACGAGCTGGGCAGGTACGGCCACGGTCACTACTGGGAGGACGTCCGCCGCCACGAGCCGCCGCACGAGACCGTCTCGCTGGAGGACTACCGCCGGCGTCACGCTCAGTACAAGACCGACCCGGACCTGGCGGCACTGCACGCGACGGTGCCGATGATCGCCACCTGGGACGACCACGAGGTTGCCGACGGCTGGCACCCCGGTGGCGCCTTCGAGCACGACCCGGTCAGCGAGGGTCCCTGGGAGCAGCGACGCCGGGCGGCGCTGCGTGCCTACGACGAGTGGATGCCGGTGCGGCTGGGAGGGACGGCCGAGGTGGGCGACGGCGAGCGCATCCACCGTCGCTTCGTGTTCGGGCGGCTCGCCGACCTGAGCATGCTCGACCTGCGCGGGCACCGTGACGAACGTGTCGACGCCGACGATCCCGAGACCGATCGTGAGGACCGGACGATCACCGGCCACCAGCAGGAGCGGTGGCTGGCCGACTCGCTGCGGACCTCCGGGGCACGGTGGAAGCTCATCGGCAACCCGGTGATGATGGCGCCGATGCTCATGCCGCCTCGACCGCGCGGACAGGAGCTGGCCGTGAAACGGACCACCGACCCCATGACGTGGGGCGAGGCGCGTCCGAACACCGACACCTGGGACGGGTACCCGGCCGAACGGCGTCGCCTCCTGCAGGGCATCGCCGACGCGGGAGTCGAGGACGTGATGTTCCTCAGCGGTGACGTGCACACCGCCTGGGGCAACGAGATCGAGCTCGAGGGCCGGCCGGTCGCCACCGAGCTCGTCTGCAACGCCGTCACCAGCAACAACGTCGACGACTACATGGGTACCGAGCCGCGCACCGTCTCCCTGGCGATGGAAGCGGCCATCCAGGTGGTCAACCCGCACGTGCGCTTCGTCAACCTCGACGACCACGGGTTCAGCGTCCTGGAGCTCACGCCGACCGAGGCCCGGATGGAGTGGTGGGCCGTCGACGACCGGCGTGACCCGGACAGCGATGCTCACCGGCTCGCCGTGCGCCGGGTCGTCTCCGGCGACGCCCGCGTGCTGCCGGCCTAGGGCGACGCGATTCGGGCCGTGCGTGGTCACCATGAGAGACTGCAATGACGCCTTCGGGCACGTGGCCGTGTCATCTTGACACCGGTGCCCTGCCCAGGTGTCCGGTTCCCTCCGAGGGATCACCCACAGACCCCGCCAGCCATTCAGGAGTTCCGCACGTGAAAAGCACCACCGAGTCCCTGAGCCCCACCCGGGTCAAGCTCACCATCGAGGTGCCCTTCGAGGAGTTCAAGCCGAGCCTCGACGAGGCCTACAAGACCATCGGCTCGCAGATCCAGGTCCCCGGCTTCCGCAAGGGCAAGGTTCCCGCAGTGATCGTCGACCAGCGAATCGGTCGTGCCGCCGTCCTCGATGAGGCCATCAACAAGGCCCTGCCCGACTGGTACCGCCAGGCGGTGGAGGAGACCAAGATCCAGCCGCTGAGCCAGCCGGAGATCGACCTCACCAAGTTCGACGACGGCGAGGACATCGAGGTCACCGCCGAGCTCGACGTCCGTCCCGAGCTGACGCTCCCGGACCTGTCCACGATCTCGGTCTCGGTGCCGGACGCCGAGGTCACCGACGCCGATGTCGACGAGCAGATCGAGGCGCTGCGTGAGCGGTTCGCCACCACCACCGACGTCGAGCGTGCAGCCGCCGACGGCGATGCCCTCACCATCAACCTCGTCGCCAAGGACAAGGACGGCGAGGCGATCGAGGGCGCTGAGGCCGACGGCATGCCGTACACGGTGGGCTCGGGTGTGCTCCTGGAGGGCCTCGACGAGGCCGTCACCGGCCTGTCCGCGGGCGAGGAGGTCACCTTCTCGACCGAGCTCGTCGGCGGTGAGCTCAAGGGCACCCCGGTCGACGTCACCGTCCAGGTCGTCGACGTCAAGGAGCGCAGCCTGCCTGACGTCGATGAGGAGTTCGTCCAGACGGCCTCGGAGTTCGACACCGTCGATGAGTTCAAGGATGACGTGCGCGAGCGCCTGGTGCGCGGCAAGCGCATGGAGCAGGCCAACGAGGCACGCGACCTGGTGCTCGATGAGGTCATCGGCAAGGTCGAGGCGCCACTGCCCGACTCGCTGGTGGACGAGGAGCTGAACGGCCGACGCGAGCAGATCGCCCAGCAGCTGGCCCAGGCCGGCCTGACGATGGAGAACTACCTCGAGGACGAGGGTCAGACGGCCGAGGAGTTCGAGGCCGAGCTCGAGCGTCGCACCCGGGACTCGATCGTTGCGCAGTTCGTCCTCGACCAGATCGTCCAGGACGACGAGCTCGGCATCGAGGACGCCGAGCTGAGCCAGCACATCATCCAGCGTGCACAGCAGTCCGGTCAGGACCCGAACGCGTACGTGCAGCACATCATGGAGCACAACCACGTGCCCGAGATGGTCAGCGAGGTGCTGCGAGGCAAGGCGCTCGCCTCCCTCGTCGAGGGCGTCACCGTCACCGATGAGTCCGGCAACGACCTGCGTCTGGCCGAGCTTCGCGGCGACGGCTCCTACGCCGAGGAGAGCGACGAGGACGAGGACGGCGAGTCCGAGGACTCCTGAGCCGCTGGTACTGGCCCCGTGGAACCCTGATCGGTGCCTCAGCAACCCAAACGTGCTTCATACGGTTGCTGGGGCACCGATCTGCGTGCTGTCACCGGTTTCGGTTGCTGAGGCACCGATCAGCCGTCGGTGCCGCACGAGGAACGTGAGCAAGACCTCCATCGGAATCGGTTCCCAACGGATTCAGATACCGGCAGTATGTAGCCATGTCCCCTGAGCCCGCGCGCACCACCGACGTCGCCGCGCTCGCTCTGGACCACGTCGACCGGCTCGTGGTCGGCACCGTTCGCGAGGTCCACCAGGCCGTGGCCAGGCGTGCCTTCGGCGCCACCCGGCTCGTGGGGAGTCGGCTCCCGGAGTCGGTGCACGACGCCGTCGCCACGTCCGTCTACGGTGCCGCCTCCGGCGTGCTGCGGATCGGCAGCGGATCGGTGCGCGCGTTGTCTGCCCGCGGTGTCGGCAGGCCCGTGGAGTCCTCACGTCTGGGCCGCAGTGTCGTGGCCGCCGTCAACGGACTGATCGGTGATGAGCTGCGGATGCTCGATGACCCTCAGGCCATCGTCATGTCCGTCCGGGTCGACGGCGAGGACGTCCCGGTCACCCGGTGGCAGGTGGGCGAGGCCTTCCGTGGTGCGGGCAGTCACCTCGTCGTGCTCCTGCACGGCCTGTGCGAGAGCGATGAGTCCTGGCGGACCGGTGAGAAGGCCCGAGGCACCACCTACCTGCAGCGCATCACGCAGGAGACCGACGCCGACCCCGTGACGGTCCGCTACAACACCGGACTGCACGTCTCGGAGAATGGCAAGCACCTCGACGCACTGCTCTCGAGCCTGGTGGACGCCTGGCCGTCACAGGTCAGCCGGATCACGCTCGTCGGCCACTCGATGGGTGGGCTCGTGGCGCGCGCAGCCACCAACCACGCCACGGCCGCCGGGTCCACGTGGCAGCACCTCGTGCGCGACGTCGTGTGCCTCGGGACGCCGCATTCGGGCGCGAACCTGGAGAAGGTCGCCCACCTCGGGTCGCGGGCACTGCGCTTCTGGCCCGAGTCCGCGCCGTTCGGCACCATCCTCGACACGCGCTCGGCCGGTATCGTCGACCTGCGCCACGGCTACATCTCCGCCGATGAGTGGGAGGGCCAGGACCTGACGGCGCGCTGGGGCCTGGATCGCATCGCGGCCGCGCCGCTGCCGCAGGCGGAGTACCACTTCGTGGCCGGGACACTCGGCGCCTCCCAGAAGCACCCACTGAGCAGCATCCTCGGCGACCTGCTCGTGCACTTCTCCTCCGCCACCGGCGTCGGACGCACCGGACCGGTCGTCGACGGCGCGACGTTCGAGTACGTGCCCAGTGCGCACCACTTCGCGCTGCTGAACCACCCTGCCGTGGGTGACTGGCTGGTGCGCTGGATCAACGCCGAGCACCGCCCGGTCCGCGCCCTCACCCGGTCGGGCGCCTGAGCCTGCCCGTCGCCTGCCCTACCCTGTGACCCATTCCCGCCTGATGACCCATCCCCGACCGTCCAGCCCGAGAGGACATCACGTGAACCGCGACCGCATCGAGGCCTCCATCGACATCGACGCACCTCCTGCTGAGGTCTGGCGGGTCGTCTCCGACCTGCGGCGGATGGGGGAGTGGAGCCCGCAGTGCAAGAAGATGTTCATCCGTGGCGGTGAGGTCAAGCAGGGCACCCGCACGATCAACATCAACCGTCAGGGCTGGAAGGTCTGGCCCACCCGCTCCTACGTCAAGGTCTTCGAGCCGGAGCGGCAGCTGGCGCTCAAGATCGCAGAGAACGGCACGCTCTGGACCTACGAGCTCCAGGCTGCCGGCTCCGGCACCAGGCTGACCGAGCACCGGACGGCGCCGAACGGTGTCTCCTCGCTGTCGAACACGCTCACCAAGCACGTGCTCGGCGGCACCGACGAGTTCGAGCAGGAGCTGCAGGCAGGCATCGAGCAGACCCTGCAGCGCATCAAGAGCGCCGTCGAACAGGCTCGCTGACGTGCCTCAGCCGTTCCCTGCCGGGGGACTGCCCGCCATCGGCGGCGAGATCGAGATCTACGCCCCGGTCGAGACCGTGTGGGCGCTCGTCTCGGATCTCAAGGCCATGGGCCGACGCAGCCCGGAGACCGTGCGGATGTTCATCGCCGGCGCGCCGCAGGTCGGTACCCGGGGTTTCAACGTCAATCGCAAGGGTGCGGTCGTCTGGCCGACCACGACCCGCATCACGCGCTGGAAGCCGCCCCAGCACGACGGCTCGGCCGCCCTGGCCTTCCACGTCGGACCGACCGACGTGGAGTGGTCCTACGAGCTGACGCCCACCGAGTCCGGCACACGGCTCGTCGAGCGGCGTTCGTCGTCACCGCGGGCAGGCCTGACCGTGCGTCTGGTGAGCCGGTGGCTCATGGGCGGCGCCGAGAACCACGACGTCGAGCTTGTCGACGGCATCGAGCGCACGCTCGCGGCGATCAAGGCCGAGGCCGAGGCCTGAGACGCATCACCGGTCGACCAACGTCAGCTCGAAGGCGTAGTGCTCCGGGCGGTAGGCATGGGTGCCGTACTCGACGGCGCGACCACTGTTGTCGTAGGACGTACGCTGCATCGTGAGCAGCGGCGCACCGCGCTTCTCATCGAGAAGCCGGGCCTCCACCGCCTCGACGCGCCGCGCCCCGATCCGCTGGCGGGCGACGCTCATGTGGATGCCCAGATGACGTAGATGTGCGTACAGGCCAGTGGTGGTCAGGTCGACGTCCTCGAGTGCCACCGTCTCGGCCGGGAGGTAGTTGTGCATCAGCGCGATCGGCTTGTCGGCCACGAGGCGCAGGCGCCGCAAGGACCACACGGCTGAACCCTGCTCCACCTGCAGCTCTTGGGCGACCTCGTCGTCGGCCTCGGTCCGGACCAGCTCGAGCACCTCGGTGCGTGGTTGCTGACCGGCGGCGCTGAGGTCGTCGAACAGGCTGGTCAGCTCGACCGAGCGACGGATCTTGCCGTGCACCACCTGCGTGCCGACGCCACGACGCCGGACCAGCATGCCCTTGTCGACCAGCACCTGGATCGCCTGGCGCATCGTCGGGCGGGAGAGGCCGAGCCCAGCGGCCATCGTCACCTCGTTCTCGATGCGCTCCCCGGGTGCGATGTCCCCGCTCACGATGGCCCGCTCGATCTGCTCCGCAACCTGGTAGTACAGCGGGATCGGGCTCGACCGATCGAGGGTGATGGGCGGGTTCGGCATACCCGGATGATCTACGAGTCATGTCTAAACGTCAATATGTCAGGACAAATGCTTGACAGGGCATTGTGACCAGGCCCACACTGCGATGACAGGATCCAGGTCACGACCTTCGAAGGCAGGCTCGATGAGTGCCACCAGCCCCACCCCGGCGCGGTCCCGGATCGCCGGTGCCCCCATCTCGTGGGGAGTCTGCGAGGTCCCGGGCTGGGGGTACCAGCTCGGTCCGGAGCGAGTCATGGGTGAGATGAGGGGGCTCGGTCTGACCGCCACGGAGTTCGGCCCCGACGGGTTCCTGCCACAGGACCCGGCGGACAAGGCCGCCTTCCTGGAGGGCTTCGGCCTGCGCGCCGTCGGAGGGTTCCTGCCGGTCGTCCTGCACGAGGCCGACCACGACCCGATGTCCGAGGTCGACGCGTTCATCGATGGATGTCTCGCCTCCGGTGCGGGAGTGGTCGTGCTCGCCGCCGCCACCGGCGTGGACGGGTACGACGTCCGTCCGATGCTCGACGACACCGCCTGGAAGGTCCTGCTGGAGCACCTGGACCGGATCGCCGACCATGCCACTGATCGCGGGGTCACCGCCGTCCTCCACCCGCACGTCGGGACGATGGTCGAGGGCGCTGACGACGTCGAACGGGTGCTGGACGGCTCACGCATCGACCTGTGCGTCGACACCGGACACCTCGTGGCGGCCGGTGCCGATCCGGTGGCCATCACACGGGCCCACCCCGGCCGGGTCGGCCACGTCCACCTCAAGGACGTCGACGCCCGGCTGGCCCGCCGGGTCCTCGCCGGTGAGATCACCTTCTCCGACGCCGTCGCCGCCGGACTGTGGACGGTGCTGGGTGAGGGCTCGGTCGACATCGCGGCGATGATCGGTGCGCTCGAGCAGACCGGCTACCAGGGTTGGTACGTGCTGGAGCAGGACCTCATGCTCCCCGACGGAGGACCTGACGGAGACGGACCGGCGGCCGACGTCCGCCGCAGTCTGGCCTACCTCGAGGGTGCGCTCTCATGAGCCCCACGAACACAAGGGAACGGTTCGAGCTCATCACGATGGGGCGTGTCGGCGTGGACGTCTATCCCGAGCAGGTCGGCGTGCGCCTGGAGGACGTGAGGAGCTTCGGCAAGTTCCTCGGTGGTAGCTCCAC
This sequence comes from Aeromicrobium sp. CTD01-1L150, assembly GCF_041951745.1. GTDB lineage: Bacteria > Actinomycetota > Actinomycetes > Propionibacteriales > Nocardioidaceae > Aeromicrobium. The sequence continues at coordinate 947,935 of NZ_CP169555.1, forward strand.
GAACGTCGCGGTCGCCGCCACCCGGCTCGGTCACCGCAGCGCCACGATCACCCGCACGGGTGACGACCCCTTCGGGCGCTACATCCACGCGGCGCTGCAAGGCTTCGGCGTCGACGACCGGTTCGTCTGCGCGGTCGACGGCCTGCCTACCCCCGTCGTGTTCTGCGAGATCTTCCCGCCCGATGACTTCCCGCTGTACTTCTACCGCGAGCCCAAGGCCCCTGATCTCGAGATCAGGCCCGACGAGCTCGATCTCGACGCGATCCGTGACGCCGACGTCTTCTGGTTCACCGTCACGGGGCTGTCCCAGGAGCCGAGCCGCGCTGCGCACCTGGCCGCTCTGGAGGCTCGGGCGGGGCGTGGCACCACGATCATCGACCTGGACTACCGAGAGATGTTCTGGGACACGCAGGGATCGGCCGCGGAGCAGATCGCGGCCGTGCTCCCGTTCGTCGACGTGGCCGTCGGCAACCGTGAGGAGTGCCGCGTGGCCGTGGGGGAGGATGATCCGGATGCTGCCGCCAAGGCGTTGCGTGATGCCGGGGTCAGCCTCGCCGTCGTCAAGCAGGGGCCGGCCGGCGTGCTGGGGAGCCGGTCGCGAGTCGGGGCGGACGAGCATGTCGTGGTGCCCCCCGTGCCCGTGGAGGTCGTCAACGGTCTCGGTGCGGGCGACGCGTTCGGCGGAGCGCTCGTGCACGGGCTGCTCGAGAACTGGGACCTGGAGACGGCCCTGTCCTTCGCGAACGCCGCCGGCGCCCACGTCGCCGGTCAGCTGGCATGCGCCGACGCCATGCCCACGATCCAGCAGGTCGAGTCGATGATGGGGGACGTCCGATGAGCGAGCGTCAGCGAGTGACCGCATGAACGAGCGTCAGGTCACGCCGGAGCGCATCCGGTCGATCATCGAGGCACGGGTCAGCGCGCCCGAGCGCATCGCCGTGGCAGCCACGGCCAGGACGCGACCCTCGAGCCTGGCCGGCTCCACCGGCCGCCTCATGCTCGTGGCGGCCGACCACCCTGCTCGCGGTGCGCTGCGCGCCGGGGACGATCCCCTGGCGATGGGCGACCGTGCCGACCTGCTCGATCGCATCGTGCGTGCCCTGGCACGCCCGGGCGTCGACGGAGTGCTCGGCACCGCCGACATCCTCGACGACCTCCTGCTCCTCGGCGCACTCGAGGGCAAGGTGGTCATCGGCTCGATGAACCGCGGCGGTCTGGCCGGCACGGTCTTCGAGATCGATGACCGGTTCACCGGGTTCGACCCCGCCGGGATCGCTGACAGCGGCTACCAGGGCGGCAAGATGCTGTTGCGGATCGATCCTGAGGACCACGCGACCGTGGCCACGATGCAGGCCTGTGCGGGAGCGGTCGCCGGGCTTGCCGAGCGTGGTCTGATGGCCATGGTCGAGCCGTTCATCTCCCACCGCGGCCAGGACGGGCGGGTGCGCAACGACCTGACGGCCGAGGCGGTCGTCCGCTCGGCCACGGTCGCGGCCGGGCTGGCGCCGACGTCGGCGCACACCTGGCTGAAGCTTCCGGTCGTGGACGACATGGACACCGTGCTCGCGGCGAGCACGCTGCCGGTGCTGCTGCTGGGAGGTGAGGTCTCGCCCGACCAGGAGGCACAGTTCGCCCTGTGGTCCAAGGCCTTGTCCAACCCGGTGGTGCGGGGCATGGTCGTCGGACGGTCCCTGCTGTTCCCGCCCGACGGCGACGTCGAGGCCGCTGTCGACGCCACCGTGGAGATGATGTGATGAGCGAGCACGTGATTCGCGACGGCGAGGCGACGCAGGCCCCCTTCACCCTGGTCGTCGACCCGGCATCGGCCGGGTGGGACCGTACTGGCCTGCGGGTCCTCGCACTCGATGCCGGTGAGTCCCACACCGTCGCCACCGGCGACGCCGAGACCCTAGTCCTCTCGCTCGCCGGCTCCGCCGAGGTGACGGTCGACGGTCTGTCGTTCACCCTCGCCGGCCGCGCCGGCGTCTTCAGCGGCCCCAGCGACCTGGTCTACGCGCCACGCGACGCCGAGCTCACCGTCACCAGTCGCGACGGCGGACGGTTCGCCCTGCCGTCGGCCCGTTGCGAGGCCAGGCTCGAGCCGGCGTACCTGCCGGCCTCCTCGGTCCCCGTGGAGCTCCGAGGCGCCGGGCAGGCCAGCCGCCAGGTCAACAACTTCGGGGTCCCGGGGGTCCTGGAGGCCGACCGGATCATCGCCTGCGAGGTGCTGACCCCCAGCGGAAACTGGTCGTCCTACCCGCCGCACAAGCACGACGAGGAGCGTGAGGGTGAGACCCGCCTCGAGGAGATCTACTACTTCGAGGTGGCCCCCGGCCCGAACGGTCCAGGGCTCGCCTACCAGCGCGTGTACGGCCACGGGACCGCCGAGATCGACGTCCTCACCGAGGTGCACGACCGCGACGTCGTGCTCATCCCGCACGGCTGGCACGGCCCCTCGATGGCTGTCCCGGGGTACGACCTCTACTACCTGAACGTCATGGCGGGGCCGGGGAACGAGCGTGCCTGGCTGATCTGCGACGACCCGGCCCATACGTGGGTCCGTGGCACCTGGGAGCAGCAGAACGTCGACCCCCGGCTCCCCTTCGCTCAGGCGGTGACCCGATGACTCTGTCTGGTCGCCGCCCATCCCCCGAGCACTTCGCTGCGCTCCGTGCAGGGAGGTGCCCCCAGCCCGGCACCCCTGCCGGAACCATTCGGCTCACCGTGGCCCAGGCGCTCGTGCGGTTCCTGGAGAACCAGCACGTCGAGCGCGACGGCCGCAGCACCCCGTTCTTCGCGGGGTGCTGGGGGATCTTCGGCCACGGCAACGTCGCCGGCATCGGGCAGGCACTGCTGGAGCGTGAGCTCTCCGGCGACCCGAGCGGCCTGCACTACCTGCAGGGTCGCAACGAGCAGGCGATGGTGCACGCGGCCGTGGCCTACGCCCGGCAGCGGGACCGGCTGGCCGCCATGGCAGTCACGGCGAGCATCGGCCCGGGCGCGACGAACATGGTCACCGGCGCCGCTCTCGCGACGATCAACCGGCTGCCCGTCCTGCTGCTGCCGGGTGACACCTTCGCCACCCGGGTCGCCCAGCCCGTCCTGCAGGAGCTCGAGGATCCCGGCGCGGGCGACGTCTCCGTCAACGACGCGTTCCGCCCCGTCTCCGCGTTCTTCGACCGCGTCCAGCGGCCGGAGCAGCTTGTGGCCGCGCTGCTCGGTGCGATGCGCGTGCTGACCGATCCGGCCCTGACGGGCGCCGTGACGCTCGCCCTCCCGCAGGACGTCCAGGCCGAGGCGCACGACTGGCCCGACGAGCTGTTCGCGCCGCGCACCTGGCACGTCGGCCGTGTGGTCCCGCAGCCCGAGGCGATCGACCGGGCGCTGAACGTCATCCGTTCCGCCCGGCGCCCGCTCGTGGTGGCCGGTGGCGGAGTGATCTACAGCGGCGCCGACGTCGCACTGTGTGAGCTCGCCGAGGCCACGGGCGTCCCGGTGGCCGAGACCCAGGCCGGGAAGGGATCGTTGCCGTACGACCATCCGCAGTCGGTGGGCGCGATCGGGGCCACGGGGACGACCGCGGCGGACCTGCTCGCCGCCGAGGCCGACGTCGTGATCGGCATCGGAACGCGGTACAGCGACTTCACCACGGCCTCCCGCACGGTCTTCCAGGACCCCGACGTGCGGTTCGTCAACGTCAACGTCTCTGCCTTCGACGCTCACAAGCTCAGCGCCACCTCCGTCGTCGCCGACGCCCGCGAGGCGGTGCGTGCTCTCAGTGCCGGCCTCGGGGCCGGTCCTGAGGGGTGGACGGCGGAGCGGGAGCACACCGAGCGGGCGAGTCGTCTCGCGCAGCAGTGGGACGACGTCGTGGGACGTGCCTACGCCGAGCCCGAGCGGCCCGCCGGCACGGGACGGCTCGTGCAGTCGGAGGTCATCGGCGTCGTCAACGAGCACTCCCACCCCCGCGACGTCGTGGTGTGCGCGGCCGGGTCGATGCCCGGCGACCTGCACAAGCTGTGGCGCACCCGGGACCGCAAGGGCTACCACGTCGAGTACGGGTACTCCTGCATGGGATATGAGGTGGCCGGTGGGCTCGGCGTGAAGATGGCGGCCCTCGACCAGGCCGCCTCCGGCGAGGAGCCCGACCGGGACGTCTTCGTGCTGGTCGGTGACGGCTCGTGGCTGATGATGAGCAGTGAGCTCGTCACGGCCGTCGCGGAGGGGATCAAGATCATCGTGGTCATCGTGCAGAACCACGGCTTCGCCTCGATCGGTGCGTTGTCGGAGTCGCTCGGCTCGCAGCGCTTCGGCACCCGGTACCGGCACCGCACGGCGTCCGGGCTCGACGGCGACCCCCTGCCCGTCGACCTCGCGGCCAACGCCGCGAGCCTGGGCGCCGACGTCTTGTCCGCCACCACGGCCGACGAGCTCGCCTCGGCCGTCGGCAAGGCCAGGGAGTCGACGCGCACGACCGTCATCCACGTGGAGACCGACCCGTACGTGCCCGCTCCCGACAGCCCGGCCTGGTGGGACGTCCCCGTCGCGGAGGTCTCCGCCCTGGACTCCACGCGGCAGGCGCGCCAGACCTACACCGAGCACAAGGGGCGTCAGCGCCACCACCTCGACCCCGCCCCAGACCCCAACAACACAGACCCCAACAACCCAGACCCCAACAACACCGATCCGCACGAGGACCACCGATGAGAACGTACGAGCACTGGATCGCCGGCCGCCAGCACCGCGGGGAGGGTGACCGTCTGACCGACGTCTTCGACCCCGCCCTCGGCGCTCCGCAGGCCCAGGTGCGCCTCGCCACGGCGAACGACGTCGATGCAGCGGTGGGAGCCGCGACGCAGGCCCAGGCGTCGTGGTTGCAGACGTCGGTCACGGCCCGCTCGCGCATCATGTTCGCCTTCCGTGAGCTCCTCGTGCAGCACGAGGACGAGCTCGCGCACGTCATCAGCTCAGAGCACGGCAAGACCCTCGACGACGCGCGCGGCGAGGTGGTGCGTGGCCGAGAGGTCGTGGAGTTCGCGTGCGGCATCCCGCAGCTGCTCAAGGGGGAGTTCAACGACCAGGTCTCCGGCGGGGTGGACTCGCACTCCTTCCGCCAACCGCTCGGTGTGGTCGCCGGCATCACGCCGTTCAACTTCCCGATCATGGTGCCGCTGTGGATGCATCCCGTGGCGATCGCGTGCGGCAACACGTTCGTGCTCAAGCCGTCCGAACGGGTCCCGGGAGCCTCCGATCTCGTGGCCCGCCTCTACGCGCAGGCCGGGCTGCCCGACGGAGTGTTCAACGTCGTGCACGGTGACAGGACGGCAGTGGACGCGATCCTGGAGCATCCCGGCATCGCGGCGGTCTCGTTCGTCGGCTCCACCCCCGTCGCCCGGTACGTGCACGAGGGGGCGACGCGCACGGGCAAGCGGGTCCAGGCGCTCGGCGGTGCCAAGAACCACGCCGTCGTGATGCCCGACGCCGACCTCGACTTCGCCGCCGACCACCTCGCGGCCGCGGGGTACGGCTCGGCCGGCCAACGCTGCATGGCGATCTCGGCCGTGGTCGCCGTCGGTCCCGCGGCGGACACATTGGTCGACAAGGTCCGCGAGCGCACCCGCGCCCTGAAGGTCGGCGCGGGCTCGGACCCGGACACCGAGATGGGGCCCGTGGTCACCCAGGCGTCGCGGGACCGGATCGTCGACTACATCGGTCAGGGGGAGTCCGCCGGCGCCAAGGTCGTGGTCGACGGTCGCGAGGTCGTCGGCGAGCACGGGGACGGGTTCTTCGTGGGACCCACGCTCATCGACCACGTGAGCACGGACATGAGTGTCTACACCGACGAGATCTTCGGCCCCGTCCTCGCCGTGCTCCGCGTGGACAGCCTCGACGAGGCGATCGAGCTCGTCAACGCCAACCCCTACGGCAACGGCACCGCGGTCTTCACGTCCTCCGGTGAGGTCGCGCGGACCTTCCAACGACGCGTCAGCGTCGGGATGATCGGCATCAACGTGCCGGTCCCGGTCCCCATGGCCTTCCACTCCTTCGGAGGCTGGAAGGACTCGCTCTTCGGGGACCATCACATCCATGGACCCGACGGCGTCAGGTTCTACACCCAGGCCAAGGTGGTCACCACCCGGTGGCCGCACGTGAGCGAGAACTCCCTCGCGCAACTGAACTTCCCGACGGCGCAATGACGTCGGGAGAAGAGAGAAGGACATCATCATGAACCAGCTCAAGCTCGTCGGCGCCGCACTCGCCGCCGCCATGCTCCTGGCAGCCTGCAGCGGAACCGGCCAGGACGACGCCGCCGAGGACACCGAGGACCTCACGTACGCGGTCATCACGCACAGCGCTCCCGGCGACGCCTTCTGGGACCGGGTCAAGTCCGGAGCCGAGCGGGCCGGCGACGACTACGGGGTGAGCGTGGAGTACAGTTCCGACCCGGACCCGGCCAAGCAGTCGCAGCTCATCGACGGCGCGGTGGCCGACGGCGCCGATGGAATCGTGGTGTCCATGGCCAACCCCGACGGGCTCGAGGACAGCGTCAAGAAGGCCGTCGCGGCAGACGTGCCGGTCGTGACGATCAACTCCGGTGTCGACCGGTTCGCTGAGTTCGGGGCGCTCACCCACATCGGTCAGAGCGAGACGATCGCCGGCGAGGCCGTCGGCGAGGAGCTCAAGGACGAGGGGCTGTCGAAGGCCATCTGCGTCGTCCAGGAGGCAGGCAACGTGGGCCTGGAGGAGCGGTGCAAGGCCGCAGCGGGCACCTTCGGCGGCGACATGGAGAACCTCCAGGTCGACGGCACCGACGGCGGCGCCGTGGAGGCGACCATCACCTCCAAGCTGCAGTCCGACACCGACATCGACGTGGTCCTCACGCTGGGCGGCCAGTACGCGATCAACGCGGTCAGCGCCGTGGACCAGTCCGGCAGCAGCGCCAAGGTCGCCACGTTCGACCTGTCCGAGGACGTCGTGAAGGGCATCCAGGACGACTCGATCCTGTTCGCCGTCGACCAGCAGCCCTACGTGCAGGGCTTCCAGGGCGTCACGACGCTCTACCTGAAGTCGATCAACGGCAACGACCTCGGCGGCGGTCAGCCGATCAACTCCGGCCCCGCCTTCGTCACGAAGGACAACGCCGACGCCGTGCTGGAGTTCGCGGCCAACGGCACTCGCTGAGCCCAGCCCTGGGCCCGGCCACGACCGGGCCCAGGGACCATCACCGGAAAGCAGGAACCCAGATGGCGACAGCCACCGTGACCGACGAGCGGCTCGCTCGCACCTCCACCCTGACCAAGCTCATGAAGAGGCCGGAGATCGGCGCCCTGGTGGCCGCCGTGGCGATCTTCGTCTTCTTCGCCACGACCACCTCGGCCTTCGCGACCGCCAGCGGTGCCAGCACGTGGCTGCGGGGCGCCTCGACGATCGGGATCATGGCCGTTGCCGTGGCCTTGCTGATGATCGGTGGCGAGTTCGACCTCTCCGCCGGGGCGATGACCGGCTTCACCGGCCTGGTCGTGGGGATCCTGACGACCGAGTACGGACTCAACATCTGGGCGGCGATCGTCGTGTCCCTCGCCCTGGCCCTGGGGGTGGGGGCGACCAACGGGCTGATCGTGATGCGCACCGGCCTCCCGAGCTTCATCGTGACCCTGGGCATGTACTTCGTCCTGCAGGGCATCAACCTTGCCGGGACCAAGGCGCTCATCGGGCAGGTCGCGATCCAGGGCATGTCCCAGGTTCCCTACTACGACCAGGCCAAGCGGGTCTTCGGCTCCACGGTGAACGTGGCCGGGGGCGACATCTACGCCTCAGTCTTCTGGTGGCTCGCAGTCACCGCCGCCGCCACCTGGGTGCTGCTGCGTACCCGGGTCGGCAACTGGATCTTCTCCGTCGGCGGCGCCCAGGTCTCGGCCCGTCAGGTCGGTGTGCCCGTCTTTCGCACCAAGATCGGCCTGTTCATGACGACGGCAGGCGCGGGCTGGCTCGTCGGCATGCTGCTGCTGTTCACGACCTCCACGGTGCAGAGCAACACCGGCGTCGGCCAGGAGTTCATCTACATCATCTGCGCCGTGGTCGGTGGCTGCCTGCTCACGGGTGGTTACGGCTCGGCGATCGGCGCCGCGCTCGGCGCCCTCATCTACGGCATGGCCAACCAGGGGATCGTCTACTCGGGGTGGGACAACAACTGGTTGCGCGCCTTCCTGGGGATCATGCTCCTGGCAGCGGTCCTCCTCAACGAACTGGTACGCAAACGAGCGGAGACGGCACGATGAGCGACGAGACGCAGCAGACGAGGTCCGACGAGCCGGTCATCGAGGTGCGCGACATCGGCAAGCGGTACGGCAACATCATCGCTCTGTCGGACGTCTCGACGTCGGTGCGGGCCGGGGCGGTGACGTGCGTGCTCGGCGACAACGGCGCCGGGAAGTCGACGTTCATCAAGATCCTCGCCGGGGCGCACCAGCACACCGACGGGACGTTGCTCGTCGACGGTGAGGAGACGACGCTCTCCAGCCCCCGTGAGGCGCTGGACCGCGGGATCGCGACGGTCTACCAGGACCTCGCCGTCGTCCCCCTCATGCCCGTGTGGCGCAACTTCTTCCTCGGCAGTGAGGTGCGCAAGGGCTTCGGCCCGACCAGCCGACTCGACATCGCGGCCATGAAGCGCACCACCAAGGAGGAGCTTGCGGCGATGGGCATCGACCTGCGCGACGCCGACCAGCCGATCGGGACGCTCTCCGGCGGTGAGCGGCAGTGCGTCGCGATCGCACGGGCGGTGTACTTCGGCGCCCGAGTGCTCATCCTCGACGAGCCCACCGCCGCGCTCGGGGTCAAGCAGTCCGGCGTCGTGCTCAAGTACATCGCGAAGGCTCGCGAACGAGGACTGGGCGTCGTGTTCATCACCCACAACCCGCACCATGCCTTTCCCGTGGGTGACCGATTCGTGATCCTGCGCAGGGGCAGGAGCATCGGCGACTTCTCGAAGACGGACCTGAGCATGGACGACCTGACCTCGATGATGGCCGGTGGCGCCGAGCTGGAGTCTCTCGCAGCGGAGCTGGAGAAGACGATGGCCGGCACCGCGCTGGCCGAGGAGATGAAGGCCAAGGTGAAGCAGTGAGCTCGCTGCCGGAGCTGCGGGTCGGCGTCGTCGGCCTCGGCTGGATGGGACAGGTGCATGCTCGAGCACTGCAACGGCTCGCCCACCACTATCTCGATGCGCCGCTGCGGCCACGGCTGGTGGCCGTGGCCGACACGGTCGTCGATGACCGCACGCACCGCACCGCCGCCGCCCTCGGGTTCGAGGACGTGCTGACCGACTGGCGCCACCTGGTCGCCCGCGACGACCTCGACCTCGTCTGCGTGGCCGGGCCGAACCTCATCCACCGCGACGTGGGCGTCGCCGTGGCGGCCTCCGGCAAGCACCTGTGGATCGAGAAGCCGGCCGGCCGCAACGGTGCCGAGAGCCGCGAGATCGCCGCGGCCGTCGAGGACGCCGGGGTGCAGTCGGCGGCAGGGTTCAACTACCGCAACGCACCGGCCGTGGAGCGGGCCAAGGAGCTCGTCGCTGCCGGGCGCATCGGTACGGTCGAGCACACCGCCGTGCGGTTCCTGGCCGACTACGCCGCACATCCCGACGGGGCGCTCTCCTGGCGGTTCCAGGACGTGGCAGGCAGCGGCGTGCTCGGTGACCTGGTCAGCCACGCCACGGACCTGGCGCGCTACGTCGTCACCGACATCGGCGAGCTGGTCGTCGACGCGGCGACGTTCATCCCCGAGCGTCCCGAGGCGGTGCCCGGAGCCATGCACTACGAACGTGGGGGCGGGGCGCTCGGTCCCGTCGCGAACGAGGACTACGTGAACGCACTCCTGCGGTTCGTCGACGGCTCGCGCGGCACGTTGGAGTCCAGCCGGGTCGCGGTCGGCGAGCAGTGCGCGTACAGCATCGAGGTCCACGGCAGCCATGGAGCGCTCGCGTGGGACTTTCGTCGAATGGGCGAGCTGCGGGTGTGCCTCGCCGATGACTACCAGGACGCATCGTGGACCACCGAGCTCGTGAGGCCCACCGACGGAGAGCTGGGTGCCTTCCAGCCGGGGTCGGGGATCAGCATGGGCTACGACGACCTGAAGGTCGTGGAGGCACACCGCCTGGTCCAGTCGATCGCCGAGGGCAAGCCCGTCGGCGCGACGGTCCATGACGCGGCGACCGCGGCGGCCACCGTCGACGCGATGCTCGAGTCGGCACGCACTCGCCGGTGGGTGGCGTTGTGATCGGCCGTCGGGACGGGCGACTGGGGGTGGGGGTCGTCGGCGCCGGCGCGATGGGCGCTGCGCACGTCCGGACGCTCGCCACGGCTGTGCCGTCCGCCGAGGTGGTGTCCGTCTTCGACATGGACACCGAGCGCGCGACGCAGGTTGCCTCGGCCGTCGGTGCGTCTGCTGCCGGCTCGCCGCACGACCTGATCGCGGCCTGCGACGCGGTCGTCGTGACGTCCCCGGACACCACCCACGTGGACCTCGTCCTCGCCTGCCTGCAGGCCCGCACTCCGGTGCTGTGTGAGAAGCCGCTCGCGGTGACCGCCTCCGACGCCCTGCGCGTGGTCGAGGCGGAGGTCGCCCTGGGGCGGCGACTCGTGCAGGTCGGGTTCAACCGGCGCTTCGACCCGGGCTTCGGCTCCCTCAAGGCATCGGTCGACGACGGCACGCTCGGCCGGGTGCGAGTGCTGCACGGCATCCACCGCAACGCCTCCAGCACGACGAGCGTCGACGACGCCGGACTGGTCACCGGGTCGATGATCCACGAGTTCGACACGTTCCGCTGGCTGCTCGACGACGACGTCGTGGGCATCCGGGTGGAGTCGCCGATCGTCGACGGGTTCCGGGACCCACAGGTCGCGACGCTGTGGATGCGGGGCGGGGCCATGGCCACCGTCGAGGTGTTCGTGAACGCGGGCTACGGCTACGACGTGCGGGTCGAGGCCGTCGGCACTGCCGGCTCCGTCACGCTCGAGCCCAGGACGCCGGTCACGGCGCGCGCCGCCGGTGCCGCGAGCACCGTCCTGGGAACGGACTTCGTGGCACACTTCGCCGAGTCCTACCGGCTCGAGCTCTCGGCCTGGACCGAGGCCACGCGCGCGGGCGACGCCGTGGGAGCGAGCGCATGGGACGGCTACGTCGCGAACCTCGTCGCCGAGGCCGGTGTCCGTGCGCTCGACTCGGGCGCACGCGAGACCGTCGCCGTCCCCGACCGTCCGCCTCTCTACGGCTGATCCGCCTCTCTACGACTGAAACGGGGCGACGCCGTCGCACCACCGACCCGATCCGAGCGAGGAGACCCATGACCGCCACCCGCCTCACCCCCGACGACTGCCGGGTCGAGGACCTCCGAGCCCTCGTCGCCACGCCGACCCGCCCGGCCGACCACCCGCACGCGAGCACGGTGGAGCAGAACGTGCCGATCTACTCCGCGGAGACCTTGCGCAGCGCCACGGGCACGACCGAGGGGACGCACCGCGTGGAGGCGGAGCTGGTCCGCGCCCTGGCCGACGGGCCGGGCGTGGTGGTCATCCGCGGCGCCTTCCCCGACACCACGGTCGTCGACCGGCTCACCGACGTGTTCGACGCGATCATCGCAGAGGAGGAGTCGGCCGGCGCCGCGCCCGGCGACCACTTCGCCAGGCCGGGCGCCAACAGCCGGGTGTGGAACGCGCTGGAGAAGGTCGCGCTGCGCGATCCCGCCGCGTTCGTCGACTACTACGCCAACGACATGCTCGCGCTCGCTGCACGTTCCTGGCTGGGCCCGGGCTACCAGGTGACCTCCCAGGTCAACGTCGTCAGGCCTGGCGGCGTCGCGCAGGACCCGCACCGTGACTACCACCTCGGCTTCCTCGGCGACGAGGTCAGTGCGCAGTATCCCGCCCACGTGCACCTGCTCTCGCCGGTCCTGACCCTCCAGGGAGCCGTCGCGCACAGCGACATGCCGCTCGAGAGTGGACCGACGCTCTACCTGCCGCACTCGCAGAAGTACCGGCCCGGGTACCTGGCCTACCGGCGCCCGGAGTTCCGTGAGCTGTTCGCCGAGCAGCACGTCCAGCTGCCCCTCACCACGGGGGACGCCGCCTTCTTCAATCCCGCGCTCCTGCACGGAGCCGGCTCGAACGTCTCCGCCGACCTCCAGCGGACCGCCAACCTGCTCCAGGTGTCGTCGGCCTTCGGTCGCGCGATGGAGACCGTCGATCGCCGACGCATCACCTCCAGGCTCTATCCGCTCCTGCGGCACAGAGCCTCCTCGGGTGCCCCGGCCGTCGACATCGAGAACGTGATCGCCTGTGCGGCCGAGGGGTACCCGTTCCCGACGAACCTCGACCTCGACCAGCCGGTCGGCGGCCTGACCCCGCCGTCGCAGGCCGACCTCGTCCGTCGCGGGCTCGCCGAGGACTGGGAGCCTGCGCGGCTGGACGCCGAGCTCGCCGATCACGACGTGCGGCGGCGGACCGATGGCTGAGCTGCACGATCGCGTCGTGCTGGTCAGCGGAGGAAGCCAGGGCGTGGGCGCGGCCGTGGCGCGCACCGCGGCGCGCGAGGGCGCCCAGGTCGTCGTCACCGGACGTCGCCCCGACGTCGGTGAACGGTGCGTCGCCGAGCTGCGTGAGCTCGGGGCGGACGCGTCGTTCGTACGCTGCGACGTCGCCGACGTCGAGCAGTGCCGCGACGCCGTCGCCACCACGGTGCAACGTCATGGCCGGATCGACTCCCTCGTCAACGCGGCGGGCCTGACCAGCCGCGGCACGCTGCTGGACACCACGCTAGAGCTGTTCGACGCGCACGTCGCCGTCAACCTGCGTGGTCCCTTCTTCCTCATGCAGGCCGCCGTCGCCGACATGGTGCGCCGCGGCCGGCCGGGGACGATCGTCAACATCATCACCATGTCCTCGCACGGGGGGCAGCCGTTCCTGGCCCCCTACGTGTCCGCCAAGGCAGGACTCGCGGGGCTGACCCGCAACGCGGCGCACGCCCACCGGTGGGACCGTGTCCGCATCAACGGCGTCAACATCGGGTGGACCCAGAGCGAGGGCGAGGACGCCGTGCAACGGGAGTTCCACGACGCCGACGACACATGGCTCGAACGGGCCGCAGCCTCCCAGCCGATGGGCAAGCTCGGTCAGGTCGATGAGATCGCGGAGCTGGTGCTCCTGCTGTTGTCGGACCGCAGCGGTGTGGTCACCGGGTCGGTCATGGACTGGGACCAGCAGGTCCTCGGGGCCCTGGACTGAGCGCCGGGCACACCCGGGTCTCGAATCTGCCATCAGCGAACAGGGGGTGTCCGCGCGTGTCTCGGTGGCCCCGGCCCCCTAGGGTCGAGGATGTGAACACATCAGACGACACTTCGCCGCGGTCGGCGGTCGGCGACGTCGGACCCGCCGATCTCGACGGCCACATCTACCAGCGCCTGCTCAAGGAGCGGATCATCTTCCTGGGCTCGGAGGTGCGTGACAGCAACTCCAACGCCATCTGCGCCCAGATGCTCCTGCTCAGTGCCGAGGACCCCGAGGCCGACATCTCGCTGTACATCAACTCACCCGGTGGCTCGGTCGACTCCGGCATGGCCATCTACGACACGATGCAGTTCGTCTCCAACGACGTCTCCACCGTCGCCATGGGCCTGGCCGCCTCGATGGGGCAGTTCCTGCTGACCGCAGGGACCCCCGGCAAGCGTTATGCCCTGCCGCACGCGCGCATCATGATGCACCAGCCCTCCGGTGGTATCGGCGGATCGGCCTCGGACATCAAGATCCAGGCCCAGCAGAGCCTGCTGCTGAAGAAGCAGCTCAACGAGCTGCAGGCCCAGCACACCGGCCAGAGCGTCGAGCAGGTCGAGATCGACTCCGACCGCGACCGCTGGTTCACCCCGAACGAGGCCCAGGACTACGGCTTCATCGACCAGGTCATCTCCAGCGTCCGAGAGGTCAACCGATGAGCTACTACATCCCGCAGTGGGAGGAGCGGACGTCCTACGGCTTCCGCCGCATCGATCCCTTCACCAAGCTGTTCGAGGACCGCATCATCTTCGTCGGCACCCCGATCGGCGACGACGTCGCCAATGCCGTCATGGCACAGCTGCTGAGCCTGCAGCAGATGGACGCCGATCGCGACATCCAGCTGTACATCAACTCACCGGGTGGCTCCTTCACCGCCATGACGGCCATCTACGACACGATGCGCTACCTGAAGTCCGACGTCATGACGGTCTGCCTGGGGCAGGCGGCCTCGGCCGCTGCGGTGCTGCTGGCCGCCGGGACGCCGGGCAAGCGCTACGCGCTGCCCAACAGCCGCATCCTGATCCACCAGCCCTACACCGAGGGCACCGGCGGACAGATCTCGGACCTGGAGATCCAGGCCAACGAGATCCTGCGCATGCGTGAGCTGATGGAGACGATGATCGCCGAAGCCACCGGCAAGACGCAGGAGGAGGTCAGCGGTGACGTCGAGCGCGACAAGATCCTGACCGCGGAGCAGGCCGTCGAGTACGGCCTCATCGATGGCGTCTTCGACACGCTGAAGACCCCCGAGGTCTGAGATCAGTCCCGGGCGCCGCACCCGTGTGCGCGACACGCGGACGGCGTCCGGGATTGCTCGGCCGTATCCTGAGGAGACTTGTAGGGTGAACGCACCACCTCCCGAAACCCGGGCCGTCAGCCCACATCGTCAGCCCAGTGAGGAGCGCCGTCGTGGCACGAATCGGTGAGACCGCAGATCTGTTGAAGTGCTCGTTCTGTGGAAAGAGCCAGAAGCAGGTCAAGAAGCTCATCGCCGGACCCGGCGTGTACATCTGCGACGAGTGCATCGACCTCTGCAACGAGATCATCGAGGAGGAGCTGGCCGAGGGCGCCGAGCTGAGCCTCGGTGAGCTGCCTAAGCCGCACGAGATCTTCGACTTCCTCGGCGGCTACGTCATCGGCCAGGACGAGGCCAAGAAGAGCCTCGCGGTGGCGGTCTACAACCACTACAAGCGTGTGCAGGCCCAGGCGGCGTCCGGTCGTTCCAAGGACGAGTCCGTCGAGCTGGCCAAGTCCAACATCCTGCTCGTCGGGCCCACGGGCTGCGGCAAGACGTACCTGGCGCAGACCCTGGCGCGGATGCTCAACGTCCCGTTCGCCATCGCCGACGCCACGGCCTTGACCGAGGCCGGCTACGTCGGCGAGGACGTCGAGAACATCCTGCTCAAGCTCATCCAGGCCGCTGACTACGACGTCAAGAAGGCCGAGACGGGCATCATCTACATCGACGAGGTCGACAAGATCTCGCGCAAGGCCGAGAACCCCTCGATCACGCGCGACGTCTCCGGCGAGGGTGTGCAGCAGGCGCTGCTGAAGATCCTCGAGGGCACCACGGCCTCGGTGCCGCCGCAGGGCGGGCGCAAGCACCCGCACCAGGAGTTCATCCAGATCGACACCACCAACGTGCTGTTCATCGTGGGGGGCGCGTTCGCTGGTCTGGAGGAGATCATCGATCAGCGCAGCGGAAAGGTCGGCCTCGGCTTCAGCACCGGCGGCGTGCCGGAGAAGAAGTCCCAGGGGCCCGAGCAGCTGTACTCCAAGGTGCTGCCCGAGGACCTGCTCAAGTTTGGCCTCATCCCCGAGTTCATCGGTCGCCTGCCGGTCATCGCTGCGGTCGACAACCTGGACAAGGACGCCTTGGTCTCCATCCTCACCACGCCCAAGAACGCCCTCACCAAGCAGTTCGAGCGACTGTTCGAGATCGACGGCGTCGAGCTGGAGTTCGGCACCGACGCCTGCGAGGCGATGGCCGATCTCGCCCTCGAGCGCGGTACAGGTGCCCGTGGACTCCGCTCGATCATCGAGCACGTGCTGCAGCCGGTCATGTATGACATCCCGGCCCGTGAGGACGTCGCCAAGGTCGTGGTCACCGGTGACGTGGTCCGCGGGCTGGAGGGCCCCTCGGTCCTCTCCGGCGACGAGGTGGCTCGCAAGGCCTCCTGATCCCTGCCCCGTGATCGGTGCCTGAGCAACCGAATCGCTGGTCGGGCGCTGATCGGTATCTGAGCAACCGAATGAGCGTCCTTTGGGTTGATGACGCACCGACGCTGAGTGCCGGGGACGTGGCTCGGTTGCTCAGACACCGATGAAGCGGGTCGCGGGTGTCCATACTCTCGGTAGGGTCGGGGACATGAGCGTCGACATCACCCTGCACGGAGCCACCGGGTTCACCGGAGCGCTCACCGCCGACTACCTCGGCACCCACCTGCCCCCGGGAGCCACCTGGGCGATCGCGGGCCGCAACCGCAGCAAGCTACAGGGCGTCGCCGATGCCGTGAGCGCCGCCGGTGGCACCACGCCGGAGATCGTCGTGGCCGATCTGCAGGATGCCGCCTCCATGCGGGCGATGGCCGAGGACACCCGCGTCCTGATCAGCACCGTCGGCCCCTACCTGAAGCACGGCCTGCCCGCCGTCCGCGCGGCCGCCGAGGCGGGCATCGGCTACCTGGACCTCACCGGGGAGCCGCAGTTCGTGGACCAGGTCTGGCTCGACCTGCACGAGACGGCCGAGCGCACCGGAGCCCGCCTGGTGCATGCCTGCGGGTTCGACTCCATCCCCTACGACCTGGGCGCGCTCTACACCGTGAGCCAGCTCCCCGACGACGTCCCGATCCAGCTCAAGGGCTACGTGCGGGGCAACCTGGGGCCGTCGGGAGGCACGTACCACTCCGCGATCGGACAGTTCGCGTCGTTTCGTCAGTCCGCCAAGATCGCCAAGCAGCGACGCGCCAAGGAGCAGCGTCCGGCCGACCGTTCCATCCGTGGAGCAGGCTCACTCGGGCGTGCCGAGCACGATGCCGGATGGGCCGTGCCGCTGCCTACCGTCGACCCGCAGATCGTCCTGCGCTCGGCCCGGGCGCTGCCGACGTACGGGCCGGAGTTCGGCTACGAGCACTACGCGCACGTCAAGACCACCCGCATGCTGGCCGCCGGCGCCGTGGGTCTCGGCGTGCTGGGTGTCGGCGCGCAGATTCCTCCCGTGCGTTCCCTGCTGCTGAGGTTGAAGAGCCCGGGCGACGGGCCCTCGCCCGAGGAGCGTGCCAAGGCGTGGTTCACCCTCGACTTCCTGGCCGAGTCGAAGGACGTCCAGCTCCACACCCGCGTCAGCGGCCGCGATCCCGGCTACGGCGGTACCGCCCAGATGCTGAGCGAGGCCGCGCTGTGCCTGGCCTTCGACGACCTCCCGCCCGTGGCCGGTCAGACCACCACCGCCGTCGCGATGGGGCAGGAGCTCATCGATCGCCTGCACCCGGAGATCCTGCGTTTCCAGACGATCGACTGAGCCGTTCCGGGCGCCGTCGTCACGCACCGGTCGGTGTGAGGGCCTCGTGGGTCAGGGCGCGACGACGGCGGTAGGAGAGTGTCGCGACAGCCAGTGCGACCGCCCACAGCGGCCACAACAGATGCGGCAGCACGACGAGTGGCAGCTCGGTGGCGCCGTCCAGGAGGTCCGACCGGTCGGTGACGCCCTGGATCGCGATCGTCCGGCTGGCAGCCAGCACCATCGCCGCCACGGCCAGGGCCGGCACCACGGCGAGCCCGATCGGCACCCGGCGGCCGGCCAGGCCCACCATCCATCGAGGGAAACGCTCGCCCCAGGGGGCGATCAGTCCCCAGGTCAGCACGGCTCCCACGACGGCCGCGGCGCCCAGGCCGAGTCCTGCCCACAGGGTGAGGTCGTCGAAGGTCTCGGAGCGAAACCCTGGAGCCTTGACGAACATCAGCACACGGGTGAGCGCATAGGCGAGCGGCGCCTCGATGGCGATCTTCGTCCAGCGCCGGGTGGCTCGGGTCGCCGCCTCGAGGTCATCGCCAGTGCCACCGCGGCCACCGCGCAGAGACAGGAGCACGGCCACGACGGCGGCGAGGGTGACGGTCTGCAGTGCGGTGCCGACGGTGACGACCTGGACCAGGTGCTCGGTCCGCCCCATCAGGAGGATGACGAGCAAGGCGGGCAGGTATCCGAGGATCATGATGATGCTGTGGTCGAGCAGCAGGATCGCTGGAACCGCGCCCGTGACGGCGACGGCCGTGCGACGCCGAGAGCGTCGGCCGGACCACAGAGCCAGCGCCGAGGTCGTCAGGCCGAGCGCCGCCACCAGCAACGCGGCGTCGGCCACCGGTCCGGCCGCGAACAACATCGACTGGCCGAACTGGTCGTCCGGGTCGGCCAGGGGGTTGGTGCCGAGGAGAGCAGCGAGGTGGGCGAGGCCGAGTGCTGCGGCCGCGAGCACGATGAGGAGGAGGCGTCGGGACACCGGCTGTGTGTTCATGTCCCGAGCCTCCTGCGCCCCGCTGTTCGCGGCGTCCTCCTCAGGGATTGACCCGGTCAACCTCAGGAGTGACGTCTCCGCACCCGAGCTCGCCACCCTGGCCGAGCGAGGAAGACCACGAAGGCCATGCCTGCGAGCGCTGACCAGGCCCCAGCGCAGGGCGCGGGTGAGTGCGCGATCCTCTTTCTGTTGCCGGAGCAGGAGGACGGCGACCACCAGGCTGGCGCTGAACAGACCCCTGACGCCGTACTGGAAGACCTGTTGGCCGAGCTGGTTGACCGCGTCGTCGCTGGTGTTGAAGTGACTGAACGTGCCGCGTGCGGCCTGCAGGGTGCTCCGGTCAGCCCGACGTCGGGCCTGCCGAGGTCACCGTTCCCGCGTCGCCTCGGAGACCGGCTGACGCAGGATGGTCCGCAGTCGCGCCGGCTCGACCCGGCGCGCGTCGCTGAGGTACACCTCGTGGTGCCTGCCGGTCATGCGCAGTCCGGCGTCGGGGATGAAGCGTTCGTGCATCTCGGCCAGCACAGGGCCCTCGTCGTCGTAGGAGCCGACGTGCAGCGTCTGGACACACCGGTCCTCACGCAGGGTCTCCAGGCGGAGCCGATCCAGCGCCGGCCCCTTGCCCTTGGCGGCCGTCTGCTCGACGGCCACGCCGACCATCGTCGACGGGACCCAGTCGGGCACCATGATCATGGCCGTCCAGCTCCAGCGCGACTTGTCACGCCGGGCCGTGAAGGCAGCCATGTCCTCGGCCCACCACAGCGCCTCCAGGGGCATGACCACGTGGTCGCGGCCCAGCTCGTTCCTGCTGGCGAACTTCAGCGCGTAGGCCACCGGGAACAACGTCTCCACGGCCGCGGCCCACTGCGGTGCGGTGTTGGGGTCGCCATGACCGTCGATCATCAGGTACTGCAGCGGCGGGACGTCGAGCACCCGCAAGACGCCGCGGCGCGCGGCGTAGCAGTCGAGCGTCTTCTTGAGGTCGACCTTCACACCGTCTTCCGAGATCAGTCCGTCCCGGCGAGGGTGGCCTCGACGGTGACCTCGTCGGCCGCGTCGTCACCCGTCAACGTCAGGGCGCCGACGATGCGACCGGCGGCCTTGACGTCGCCGAGGGCATGCTCGGCGCGTTGCAGGACGGCCTGTGGTCCGCGGGCGACGGCGGTGGTGACCTCGGTGCGCTGGCTCACCTTGGCGACGGACTTGGCGCCACGGATGCCGGCGAGCACGGCGGCAGCGGCCGGCAGCAGCTCGGCATCACCCGCGGTGGTGGCGACGTCGTCGACGCTCGGCCAGTCGGTGCGGTGCACCGAGCCGCTCTGCCACCAGGACCACACTTCCTCGGTGACGTACGGCAGGAACGGCGCCAGCAGTCGCAGCTGCACCGACAGTGCCGTCACGAACGCGGAGCGGGCCGACTGGGCACCTTCTGCCGCCCACGGCCCGGCACCCCCGCCAGGGGCACCTTCTGCCGCCCCCGGCCCGGCACCCCCGCCAGGGGCGCCTTCTCCCCGGGCGCGTTCCTTGACCAGCTCGAGGTAGTCGTCGCAGAAGTCCCAGAAGAACTTCTCGGTGACCTCCAGGGCAGAGGAGTAGTCGTACTCGTCGAAGTGGCGCGTCGCCTGCTCGACGACGTCGCGCAGCCCGGCGAGCATCGCGAGGTCGAGCGGCTCAGTGACGGCGGTGGCGTCGAGGTCGGCTGCCGTGGCGCCGAGGCCGTAGTCCTCCGGCGCCGCCAGCACGAACTTGCTGGCGTTGAGCACCTTCATGGCCAGCCGGCGCCCGACCTTCATCTGGGTCTCGTCGAACGGCGAGTCCGAGCCCGGCCGGGCCAGCGCTGCCCGCCAGCGGACGGCGTCGGCGCCGTACTTGGACAGGATCTCATCGGGCACGACGACGTTGCCCTTGGACTTGCTCATCTTCTTGCGGTCGGGGTCCACGACGAACCCGGAGATGGCCGCATGGCTCCACGGCACGGTGCCGAACTCCTGGTGCGAGCGCACCACCGTGGAGAACAGCCACGTGCGGATGATGTCGTGCGCCTGGGGGCGCAGGTCCATCGGGAACGTGCGGGCGAACAGGTCCTCGTCGCGCTCCCAGCCGCAGGCGAGCTCCGGCGACAACGACGACGTCGCCCAGGTGTCGAGGACGTCGGGGTCGGCGATGAACCCGCCCGGCTCACCGCGTTGCGTCTCCTCGAACCCGTCGGGGGCCTGGGAGGCGGGATCGACGGGCAGGGACTCCTCGGTGGCGAAGATCGGGTCCTCGTAGTCCGGCTCGCCGTCGGCGTCGAGGCGGTACCAGACTGGGAACGGGATGCCGAAGAACCGCTGACGGCTCACCAGCCAGTCGCCGTTGAGGCCCTCGATCCAGTTGGTGTACCGCGACTGCATGTAGCCGGGCTTCCAGTCGATCTGGTCGCCGCGGGCGACCAGCGCGGCACGCAGGTCCTCATCGCGCCCACCGTTGCGGATGTACCACTGTCGGGTGGAGACGATCTCCAGCGGCTTGTCGCCCTTCTCGTAGAAGTTGGCGACGCGGTGCGTGGGCTCGGGCTCGCCGTCCAGGGCGTCGGCCTCACGCAGCGCCTGGACCGTCAGCTCCCGTGCGGTGAACGTCGTCTTGCCGGCCAGCTCGGCCCACAGCCTCTCGCCGGGGCCACCCGCGACCCACTGCGGGACCTCGCGCAGGAAACGCCCGTCGCGTCCGATGACCGTGCGGTTGGGCAGCTGGAACTCGCGCCACCACTGCACGTCCGTGAGATCACCGAAGGTGCAGCAGTGCACGATGCCCGAGCCCTTCTCCGGGTCGGCCAGCGTGCTGGCGATGATCGGCACCTCCACACCGAACAACGGGGAGACGGCGGTGGTGCCGAACAGGTGGGCGTACCGCGCGTCGTCGGGGTGAGCGATGATCGCGACGGCGGCGGCGGTGAGCTCGGGTCGGGTGGTCTCCACGACGATCGGGCCGGTCTCGTGCTGGTACGTCACCCGGTGGTAGGCGCCGGGGTAGTCGCGGGCCTCCAGCTCGGCCTGGGCCACGGCGGTCTGGAAGGTCACGTCCCACAGGGTGGGGGCGTCCTGGCTGTAGGCCTCACCGCGGGCGACGTTGCGCAGGAACGCACGCTGGCTGACTGTCTGCGCATCGTCACCGATCGTGGTGTACGTCTGCGTCCAGTCGACGCTCAGCCCGAGCGTGCGCCACAAGGCCTCGAAGACCTTCTCGTCCTCCACGACGAGCTGGTTGCACAGCTCGATGAAGTTGCGTCGGCTGATCGGGACCTGTCGCTTGGGGTCCGGCTTCTCGGGGGGCGTGAAGTCGGGGTCGTACGGGAGCGAGGGGTCGCAGCGCACGCCGTAGTAGTTCTGCACGCGACGCTCGGTGGGCAGGCCGTTGTCGTCCCAGCCCATCGGGTAGAAGACCTCCTTGCCGCGCATCCGCTGGAAACGGGCGATGAGATCGGTGTGGGTGTAGCTGAAGACGTGACCGACGTGCAGGGAACCGGAGACCGTCGGGGGAGGGGTGTCGATGGAGTACACGTCGGCCCGCTCGGCGGAGCGGTCGAAACGGTATGTCCCCTGCTCCTCCCATACCCGGCTCCACCGTTCCTCGAGACCTTCGAGGGCGGGCTTGGCCGGGACGCGGTTCTGAGCAGTGGTCACGAGAGGACAGTCTAGGAGGCCACGTCGCGCCGCGGACCGGCCCCGGCCTCGTGCGGGCGCAGGGCACTAGCCTGACGACTGCGATACTGGCGGGGATGAACCCCACCTATGCCGAGGTCGAGGCCGCCCTGCTGGGCCGCTGGCCCGAGACCCGCCTCGATCCGTCGCTGGACCGGATCACCGCGCTGCTGAGCCTGCTCGGTGATCCTCAGCGTTCCTATCCCGTGGTGCAGCTCACCGGCACCAACGGCAAGACGTCGACGGCACGGATGATCGACGCCCTGCTGCGTTCCCTGGACCTGCGCACGGGACGCTTCACCAGCCCGCACCTGAGCTCCATGACCGAGCGGATCAGCCTCGACGGCGAGATGCTCAGCGAGGAGCTGTTCGTCGAGGCCTTCGCCGACGTCGCCGCCTATGCCCAGATCGTCGACGACAGCCAGCCGCACCCGGTGTCCTTCTTCGAGCTGACGGTCGCCATGGCCTATGCCGCCTTCGCCGACGCTCCGGTCGACGCCGCCGTCGTCGAGGTCGGCATGGGTGGGACGTGGGACGCCACCAACGTCGCCGATGCCAAGGTCGCGGTCATCACCCCGATCGCGGTCGACCACAGCGCCTACCTCGGCCACGATGCCGTCGACATCGCCCGGGAGAAGGCCGGCATCATCAAGCCGGGAGGCCATGTCGTCATCGCCGAGCAGGAGCCGGAGGTGCTGGACGTGATCCTGCAGCGCTCGGCCGAGGTCGGTGCCACGGTGCTGCGCGAGGGGGTGGACTTCGCGGTGGCGGACCGGCTCGCCGCCGTGGGTGGCCAGCAGGTGGCCCTGCAGGGTGTCGGTGCCCGCTACGACGAGGTGCTGCTGACCTTGCACGGACAGTTCCAGGCCCACAACGCCGCCCTCGCCCTCGCCGCCGTCGAGGCGCTGACCGGCAGCAAGGAGCTGGAGGCCGAGATCGTCCGTGACGGCTTCGCCGAAGTCGACGCGCCGGGGCGGCTGGAGGTCGTGCGACGTGGTCCCACCGTCATCGTCGATGCGGCGCACAATCCGCATGGCATCGCCGCGAGCGTCGCGTCCCTGCAGGAGGAGTTCGCCCTCAGCCCGCTCGTCGTGGTGCTCGGTGTCATGGCGGACAAGGACGTGGAGGAGATCGTGCGCGGGATCGAGCCTGTCGCCTCACACGTCGTCTGCACGCAGAACTCCACCGACCGCAGCATGTCCGCGGGCGAGCTGGGGGAGATCGTCGAGGACGTCCTGGGCGACGCCGCCAAGGTCAGCGTCGTGCGCAGCCTGCCCGATGCACTGGAGCGGGCGATCGAGCGCGCGGAGACCACCGAGGGCTACGAGGACGCCGTCGGCAGTGGGGGCGTCCTGGTGACGGGCTCGGTGATCACTGCCGGGCAGGCACGGCTGCTGCTCGCGAGGGACGGCACATGAGGGGCATGTGCTCGGCGATGCTGACCTTCGAGGCGATCCTGCTCGGGCTCAGCGTCCCCGTCATGATCAGCGTCGAGGACGTCCCCGCGTCGGTGGCTGCGCCTCTGGGGCTCGGTCTGGCCGTGCTGTGCCTGCTGACCGCAGGGATGCTGCGCAAGCCGTGGGCCTACGGGATCGGACACGGCATCCAGGCGGCATCCATCGCCCTGGGACTCCTCGTGCCGGTCATGTTCTTCATCGGCGGCATGTTCGCCGTGCTGTGGGCCTCTGCCTTCCTCCTGGGCCGACGCATCGAGGCCGACAAGGCCCGCTGGGCCGCACAGGGCGAGGGTCCTGCCGACGCCTGATCGCCTCGGCCGGGCCTCGCCCGGGCGCGGCCCGCGGAGTACTCTGCGAGGCATGGTCCGGGTGCTGGCGGTGGCCGACGAGGAGGTCCTCGGGTTCGAGTCGCGCCTGCGTGACCTCGACGTCGACCTGGTGCTCGGCGCCGGCGACCTGCCGTGGTCCTACCTCGAGCAGATCGTCCGGGTGCTGGACGTCCCGGCTGCCTTCGTCCCGGGCAACCACGACCCCGACACCGGGACGGTGAAGAAGGCAGGCCCGGAGGGCTTCGTCGACGTCGACGGTCGCGTGGCGGACGTCGGGGGGCTGCGGGTGGCGGGCCTCGGTGGGTGTGTGCGCTACAAGCCCGGCCCGCACCAGTACACGCAGGACGAGTACACCCGGCGTGGCCACCAGCTCACCAGTCGGGCCGGCGGCCCCGTCGACGTCCTGCTCACCCACGCTCCGCCGCTCGGCCTGGGCGATGAGCCAGATGCGCCGCACCAGGGCATCGCGGCCCTGCACGACGTCCTGAAGCTCCTGCGCCCCCGGTGGCACCTGCACGGCCACGTCCATCCCCACGGGATGCGCAAGCCCGACCGTCAGGTCGCCGGCACCACGATCCGCAACGTCATCCCATGGCGGGTCCTCAATGTCGAACCACTCGCCGTGACGTCGCAGGTGTGAGCATGGTCAGCAGCTCTGGATCCCCGCGCGTCGACGCCGAGAGCGACTTCCTCAAGGCACGCCGCCACCAGGTGCTGTCCGCGCTGGCCGCCCGCGTGCAGGGGGCCTCCGACGACGTCGTGCAGTCCATGTCCTTCGACGAGGTCGTCGACGCGCTCGGCCGTCGCTCTGAGCACTACGCCGGTACCAAGGTGATCCCGCTGGACGCGATCGTCGGCTCGGTCGACAAGATGCGTGACTTCGACCGGCGCTTCCGACCGACGTCGGCCCGCAGCCGGCAACGGTGGGAGCGTCTGTCGCGGGCGAGCCGCACGGGTGAGGAGATCCCGCCGATCGAGGTCTACCAGATCGGTGACCTGTACTTCGTGCGTGACGGGCACCACCGGGTCTCGGTCGCCCGCAGCCTGCGGCTCGACGTCATCGAGGCCCGGGTCACCGCCATCGACACGTTCCTCAAGCCGGTGGGCATCGGGGGTCGTGCTGACCTGGAGCTCAAGCACTGGCGGCGGATCATGCTGGAGCGTGTGCCGTTCACCGGTGAGGCGCGTGCGGCGGTGGCAGTGGACGATCCGTTCGACTATGGGGTGATCGCCGAGACCGTGGAGGCGTGGGCGGCCCGGACGATGCACGCCGAGGGCGCGTACATGGACAAGGCGACGATGGCCGAGCGCTGGTATGACGAGGAGTTCCGGCCGGTCGTGGCCATGATCGAGGAGGCCGGTGTGCGTGGCGCAGACGAGCGGCCGGCCGCGGCCTACCTGAGGGTCGCGGGGGAGCGGTACCGGTTGATCCGTGAGCACGAGTGGAACGAGGAGGTCCTGCAGACCCTGCGCAGCAAACGCCGCCGCAAGCGCTGACGCTGTCCTGCTGGCCCAGAAGTTTCGGCGCTCGGTACGTCCAGCCGCTTCGATCCGAGTTGCTAGAGTTGCCGACCGAGAAGTTCGGCCTGACGTTGGAGCGTAGGAAGGGCCCTACTCTTTAGTTCGTCCAGCGAAATCCGAGCGGCCGACGCACTCACAGACATCGAGGCGACACCCTTCCCGGTCGAATCGCTCACGGGCACTGCGATGGAGAGAAGGCCGACTTCGAGTTCTTCATCGCTCACTGCGAAGCCATTAGCGCGGGTGCTCTCGACCCTTTCACGGATCTCTGCCGAACTCGTTGGTGTGCGCGGTGTCCGGGCGGGGAAGGGCCCGCTGTCGAGGTAGTCTGTCAAGTTCTCCTCACTCAGTCCTAGTAGAAGGACGTGCCCGGTCGCCGAAGCGTACAGGGGCAGGCGAGCGCCGACGCGTACGCCGGCGTTGACGATCGACTGGGTCTCGCTGCGGGCAATGAATAGCGACTCCCCGCGGTCCCTGACCGCAAGCGAGGCCGCCTCGTTGACAGATTCACGGACTGCCGAGAGATGTGGCCCCGCCAGCTGAGGCAGCTCCGCCGTGTCGCCGTATATCGCCCCCAGCCGCAGAAGTCGCGGGGTCGGCGAGAAGTACTTCCCGTCAGTGCTGAGGTAGCCGAGGTCGACAAGTGTCAACAGGCAACGCCGGGCAGTCGCTCTGCTCTGACTGGTTGCGGTCGCTGACTCGCTGATGGTCAGCCTCGGTGCCTGACCATCGAACGCCTCCAGTATTGCCAGTCCCTTGGCCAGCCCGGCCATGCCTTCAGCGGTCATCAACGGTCCCCTTGACATATGTGTGATGGGCAGCACATCATCGTACTTGTTCGCAAAGAGTACATGAGTTCGTTATACGAACAACACCTTTAGAGTTCACTCCACTTCGTGTTGCATGACAGGAGGGAAGACGGTGACCATTGCAACCCCCGCAGAGCGACGCTGGCCCCGGGCGCTGACCGAGGTTCCGTACTGGGTGTTCCAGGACGAAGCGATCTACAGCGCCGAGCAAGAGCACATCTTTCACGGCCCGTTCTGGAGCTACTTGTGCCTTGAGGCTGAGCTTGCCGAACCGGGCGACTTCTGTGCCACCTTCATCGGCGATCAGCCGGTTCTGGTGACTCGCGATTTTGACGGAGAGATCTACGCGTTCGAGAACCGCTGTGCGCATCGTGGATCGCTGATCTCGATGGAGTCACACGGACATGCAAAGGACTTCACTTGCGTGTACCACGCCTGGACTTACAGCCTCCAAGGCGACCTCACGGGTGTTGCCTTCGAGGCAGGCATCAACGGTAAAGGCGGTATGGGAAGCAGCTTCTGCAAGGCGGTTCACGGCCCGCGACGTCTGCGGCTAGCCAATGTCCACGGCCTGATCTTCGGCAGCCTCAACAACGATGTGCCCGAGATCGAGGAATACCTCGGTCAGGAGGTTCTCGATCGGATTGAGCGCCTGCTTGGTGGGCGAAGGCCCGTCGTCTTGGGGCGGTTCACTCAGACGCTGCCGAACAATTGGAAGCTTTATATGGAGAACGTCAAGGACTCCTATCACGCGAGCATCCTGCATCTGTTCTTCACCACCTTCGGACTCAACAAGCTGAACCAAAAGGGCGGCATCATCGTTTCCGAGAATGGAGGGCATCACGTCAGTTGGTCCGCAATCGATCGTGAAGTCGAGGCCGACGAACACTACAAGAACCAGAACATCCGATCCGAGAGCGAGTACCAGCTTGAGGACCCGTCGCTGGTCGATAGTTTCGATGAGGTCGGTGACGACATCACGCTGCAGATACTGTCTGTCTCCCCGGGGTTCGTTCTACAGCAGATCCAGAACTCAATCGCCGTCCGCCAGGTCTTGCCTACAGGGGTGGATAGCACCGCCCTCAACTGGACGTACCTCGGTTTCGAGGATGACAGCGAGAAGCAACAGTTGGTTCGGATGAAGCAATCCAACTTGGTCGGCCCCGCTGGGTATGTCTCGATGGAGGACGGCGCCATTGGCGGCTTTGTCCAACGAGGCATCGCTGGCGCGAGCAACGAATCCGCCACAGTGCAAATGGGTGGCGATCAGGCAGTCTCTAGCGAAAGCCGCGTCACGGAAGCTTCGATCCGCGGGTTCTGGAAGATGTACCGCGAGGCGATGGGCTTCACCCTCGAGGAGGGGAAGTGAGCGACGCATTCACACTGATTACACGAGCGCAGGGAAGTTACGTCCGGGCCATTGACGATGGGCCAATCGAGGACTGGCCTGAACACTTCACCGACGACGCCTTCTACAAGGTGACAACCGCGGATAACCACCGTCGCGGCCTTCCCGCTGGGGCGATCTGGGCAAACAACCGGAACATGCTCAAGGACCGGGTCTCCGCGCTCAGGGAGGCCAACATTTACGAACCGCATGTCTACCGGCACTTGCTCGGTCAGCCCGCAGTATTCGAAGAGTGCGAGAACTCCGCAAGCAGTGAGACCTCCTTCCTGGTGCTACGCATCACTGGCGACGGTCCTACCGATGTGTTCGCCAGTGGGCGCTATCTCGATGAGTACGTCTGGGCTGACGGCAAGGCGCTGCTAAAGAAGCGGATCGTGGTCTGTGACAGCAACCGCACCGACACGCTGCTGGTTCTCCCGCTATGAGCCGCGTCCTTATGACCACTGGCGACCCGAACGGCATTGGACCGGAGGTCGCAATGAAGGCGGTTGAGAAACTGAGAACGAGTTCGCCGGTCGTCGTGGGGGACCTATGTGCTCTTGAAGCACCAGCCGACGCCTGTGGACTACGGCTGCGACCGGCGCGCCCGGGTGCGCTCGCCGAGCCTGGTGTCTGCGATGTCGTGGACGTCGGAGTGCTGCGGCCAGACGAGCTGCGTGTCGGTGAGGTGTGTGCTGACGCCGGCGTTGCCACAGTGGAGTATGCGAAGACCGCAGTACGCCTCGCGACGACCGATGGCTACTGCGGCGTCGTGGCCGGACCGCACTCAAAGACTGCGATTCACCGGGCTGGGATCGACTTCGCTGGTTACCCGTCACTGATTGCTGACCTCACCGGGGTCCCGGACGACTATGTGTTTCTGATGCTGGTTGGCGGCGGCCTTCGCATTGCTCATGCCACGTTGCACTTGCCGATGTCCGAGGCGATGGAGCGGCTGAGCGTCGACCTTGTCGCTGAGGCTGCTACGGCACTGCACAGAACTTTGATCTCGATCGGCATCACCGATCCAAGCATTGGCATGTTCGGAATCAATTGCCACGCCAGCGAAGGCGGTCTCTTCGGAGATGCCGATCTCAGGATCAGCGGCCCCGCTGCGGAGCAGTTGCGTGCCGCGGGGATCGACATCACCGATCCGACCGGCGCCGATGTGCTCCTCGGCGACCCCCAGTGCGATGGCTACCTTGCGATGTATCACGACCAGGGTCATATTCCGGTGAAGCTTCTCGCAGGGCGGCGTGCCGCCGCGGTCACCATCGGTGCAGGAGCGCCCTTCTCCAGCGTCGGCCACGGTCCGGCTTTCGACATCGCGGGGCGGGGCGCGGCCGACCCCAGTGCAGTTCTGGTCGCTCTCGGTCTGTTTGCCAACCCCGGGTCACAGGAGGCGGGGCTGTGACGAACACCATCAGCGTGATCGAAACCGACATCTCCTTCCCATGTGAGACGGGTCAAACGGTCCTCGATGCAGCAGAAGCTGCCGGATGGGCGATTCCCTACTCGTGTCGCAAAGGCGTATGCGACAGCTGCATCGGCGACCTGATCGCGGGAGAAATCACGGTTCCACAACAGGGAGTTGCGCTTGGGCCGGCTTCCGGCATCCGCCTTTGCCGGGCAAGGCCGATTGCGAACGTACAGATCAAGCCGCGCAGGATCAACGCACGCACGCCGCCAGTCCGCAAGCGGCTGGTGACCACTGTGTATCGTCGGCGCCGTGTGGCGCCGAGTGTCACCGTCCTTGACCTGCGCTTTCCGATCGGTCGGCGTACACCGTTTCACGCGGGCCAGTTCCTCAACGTCGTTCTAGATGACGGAGACACCCGCTCATACTCGTTCGCAAATTCGCCGCAGCACAACGATCTTGCGCAATTGCACGTTCGGCACAAGCCACAGGGTGTGTTCTCTGCGCGCATACTTCAGCAGCTGGAATTTCACGACACCGTCCAGATCGAGGCCCCGTTTGGCGAGTTCGGGGTCGATGAAGCCGACACCCCAATCGTCCTGATGGCAACGGGCACGGGTTTCGCTCCGATGCGATCGATCATCCTGGACCATATTGCACGCCGGCTCACCCGCCCGATCCATCTCTATTGGGGTGGACGCACGCTCGATGACCTCTATCTTGCCGACAGCGTCGGTCGCCTCGCCCGCTGCTATCCGTGGTTGACGTTCACACCAGTGCTTTCTCGTCCCGATGCCACGTGGACCGGAAAAGCTGGCTGGGTGCAGAACGCTGTGCTTGCGGACTACCCGGATCTGGATGATGCAGAAGTCTACGCCTGTGGCAGCCCGCAGATGACCCAGTGCGCTCTCGACACGCTGACCCGTGAACGTGACCTTGACCCTACTCGCTTCCGCGCAGATGCGTTCGTGTCCGCTGTCCCGGAACACTCGCCGACGTGACGCACTCCCATGCCTCCGAGGGACATTCACCAGAAGGAATCCGATGGCAACTATAGAACTGACAAACATCTCGAAGTCGTTTCCTGCCCAGAGCGGAACTGGCCAGTTGAACGTACTGGACGACTTTAGTCTCACGGTGAACGACGGCGAGTTTCTTTGCCTCTTGGGCCCTTCAGGTTGCGGGAAGTCGACCTCCTTGGACATCTTGGCCGGTCTGACGCACCCCGACCTCGGTAGCGTCACGGTCGGGGGCAGATCAGACTGGGCGGGACTGAGTTGCGGCTATGTGTTCCAGCGTCCGCAGTTGCTCAACTGGCGCACGGTTCGGCAGAACCTGGAGTTCGCTTTGGCGGGTAAGGGTGTCGCGCGGGCAGAGTGGAAGGAATACACCGACCGGTATCTTGAACTCGTCGGGCTCACTGATTTCGCAGAGTCCTATCCATTGAGTTTGTCCGGGGGGATGCAACAGCGTGTCGCACTTGCGCGTGGCTTGGTCATCGAACCAGACGTGCTGCTGATGGACGAGCCGTTCAGCAGCCTCGATGAGCTGACAGCCCGCAGGCTGCGAGTCGAGCTGTTGGAGATCGTTGCCGATCAGCTGACGACAGTTCTATTCGTCACCCACAATGCGCTCGAGGCCGCTTTTCTAGCTGATCGAATTTGCGTTGTCAGCCCCCGGCCAGCACGAATCGTGGAGCAGTTCGAGGTCCCAGTTGGTCGGCCACGCAGGCCCGAAGACGTCGCTCTCGTCGAGGTGCAGCAGCGGGTTCTGGGATTGCTCGACGCTGACGCTCAGCTGGCCGACGAACCGATACCTCAGTCCACGTGAACGCCGTCCGAAGAACTAGCTGCTGGTGGGACGCGATCCCACCCCACTGCGCGAGGAGTCGTCCATGAAACAGTTCATCAACCGCCGGGCCTTGGCGTTGGGCGCGGCCTCGGTCGCAGCTCTCCTTGTGGCCGGTGCATGTAGCGTCATCGAAGGCACCGAGGGAGGTGGATCAGCACTTCCGGTCGTGAAGTTCGGCGCCACCCTTCAGCCCAGTTCGATCGGCATGGTCGCAGAGGTCATCAAGGAGCGAAGTCTCGACGAGGAATGTGGCATCAACCTGGACGTGACTTCCTTCTCCCCTGATGCGGCCGAAATTGCTCTGCTGTCTGGTCAGACCGATGTGGGGTACTTCGGATTCAATTCCTGGGCCGGCTCATCCGAAAAGCTGGAGAAGCTGGCTATGATCGAACCGTTGCAGGCCGAGCACGGTGTTCTGTACGTGCGGGAGGATTCGCCGTCGACGTCGTTGGAGGATCTCAAAGGCCAGAAGATCGCCTTGCTGCCGCCAGTTTCCGCGCAGTACAACGACTTCAAAATGCTTGTTGCAAAGATGGGCATGGACCTTGAAAGTGACTTCGAGGCGGTGACCGGCCCGCCCCCCGCCATCGAGGCGTTCCTCAAGCGCGGCGAGGTTGCCGCGGCGATTCTCTTCGAGCCGAACGGGACCAACTTGGAACAAGCCGGCGGGTACCGCCCCCTGTTCTCGTTGAACGAACGATGGACCGAGATCACCGGCGACCCGCTGTACATGCTGGGCGTCAGTGCCAACCGAACATGGTTGGAGGGCAACGAAGCCGAGGCGCAGTGTGCTGCTGAGGCAATCCATGCTGCGACTGAGCTTCTAGCCAATGACGATAGTGTTTACGCAGAGTTCCGAGCTGACCTCGAAGTCGAGGATGACGACCACCTGGCCATGCTGGCGGAGAACCTCGGAGCGATCTATACGGCCCAAACGGCAGATGAAGCCAGTTCGGCGGTCCGGGAACAGCTTGAGATCGCCAAGGACCTTGGATTGATCGACACAGTCCCAGATCCGATCTTTACCCCGTTGGGGGACTGAGTAGTCGTGGCATTGCTTACACGGCCGACGGCACCGTTGAGTGGTCTCCGCAGGTTTGAACCATTGCTTCTTCGTCTCGTATCGGTGCTGGCGTTGCTGGTGGTGTGGGGCGCGGCATCGGCTTGGATCGGACCTGACATCCTTCCCGGACCTGTAGCCGTATCGGAGCGCCTGATCAACGTGGTGCTGTATGAGGATTTCGTTCGGCATATGGCCGCAACCATTGCGCGCGTGATGACCGGGCTAGTGGCGTCGCTATCGATTGCCACCGTCCTTGGGATCGCGATGGGGCTTAGTCGAAACGCCGAGCGCTTCCTCGACGGTCTGATCCTCCTTGGACGTGTCATGCCTGGTCTGGCCTGGGCGCTGCTTGCGCTGATGGTGGTCGGTGTCAGTGGGAGGGCTCCGATCTTTGCTGTGTTGCTCGCGGTCACCCCGTTGCTCACGCTGCAAATCTGGGAGGCAACCAAGGCACTTGATTCGGACCTGTTCAGGATGGCACGCGTCTTCGATGCGACGAGAATGATGGTTTTCCGGCAGGTGGTGGTTCCTGCGACTCTGCCGTCCATCGTTGGCGGAGCGAAGCTCGGGCTTACATTGTCGTGGAAGGTGGTGGTTCTGGCGGAGCTCTTCGGGGTTACCTCTGGCGTGGGCGCCGAGATCAATCGCAACTTCCAGATCTTCTCGCTCGACGGGGTCCTTGCATGGGCGCTCGCATTCGGAGCGGTGATGGCCCTTGTGGAGTACGCCATCATCGGTCCGATCTACAGCCGATTGACTCGTTGGCGTTCATTGAGCGGTCGCGTCCCGCTAGCCGAGCGGCTATTGCGGCAAGCGTCGTGGTCGCGCTCCGTGCGTGACTCCCGAGTGGAGGGACCGGTGGCGTGAACAGTACCTCGAATGAGCGATCTGAAGTCCTGCCAGTCTCAAGGCGGCGGGTCGTCATCAGCGGCCCCGGAGGCATTTGGTCGGTTGTCGGCTGGCGGATCTTAGCTGCCGCGTTCGCATTGACGGTGTGGTGGATCGTCGCCCACACCGTGGCGGTGGATGTGATTCCTACTCCGCTCGAGACTGCCAACCGATTGGGCGAAATCGTCACAGGCGGCGGCTTCCTCAGTACCGTGCTGCTCACTTTGCGACGGGTTTTCTCGGGCATGGTGGTCACCGTCTTGCTCGCCTTGCTGCTCGGGATTGCGATGGGAAGGAGTGCTCGGACCAATGCCTTGCTCGACACGTGGGTGCTGATCGGCCGCAGCATGCCTGCTCTGGTTTGGGCCCTGGTCGCCGTGATGGTTATCGGTTTGAATGGCTGGACGCCCGTTGTCGCCGTTGTCCTCACCGCCCTTCCCTTGGTGGTTCTTACCATCCGCGAATCTGCGATGGCGCTTGATCACGAACTGTTCAAGATGGCTCGTGTTTTCCGGGCTGGCCGGGTCCTGCAGGTCACCCGGATTCTGCTGCCAGCGCTCCTGCCGTCCATCGTGGCGGGCACCAAACTCGGTCTCACCTTGGCGTGGCAGGTCGTAGTCATCGCGGAGTTGTTCGGCCTGGGCTCCGGCGTTGGGTATGAGATCCATGAAGCGTTCTCGGACTTCGACATCGAGACAGTGCTTGCTTGGGTTCTCGCGTTCTCGGTCGTGATGGCAGCCATCGAGTATGGCCTACTGGGAACCATGCAGCGCCGCTTGAATCGTTGGCGTCCCGCTGATCGAGCTGGCTAGTCGTGCAGAAGCACGGAGAGGACCCTGTACGCAGCTCGGGGAACCACAGATCTAGCTGACCCGTGGTCGGCGTCACCGTCTCGGGGAGCGTGCCAGTACGTTGCGCCACCCTGCTGCGGGGTCCGGCTAAGCCGACCGCGCGAACAGTGACCGTGGGTTCCCGGCCAGTCGGAGTATCGAAACTCGTCAGTTGCGAGTGGTGCTGAGTTCTGTCAGAGGCCGACGGTGAGGTTCTCGCCGTCGGAGGGGTCGAACAGGTGCATCTTGTCGATGTCGATGGACAGCACGGACTGACCGTCGTCGCCCGCCTGGCTGGCGGAGTCCAGCGAGACCACCAGCTGGGTGCGTAGGGAGTCGCTGTCGGCCTCGCGGGCGAGGTCGCGCAGATGGTCCTGCACCAGCTGGTCGGCGTCGTAGGGGATGTAGGCGTACTGCTGGTCGCCCAGCCACTCGCGCACGTCGATCGTGGCCTTGAAGGTGCGCGACTCGTCCACGGCGGCGGGATCGAGCACCGAGACGTCCTCGAAGTGCTCGGGCCGGATGCCGGCCATCAGCAGGCTCTTGCCGGCCGCGCGCTCCGCCTTCTCGGCGGGCAGCTCGAAAGTGCCGAACGGCAGCTTGACCCGGTTTCCATCGATCTCCGCAGGCAGGAAGTTCATCGGCGGCGAGCCGATGAACCCCGCGACGAACAGGTTGACCGGCTGCTCGTAGAGCTCCCGCGGAGTGGCCAGCTGCTGCAGGATGCCGCGCTTCATGACGGCCACCCGGTCGCCGAGCGTCATGGCCTCGGTCTGGTCGTGGGTGACGTAGACGGTGGTGATGCCCAGCCGCTTCTGCAGTCGGGCGATCTCGGTGCGCATCTGTCCGCGCAGCTTGGCGTCAAGGTTGGACAGGGGCTCATCGAACAGGAAGGCCTTGGCGTTGCGGACGATCGCGCGCCCCATGGCGACGCGCTGACGCTGGCCACCGGAGAGGTTGGCCGGCTTGCGCTGCAGGTGCTCGTCCAGGTCGAGGGTGGTGCTGGCCTCGCGTACCAGCTCATCGACCTCGCCGTCCTTCTTGCCGGCGAGGCGCAGCGGGAAGGCGATGTTCTCGTACACCGTCAGGTGCGGGTAGAGCGCGTAGTTCTGGAAGACCATCGACAGGTTGCGATCGCGCGGCGCGAGGTCGTTGACGCGCTGGCCGTCGATCACCATGTCGCCGGAGGTGATGTCCTCCAGCCCCACGATCATCCGTAGCAGCGTGGACTTGCCGCAGCCGGACGGGCCGACCAGGATCAGGAACTCACCGTCGGCGACGTCGATACTGACGTCGTTGACCGCGGCGAAGCCGTCTCCGTACTTCTTGACGATGTTCTTCATCTCGATGGCGGCCATGACATCAACCCTTCACTGCGCCGGCGGTGAGACCCGCGACGATCTTGCGTTGGAAGAACAGGACGAGCAGGACGATCGGGACCGTCGCGACGACGGCACCGGCGGCCAGCAGCGATGCGGGCCGGTTGAACGGGTCGTCGCCGACGAAGAACGACAGCGCCGCAGGTATGGGCCGGGCCGACTCCGTGGAGGTCAGCGAGATGCCGAACACGAAGTCGTTCCAGGCGAAGAAGAACGTCAGGATCGCGGCGGTGAACACACCGGGTGCGGCCAGCGGCACGATGACCTTGCGGAAGGCCTGCCATGCGGTGGCGCCGTCGACCTGGGCGGCCTGCTCCATCTCCCACGGAATCTCGCGGAAGAACGCTGACAGGGTCCAGATGGCCAACGGCAGGGTGAAGGACATGTAGGGGATGATCAGGCCGATCCACGTGTCGTAGATGCCGATCGTGCGCCACATGTCGAACAGCGGACCGACCAGCGAGACCACCGGGAACATCGCGATGACCAGTGCTGTGGTGAGCACGAACTTCTTGCCGGAGAACTCCAGCCGGGCGATGGCGTAGGCGGTCAGCGTGGCGATCACGACCGACAACCCGGTGGCGATCAGGCAGATGCCGATCGAGTTGAAGATGGCGCGACGGAACTGGTCGTCGGCGATGACGTCCACGTAGTTCTGCCACCCGGCGCCACCGCCGGTGGCGGGGAAGAAGCCGGGGCTGCCGTTCGTGATGGCGTCCTGGGACTTGAACGACAACGAGATGATCCACGCCACCGGGAGCAGGCACCAGGTGAGGATGAGCGTCACCCCGAGAGCGGTTCCGATGCGGCTCATGAGCTGGTTGTTCATGCGACCGCCCCCGTCAGAACCCCACCGTACGAGGGCACCCGCATTGGTTCGCGCTCGTTCATGCCGTCACCCCTGCCGTGCGGCCGACAGGTCGACCTTGAATAGCTTGACGATGCCGAGGGCCACCACCAGGACGGACAGGAACAGCAGGACCGAGAGTGCAGAGCCGATGCCCAGCTGGAACTGCTCGATGACCTGACGGTAGGTGAGGAAGGAGATCGACTCGGTGCCGTTGGCGCCGGCGGTCATGACGAAGATGTTGTCGAAGATGCGGTAGGCGTCCAGGGCGCGGAACAGCACGGCCACCATGATGGCGGCCCGCATGTTCGGCAGGATGACCTTCCACAGTCGCTGCCACCAGGTGGCGCCGTCGACCTTGGCGGCCTCGAGCATGTCGTGGGGGACCTGGGCGAGCCCGGCCAGCAGCAACAACGCCATGAAGGGCGTCGTCTTCCAGATCTCCGAGACCATGATCGCGATCATCGACGACCAGTACTGCCCGAACCAGTCGAAGTCCGGGTTCATGAACGGCAGCCAGCCGTTGACGAAGCCGTTGGTGTTGGAGAAGGCGAACTGCCAGGCGAAGCCGGAGACGACGGTGATGATGCCGTAGGGGATGAGGATCGAGGTGCGGATCAGGCCACGAGCGAAGATCACCTTGTGCATCACCATCGCGAAGGCGAAGCCGATCACCAGCTCGAAGAAGACCGTCACGACCATGATGAAGACCGTGTTGAGCGTGTCCCGCCAGAACAGGGAGTCGCTGAGCGCGGTGAGGTAGTTGCCCAGCCCCACGAACTGGCGGTCGTCGGGCGCGGTGAGCGAGTAGTCGAACAGTGAGAGGTACAGCGCCCGCAGCATGGGGAAAGCCGTCACCAGGAGCATCAGGACGATCGCCGGTGCCACCAGCTTGAGGGCGAGCCTGTTCTCGGCACGCGAGCGGTCCGACGTCGGTGCGCTGTCCTTGTGCTTGGTGGCGGTGCTCATGGTGCCACCTCCGTGACGCACGGCAAGGACCACGGACCTGACGCCGTGACACCTGGATGGTTCGTTCGCTGACGCTCGCTCACAGCAGGGCCTCCCCTCTCAGGATGTCGGTGAGGAACTCGGCCGAGCGTTCCGGTGTCGTGTCCGGGTTGACGCCGTTGGGCGAGTGCCAGCGCGACTGCACGGCGTTGGAGATCTGGCTGTAGAAGGCGCTCTTGGGCCTGGGCCCGCCCTCGTCGATGCTCTCGCTGTAGAGCTCGAGCAGGTCGACCGGGTAGGCGTCCTGCAGCTCGGGGGAGTCGTACACGCTCTGCCGCGACGGCATGAGGCCCTCGTTGACTGCGAGGTCGGACTGTGCCTGCGGAGAGGTGATGCACGCCGCCGCCTCCTGGGCCGCATCGACGTCGTCGGAGAAGGCGCCGACCCCGATGTCGATGCCGCCGATGGGCGGCTTGGACTCCTGGCCCTCGACGGTCTGCGGGTAGCGGGCCCAGCCGAAGTCCTCGAACTCGGCCTCGTCGGCGGGGCCGCCGCCCTCACCGATGAGGCCCTCGTAGTTCTTGAAGACGAAGGTCCAGTTGACCATGAAGGATCCGGGGCCCTCGGCGGGGAACATCCGGCCGAGGCTGGTGCCCTCGTTGGAGGTGGTGAAGTCGGGCTGCGCGGCGCCGGAGCGTGCCAGCTTCTGGATGACGCCCGCCGCTGCGGCGCCGGCCTCGGAGTCGACGGTCACCTCGGCGTCGCGGCCCTCCTCGACGGTGCCGGGGTCGAGGATGTCGCCGCCGGCTCCCTGGATGAGGGCGTTGATCCACACGACGTAGGCCTCGTAGCGGTTGGCCTGGACGCCCACGGTGCCGCCCTGGTCGGCGGCGGCGTCGATGACCTGGTCCCAGGTGACCGGTCCCGACATGTCGAGCCCGGCCGCCTCGGCGAGCGACTTGCGGTACCAGAGAACCTGGGTGTTGGCCCACTGCGGTGCGGCGACGACCTCGCCGTCCCACCGCACGGTCTCGGCGGCACCGGCCAGGACGTCGTCGTCGAGGACCTGGTCGGCGAGCTCGCCGTCGAAGGGGGCGAGCCAGCCGGCGTTGGCGAACTCGGGCACGAAGACAGGGTCCAGACTCATCAGGTCCGTGGAGTTGTCGCCGGCGGCCAGCCGTCGGGCCAGCTGGGTGCGCTGGTCGGTGGCGCTCGCAGGCAGCAGCTGGATGGCGATGTCGTACTCGTCGGTGCTGCACTCCTCGGCGAGGGCGTTGAGGGTGTCCTGGCCGTCGGGGTTGATGTACCAGTTCAGCGTCGGCTTGGCGTCTGTGCTTCCGCAGGCGGCGAGCATCCCGATGCTCAGTGCCGTCGCGGCGGCAGCGGCTGCCGCTCGCGTCCTCGGCTGGTGCACCATGCGCCCTCCCACTGTGTGACTCACATCACGTGCAGTCGAAACCTACGCTCACAGTGAGGCCAGCCGCAAGGCTCAGCCCAGAAGCGCCCACGCAGTGACGTCGCTCGGCACCCTGCCGTCGTCGAGATCGTCGGAGGACAGGAGCACCTGGGCGCCGCTGGGAAGCGCGACCGCGGCCGCTCCCAGGTTGGCGACCACGAGCACGGATCCGTGCTCGCAGGAGACCGTGAAGGCCACCGCTGAGTCGGGGAAGCCGGCGGCCCACTCCAGGTGTCCACGCCCCAGACGCAGCTCACGGCGCAGGCGCAGCAACCTCCGGTACAGCTCGAGGGTGGAGCCCGTGTCGCCACGCTGCTGGTCGGGCGAGAGGGTGGCGTACTCCGACGGCTGGGGGAGCCACGGCAGGCCCTCGGGCCCGAAGCCGAGGCTGGGGCCCTCGGCGGACCAGGGCACCGGCACACGGCACCCGTCGCGCCCCCGACGCGTGTGCCCGGAGCGTTCCCACGTCGGGTCCTGGCGAGCGTCGTCGGGGATGCGGGTGGCCTCGGGGAGGCCGAGCTCCTCACCTTGGTAGAGGTAGGCCGAACCGGGCAGGGCGAGCATCAGGGCGGTGGCCGCCCGGGCTCGGCGCAGCCCCAGTGCAGGGTCGGGCTGCGGGTCGTCGGCACCGATGCCCTCCACGGGTGGCTGCCCTGGGTCCTGAGGGTAGGCCAGTCGCGTCGCGTGCCGCACGACGTCGTGGTTGGACAACACCCAGGTCTGCGGCGCCCCGACGCTCTTGGCACTGGCCAGCGAGGTCGTGATCACCGAGCGGAGGTCGTCGGCGCGCCACGGGCACATGAGGAAGGCGAAGTTGAACGTCTGGTGCAGCTCGTCGGGGCGTACGTACCGGGCCAGCGCCTCGGCCGGCTGTACCCACGCCTCGCCACACAGGACGCGGTCGCCGTCCTCGCCCCAGAGTGGCGACGAGTGCGTGTCGACCCAGGAGTCGGTGAGCCGGCGCCAGCGGCGGTAGATCTCGTGCACGCCGGGCTGGTCCCACATGGGCAGCCGGCCCGTGGCCTCGACGTCGGCGTCGATCGAGAGGTCGGCGTCCGGTAGTCCCTCGGCCTTGACGAGCCCGTGGGCGACGTCGATGCGGAACCCGTCGACGCCGCGGTCGAGCCAGAAGCGCAGGACGCTCTCCAGCTCCTCCTGCACCTCCGGGTTCGTCCAGTCCAGGTCCGGCTGGGTGGAGTCGAACAGGTGCAGGTACCACTGTGTTGGTCGCCGCCCAGGGCCCGCCGCCCCCGCCCGGTGCTCGTCCGGCAGGCGCGTCCAGGCAGGACCGCCGAACTTGCTCACCCAGTTGTTGGGTGGATCCTCACCGTCCGGGCCCCGGCCCTCGCGGAAGACGTACCGGGCGCGCTCACGGCTGCCCGGCCCGGACTCCAGCGCCGCCCGGAACCACGGGTGCTCCTCGGAGGTGTGGTTGGGCACGACATCGACGATCACCCGCAGGCCGAGGGTGTGGGCACGGCTCACGAGGGCGTCGAAGTCCGCGAGCGTGCCGAACAGCGGATCGACGTCACGGAAGTCGGCCACGTCATACCCGCCGTCGTGCTGCGGGGAGACGTAGAACGGTGAGAGCCACAGGGCGTCGACCCCGAGGTCGACGAGGTGCTCCAGTCGTGAGGTGATGCCGGGCAGGTCACCCACGCCGTCGCCGTCGGAGTCGGCCCATGAGCGCGGATAGACCTGATAGATGACGGCGTCGCGCCACCAGGGGTGCATGGGCATGGAGGGGTCCTCGCCGAGGGGAAGGAGGTCGGGCACGACGCTACCGAGTGCATCCCCGCGTCCGTTGCGCGGTCGTCGACGTCATCGTGGCCGCACGGTGGTCGAGTAGCCATGGGCAGCGAGGACCGAGCGTTCCCGCGGCGTATCGGGACCAGTGGGCCGAGTGATCTCGTCAACCCCTGGGGAGCGGGCACCGGTCGGCACCTCGAGCGCGGACGATAGTTTGTTGGCCATGTCCCAGCGCACTCTCGTCCTGCTCAAGCCCGATGCCGTCCGCCGCGGCCTCGTCGGTCAGATCCTGGCCCGTTTCGAGGCCAAGGGGCTGACCATCGTCGCCCTGGAGCACCGCAGCATCGACGTCGAGATGGCCGACACCCACTACGCCGAGCACGTCGAGCAGCCCTGGTACCCGCCGCTGCGTGAGTTCGCGGTCTCCGGCCCGCTCGTGGCGCTCGTCCTGGAAGGTGATGAGGCGATCTCCGTGGTGCGCGCCCTCAACGGCGCCACCGACGGCCGCGTCGCCGCGCCCGGCACCATCCGGGGCGACCTGTCGCTGTCCAACCGCGAGAACCTCGTCCATGCCTCGGACTCCGAGGAGTCGGCGGCTCGTGAGATGGCGCTGTGGTTCCCCGGTCTCACCTGAGCACCTGACGTCGCCTGAGCAACCGGCCTCACCTGAGGAGCTGACGTGGAGCCACAACGCCAGGCGATGACGGCCGGCCGCTGGGTCGCCGTGGTGGCCAGCGTGCTCGCCGCACTGCCGTTCGGCTTCGGGGTCCTCAGCGTCGCCTCGAGCGTGCTCTCCACGAGCCCTACCGCCGACCCACACGGGTACGCGCTGATCTTCGGGGCGATGCTCGCGATCCTGTTCGGCGCCGTGCTCTTCTGCGTCCTGCCCCTCACCGCGCCCGCCGAACGACGCCGGACATGGTCGCTCGCCTGTCTTGCAGCGTTCGTGACCATGGTGGCCGTCCTGCTGGTCTTGCTCTCGACGCAGTGAGTGTCAGGGCGCGGGGCTATAGAGCCTCGGGTTCCGGTGGCTCCGGTTCGGACGGACCGGCCCAGGCCACGTCGAGGTGGGCCAGGACGGCATGGAACTGGCCCCGGACCTCATCGGGCAGCCAGACGACGTCGTGTGACTCCGAGGCCAGCTCGACCGGCTCGGTCAGGGTGACGGCGTCCACCGCCTGCCGGGGTGCGTCCTTGCCGCCCGCGCCGGGTGGTTCCAGCTCGACGAGCGTCACCTTCAGGCTCACCGGAACCTCGTTGCGGTTGACGACGCCGACGCCCCAGAACTCCTCAGGGTCGAGGGTCGCGTGCTCGGTCATGTCCACCATGAGCGCCTCGACCGGGGCGGTGATCTCCGAGAGAGCCGTCTCCTGGACGTCGACCACGGCGATGTTCACGCCGCGCACGTTGCGCGCGCCCATCCCGTGGAAGTGCAGGACGTCCACGGCGCGCTGACCCGGTGGGGCCACGACGGCGCCGCGGTCGATGCCGAGCACGGTGCCCACCTCGACGTTGGGCATCTCGCGGCCGTACTGGTCCACCGCCGTGAACCGCAGCACCGGCCGCAACCCGACGTCTGTGGTGTTCTGCAGCGTGACGGTCTGGTCGAGGTCGCCGTCCTTGCCGAGCGGTGCGTAGGAGACGCGGATGCCGGGACGGTTGCGGCGGGAGAACATGCCCATGGCGGCGAGCGTATCTGGCGCCGGCAGGCGTTCGGCACGGCCGCCGTGCACACCTTAGGCTGGAGGGCATGGTCGTCGAGTCGCTCTTTGCCCGCCTGGAGCCGCTGCTGCCCTCGGTGAGCAAGCCGATCCAGTACGTCGGTGGCGAGCTCAACGCCACCGTCAAGGAGTGGGAGGACGTCGCCGTCCGTTGGGCGCTGATGTACCCGGACGCCTACGAGGTGGGTCTGCCCAACCAGGGTGTCCAGATCCTCTACGAGGTGCTCAACGAGCGGGACTGGATCCTCGCCGAGCGCACCTATGCCGTCATGGCCGACATGGAGGCGGTCATGCGCGATCACGGCATCG
The DNA here is from genome assembly GCF_041951745.1 of Aeromicrobium sp. CTD01-1L150. Taxonomy (GTDB): domain Bacteria; phylum Actinomycetota; class Actinomycetes; order Propionibacteriales; family Nocardioidaceae; genus Aeromicrobium. Next base: position 989,913 of record NZ_CP169555.1, read on the forward strand.
AGCAGTTCACCGTCGACTCGCACCGTCCCGTGAGTGCCTTCGACCTGCTCGGCGTCTCCTTCGCCACCGAGCTCGGCTACACCAACCTGCTCACGGCCCTCGACCTCGCCGGGATCCCGCTGCACGCCACGGACCGCGGCGACGAGCACCCCGTCGTACTGGCCGGCGGCCACAGTGCCTTCAACCCCGAGCCGATCGCCGACTTCGTGGACGCCGCCGTCCTGGGCGACGGTGAGGAGATCGTGCTGGCCATCAGCGACATCGTGCGCGAGCACAAGCAGGAGGGTTCGCCGGGTGGACGGTCCGAGCTGCTGTTCAGGCTCGCCGCCACCGGCGGCATCTACGTCCCCCAGTTCCACGACGTCAGCTACCTGCCGGACGGGCGCATCGAGAAGGTCGTACCCAACCGGGCGGGCGTGCCGTGGCGGGTCACCAAGCACACGCTCATGGACCTCGACGCCTGGCCGTACCCCAAGAAGCCGCTCGTGCCCCTGGCCGAGACAGTGCACGAGCGCTACTCCGTGGAGATCTTCCGCGGCTGCACCCGCGGCTGTCGCTTCTGCCAGGCAGGGATGATCACCCGACCCGTGCGGGAGCGCTCCATCGAGACGATCGGCTCCATGGTGCAGAACGGGCTGGACAACTCCGGCTATGAGGAGGTCGGCCTGCTGAGCCTGTCCAGCGCCGACCACACCGAGATCGGCGAGGTCGCCAAACAACTGGGCGACCGCTATGAGGGCACCAACACGTCGCTGTCCCTGCCGTCGACCCGCGTCGACGCCTTCAACATCGCGCTCGCCAACGAGTTCAGCCGCAACGGCCGTCGTTCGGGGCTGACGTTCGCACCCGAGGGCGGCAGCGAGCGGCTGCGCAAGGTGATCAACAAGATGGTGACCGAGGAGGACCTCGTGCGCACCGTCACCGCCGCGTACTCGCACGGCTGGCGGCAGGTGAAGCTGTACTTCATGTGTGGGCTCCCCACAGAGACCGACGAGGACGTCCTGCAGATCGGTGAGCTCGCCAAGCGTGTCATCGAGGTGGGTCGGGAGGTCTCTGGGCGCAAGGACATCCGCTGCACGGTGAGCATCGGCGGGTTCGTGCCCAAGGCGCACACGCCGTTCCAGTGGGCCGGGCAGCTGGACCACGAGACCACCGACGAGCGGTTGCGCAAGCTGCGTGAGTCCGTCCAGTCGGACAAGCGGTTCGGTCGGGCCATCGGCTTTCGGTACCACGACGGCAAGCCCGGCACCATCGAAGGACTGCTCTCACGCGGCGACCGGCGTGTCGGCCGCATCATCGAGGCGGTGTGGCGCGACGGTGGCCGGTTCGACGGCTGGAGCGAGCACTTCTCCTACGACCGGTGGGCGGCCATGTGCGCGGAGGCGCTCGGCGACGAGGCGCCCGATGGTGGCAGCTGGCTCGACTGGTACACCACGCGTGAGCGTGACCACGACGAGGTCCTGCCGTGGGACCACCTGGACTCCGGCCTGGACAAGGACTGGCTCTGGGAGGACTGGGAGGACGCCATCGACCCCGACGGACCCGTCGAGGTCGACGACTGTCGCTGGACGCCGTGCTTCGACTGCGGGGTCTGCCCCCAGTTGGACACCGAGATCCAGGTCGGCCCCACGGGCAAGACGCTGCTGCCCCTCAGCGTCGTCTGAGCTTTGTCGCCCGCTCGGGTGCATGGTCCGGGCCTGCCGGTCGGCATCGACCGGGCACCGGCGGGCCGTGCGGCTGGCGTCCCCGGGTCTTCGCGGACCGAGCGTCAGGGACGCAGGGTGTCCTCCAACGGCGCGGAGCGGTCCGCGTAGGCGCCGGCGATCGCGATGATGACGCCGAGCGAGGCGAGGCCGAGCAGCGGGACCGTCCAGGAGCCGGTGACGTCGTGCAGGAAACCGGTCCCGAACGGTGCCAGTCCTCCGATCAGGTAGCCGGGGCCCTGGACGAGGGTCGAGAGGGCCGTCGTACCGGCCGTGGTCCGGGCCCGTTGGCCGATCATCGTCAGGCACCACGTGAAGGCACCGCTGCCCAGGCCGAGCAGAATCGCCCACAGGGCGGAGACCGTGGCCGGCGCCACGACCATGCCGACCCAGCCGACCAGCGTGAGCGCGCCGAAGGTGACCGGCAGGACGGCGGTGCCACCCCATCGTCGAACCAGCCACGGCAGGCTCAGCGTCAGGGGCACGCCCACACCGGTCAGCAGGCCGAGCAGCACCCCTGCCTTGGCGGGCCCGACCCCGGCGTCGACGAGGATGGTGGAGAACCACCCGAACTGGGCGTAGGCGACGCCGGACTGCGCTGCGAAGCAGGCGACGAGTGCCCAGGTCAGCGGGGAGCGCGCCACACTCGCGGTGGGCAGACGGTCCTGGGGCTGCAGGCGCGCGTGGACGTCGTGCCGCAGCATCCGCAGCCACGGGAGCAGAGCCAGCAGGGCGAGGACGGCCCAGACGCCCAGTCCGATGCGCCAGCTGGGGGTACCTCCCAGCACGGAGCGAAGCGCAGTGCTTGGGGGAGCGAACCCTTCGGCCACGGGGACGGTGAGCGACGTGGTGACGGAGCCGCTGCCGATGAGCGCGGCACCGTAGAGGGCACTGACCAGGGCGATCCGGTCCGGGAAGTGGGTCTTGGCCAGTGGCGGCAGCACGACGTTGCCCATCGCGGCGCCGCCCAGCGCCACGGCCGAGAACAGGAAGAACAGGGCCGGGGACTCCACGACGGCACGCAACGCCATGCCTGAACCAGCGAGGGCGAGAGCCAGGACCGTGGTCCGGTGCAGCCCGAGGCGACGCACGACCGCGCCGGTGGAGAGGCCGACGAGGGCGAAGCAGATCATCGGCAGGGTGGTCAGCACCCCGGCTGCGGTGGGGGACAGACCGAGGTCGTCCTGGATGGAGGTCAGCAGGACGCCGATGCTGCCCACGGCGGTGCGCAGGTTCAGCGCCAGCAGGACGATCGCCGCCGCTGTCAACCATCTCCCTGCACGCACCGGCCCATTGAATCCCGTCCGTCGTGCCGGTCCGACGCCGGGCCCCGACTCGGCGACGGCGCACCAGTAGGGTCGCGAGCGTGACTGACGACGGGAGCGTGACGCCACAGGGAACGCCCAATCCGGAGGCTCCCAACCCGCAGCTGGCGATCGCGCAGAAGCTCCGGCTCCGCTATGCCAAGCGTGGACGGCTGCGCTTCACCAGCCACCGTGACTTCGGCCGGGCCTTCGAACGCGCGGTCCGCCGTGCCGGGGTGCCGATCGCCTTCAGCTCCGGGTACACGCCGCACCCCAAGATCTCCTATGCCGGTGCCTCTCCCACGGGCGCGGCGAGCGAGGCCGAGTTCCTCGAGATCGGTCTGACCCGCCCCTGTGAGGCCGAGCAGGTCCGTGCCGCACTCGATGATTCCCTGCCGCAGGGCCTGGATGTCCTGGAGGCCGTGGTCTCCGCGGGCGGCACGCTGGCCGACCGGCTGGAGGCCAGCCGGTGGGAGATCGAGCTGCCCATCGTGAGCCCGAGTCGGCTCGAGGATGCCGTCGAGGCCCTCCTGGCAGCCGAGGTCGTAGAGGTGGAGAAGAAGACCAAGCGGGGGCCGAAGATGGTCGACGTCAGAGGGCCCGTCGTGGGCCTGCGGGTCGCCGACATGGCCCCCGATGAGTCGGCGTGTGCGATACTGGCCTTGGTTGTACGGCACGCAACACCGTCGATACGACCGGATGACGTTCTTGCCGGACTGCGGTCACAGGGAGGTCTTGAGTTTGATGGGACGCCGTTGGCGACCCGGACGGCACAGGGTCCCTTGGATGAGCAGAACGGCACGGTCGGCGATCCGCTCGCCCTCGACCGCGACGCACCAGACCGGTGCTGACCGCGGCGGGCCGGGCGGGGAAGCCATGTGACAGGCCGAGGCGTCGTCACCTCGACGAACGGACAGCGTTCGCCGGGAGAATGAGACTTGGAGCCCTCTGACGCGGGCCAGACGCACACCCCCGGCCGGCCGCGCCGCCGCGGGTTGAAGGAGAGCAGATGCTCGACGATGACAACAACACACCCGGATCCGATCCGACGACCACCTCCCGCTCGAGCCGCCGGCGCGCCGCTGGCCGTGCAGCTGGTCCACCGGCTCCGATCAGCACCGACATCTTCGCTGCCCCCAGCGGGGCGCAGGCCCGGTCCGCCACCGACGAGCCCGCCGATCGAGGTGGATCAGGCGGCGGGAAGGCCCAGAACTCCGGGAAGGTCGAGAGTTCCGAGGAGGCCCAGGCGCCCGAGGTGAAGGCTCCGACGGCACGAACCACTGGTGTGGAGTCCGTGGATTCCACCGCGAGCAAGAAGAAGGCAGCCTCCCGCAGCCGCGGCAAGGCCGACCCGACGACGCAGTCGGCGAGCGAGACGCCCGCCGAGCCTGCCCCGAAGAAGTCCACCTCGGCGGGCAAGGCCAAGAAGGCCGACGCCGGCGACGACGCGCGTGAGGAGTCCGCGGTCGCGCAGGAGAAGGACCAGGGCGCGCAGGAGGACCAGCCCTCGAAGGGTGACGCGCCCAAGCGTGATGCGTCGAAGCCTGCTGGTTCCAAGGAGGCTGGGTCCAAGCGTGGGGCTCTGGCGGTGCCCACCTTCCAGGCCCCCGAGACCACCGTGCTGCCGCCCCGGCCCAAGAACGAGGACAGCAAGAACGAGGACAGCTCGTCGGCCGAGGACGACTCCGGTGACGGCGAGGCCGACGACACCCAGGGATCCGGCGGCGGCAAGCGTCGCCGACGCAGCCGCGGCGGCCGCCGGCGCAACAAGTCCGACGACGCCACCGGTGAGACGCAGTCCTCCGGCCAGGACGACTCCGATGACTCCGACGACGACTCCGCAGACGGTTCGGCCACCACGCGCCGCCGTCGGCGACGCGCTCGGGCCGGCGAGGGCGCCGGCCGCACAGCGGATGATCCCGAGGACACCGTCGTCAAGGTCCGCGAGGGCCGCAGCGCTCAGGACGAGATCACCAGCGTCACCGGCTCCACCCGCCTGGAGGCCAAGAAGCAGCGCCGCCGTGAGGGCCGTGAAGCCGGACGGCGTCGCGCGCCGATCGTCTCCGAGGCGGAGTTCCTCGCGCGCCGCGAGTCCGTCGAGCGGCAGATGATCGTCCGCCAGAGCCCGGCCTCGGTCAGGGGCACCGACGACAACGCCTACACGCAGATCGCCGTCATGGAGGACTCCGTCCTCGTGGAGCACTACGTCGCCCGCGAGTCCCAGGTCTCGATCATCGGCAACGTCTACCTCGGCAAGGTGCAGAACGTCCTGCCGAGCATGGAGGCCGCCTTCATCGACATCGGCGCCGGCCGCAACGCCGTCATCTATGCCGGCGAGGTCGATTGGAGTGGGGTACAGAACGGCAAGGCCCGCAAGATCGAGGAGGCCCTGCAGCCCGGGCAGACAGTCCTGGTGCAGGTCACCAAGGACCCGATCGGGCAGAAGGGTGCCCGCCTGACGAGCCAGATCAGCCTCCCGGGCCGATTCCTCGTCTACGTCCCGGGCGGTCAGTCCAACGGCATCTCCCGCAAGCTCCCCGACACCGAGCGCTCCCGTCTGAAGTCGCTGCTCAAGCAGATCCTGCCCGAGGATGCCGGCGTCATCGTGCGCACTGCTGCCGAGGGCGCCAGTGAGGAGCAGCTGACGCGTGACGTCACCGCGCTCAAGGCGCGCTGGGAGGACATCGAGGGCAAGGTCGACCAGGCCACCACCTCCAAGGGCGGGGCCCCCCAGCTGCTGTACGCCGAGCCCGACCTCGTCATCAAGGTCGTGCGCGACCTGTTCAACGAGGACTTCAGCTCCCTCGTCGTCGACGGACCCGATGCGTGGGACAACATCTCCGGCTACATCCAGCACGTCGCCCCCGATCTTGCGGAGCGCCTGAACGAGTGGCGGGCTTCCGAGCACGACGGCCAGGGGGCCTTTGAGGCACTGCGCATCGAGGAGCAGATCCACAAGGCGTTGGAGCACAAGGTCTGGCTGCCATCGGGTGGATCGCTCATCATCGATCGCACCGAGGCGATGACCGTCATCGACGTGAACACCGGCAAGTTCACCGGATCCGGTGGCAACCTGGAGGAGACGGTCACCAAGAACAACCTGGAGGCGGCCGAGGAGATCGTGCGCCAGCTCAGGCTGCGCGACATCGGCGGCATCATCGTCATCGACTTCATCGACATGGTGCTGGAGAGCAACCGCGACCTGGTGCTGCGGCGCCTCGTGGAGTGCCTGGGACGCGACCGCACTCGCCACCAGGTCGCCGAGGTGACGTCGCTCGGCCTGGTGCAGATGACCCGCAAGCGCATCGGCACCGGACTGCTGGAGTCCTTCAGCACCGACTGCGACCACTGCAAGGGCCGGGGAGTGGTCATCACGGCCGAGCCGGTCGAGCCCAAGAAGGACGACGGCTCGCGCCGCGGCGGCGGACGTCGGCGCGGAGGTCGTGGCGGCAATGGCCATGGCAACGGCAGTGGCGGCAACGGTCAGCACGACGGCGACACCGCTCGTGGCCAGGACAAGGGCAGCGGCAAGGACGGCGGCAAGGGCGAGCGCAGCGACGGCAAGCCTGCCGAGGCGAAGAGTGCCGGGCACAAGGACGACGACTCCCAGGACGCCGGGCCGAAGAACGGGGGATCCAAGAGCGCTGGACCCAAGAGTGCAGGTCCGAAGAGCCAAGGGTCCGCAGCCGGCGCCGAGGCCGACAGCGCCGCCTCTGCCCTGGCGGACTCCGGTGGAGCGCAGCCCGTGGAGTCCGGGACCGGGGTCGGGTCCGCCGAGCAGGGCACAGGCGAGGCAGATGCCACGCACCGACAGACCGAGCAGGCCACGTCAGGCGCCCGCAAGCCGGTCCGGCGGGCCAGTCGCAAGCAGGCGGCGCCCACGAGCGCCGATCCCGTCACGCCCTCCGACGTCTCCACCGAGAAGGTCGACGACCAGCTCGGCACCAGCCCCGTTTTGACCGACACGCCCGAGGCTCCGTAGAATGGATCGTCGGTGCCTCCGGGCGCCGCGTCCGCATGCCCAGCCGTGGCGCGGAACCCTGAGCTGTCAGCAGTAGCAGAGACTTCAGCAGAAGCAGAGCTTTCCAGCAGAACCGAGTGAGGAATCCCGTGGTGTACGCAATCGTGCGCAGTGGTGGCACGCAGCAGAAGGTCGCCGTCGGCGACGTCGTCGAGATCGACCGCGTCACGCAGACCGAGGGTGAGTCCGTCGAGCTGCCCGCGGTCCTCTACGTCGACGGTGACGCCGTCACGTCGGCCGCCGACGATCTGTCCAAGGTCTCCGTCACCGCTGAGGTGCTCGGTCAGACCAAGGGCCCCAAGATCGTCATCCAGAAGTACAAGAACAAGACCGGGTACAAGAAGCGCCAGGGTCACCGCCAGCGCTACACCCAGGTCAAGATCACCGGAATCGCGAAGTAGGAGCCTGACACATGGCATCGAAGAAGGGCGTTTCGTCCACCAAGAACGGTCGCGACTCCAACGCGCAACGCCTCGGCGTGAAGCGTTTCGGCGGCCAGCTCGTCAACGCCGGCGAGATCATCGTCCGCCAGCGTGGCACCCACTTCCACCCGGGCACCAACGTGGGCCGTGGCGGCGACGACACGCTGTTCGCGCTCTCCGCGGGCTCGGTGGAGTTCGGCAGCCAGCGCGGTCGCAAGGTCGTCAACATCGTCCCGGCCGAGTAATCCCAGCAGACACCCAGCAGGGGCGGTCCGCAGCAGCGGGCTGCCCCTGCTGTGTTTTGATCCAGCCGCCCAGGGCCCGGCACCCCCGCCGGGTTTCCCAGCCCGACCCCGTGAGCCAACCAGCACCAGGAGCATCCCGTGGCCGTTCCGACCTTCGTCGACCGGGTGCGCCTGCTGGTGTCCGCAGGCAACGGTGGCCACGGTGTGGCCTCGGTGCACCGTGAGAAGTTCAAGCCTCTCGGCGGCCCCGACGGCGGTAACGGCGGACACGGCGGTGACGTCATCCTGCGCGTGGCCCAGGACGTGACCACCCTCGTCGACTACCACCACGAACCGCACCGCAAGGCCGGCAACGGCGCACCCGGTGCCGGGAGCAACCGCAACGGGGCCGGCGGCGACGACCTCGTCCTGCTGGTGCCCGACGGCACCGTGGTGCGCGCGGTCCCAGACGCCGGCGACCCGGACGCCGGTGACGGGGAGGTCCTGGCCGACCTGGTCGGTCCCGGCACCGAGCTCGTCATCGCCGCGGGCGGTCGCGGCGGTCTCGGCAACGCCGCGCTGGCCTCCAGCAAGCGCAAGGCGCCCGGATTCGCGCTGCGCGGCGAGCCCGGCGAGGAGATCGCGATCGTGCTGGAGCTCAAGGTCGTGGCCGACATCGGCCTGATCGGCTTCCCGAGCGCCGGCAAGTCCAGCCTCATCGCCGCACTCTCGCGGGCGAGGCCCAAGATCGCCGACTACCCCTTCACGACCCTCGTGCCCAACCTCGGCGTCGTCACCGCCGGCTCGGTCACGTTCACCGTGGCTGACGTCCCCGGACTCATCGAGGGAGCCAGTCAGGGCCGCGGCCTGGGTCACGACTTCCTGCGTCACGTCGAGCGGTGCGCGGCGCTGGTGCACGTCATCGACTGCGCCACCGTGGAGCCAGGCCGCGACCCCCTCACGGACCTCGACGTCATCGAGAACGAGCTCGCGCGGTACGCCGAGAACCTCGAGCCCGGCGCTGCAGGAGCCGACCTCCTGCAGCGTCCTCGTCTGGTGGCCCTCAACAAGACCGACGTCCCTGACGCCGCCCAGATCGCCGAGTTCGTGCGCGCCGACCTGCAGGAGCGTGGCTTCGAGGTGTTCGAGGTCTCCGCCGCCAGCCGCGCCGGCCTGCGCGAGCTGTCCTTCGCGATGGCCGAGATCGTCGCCAGTCGTCGTGCCGCCGCCCCTGACGCAGAGGTCACCCGGATCGTGCTGCGGCCGCAGGCGGAGTCCGGAGTGGGCGAGGAGTTCACCATCGTTGCCGGCCGGGGTCCAGCGGGGGAGAAGCAGTGGATCGTGCGCGGCACCAAGCCGACACGCTGGGTGCGCCAGACCGACTTCTCCAACGACGAGGCCGTCGGGTTCCTGTCTGACCGGCTCAACCGGCTGGGCGTGGAGGACCGTCTCCTCGAGCTCGGCGCCGAGCCGGGCGACGACGTCGTCATCGGCGACATCAATCACCGGGGCGAGGGCGACGCAGTGGTCTTCGACTTCGACCCGTCGGTCGCCGCCGGCGCCGAGGTGCTGGGCCGCCGCGGGGAGGACTTGCGCTTCGACGACAACACCCGGCGCACCACCGTCGAGCGACGCGAGGAGCTGGCCGCCAGGCGGGCCTTCGAGATCGAGGCCCGCGAGGCCCGTGAGAGCGGCGACTGGACGTTCCCGGAGGACGAGGACGAGCTGGGCGGTACGGATTCGGACGGGGCTGGCTCGGACGGGGCTGGCTCGGACGGGGCCGGCGAGGACGAGTCGTGAGCCGGATCGTGGTGAAGGTGGGCTCGTCCTCCCTCACCACTCACGACGGTCACCTCGACCCGGCCCGCGTGGACGTCGTCGTCGACGCGGTCGCGGGAGCCCGTGGGCGGGGCGATGAGGTGGTGCTGGTGAGCTCCGGTGCCATCGCCGCAGGGCTCGGCCCGTTGGGCCTGGGTGCTCGGCCCCGGGACCTGCCCACGCAGCAGGCCGCCGCCAGCGTCGGGCAGGGCGCGCTGGTCGCCCGCTACACCGAGCGGTTCGCGCGGCACGGCCTCACGGTGGGGCAGGTGCTGCTCACCGTCGACGACGTCACCCGCCGCGGCCACTACCGCAACGCCTACCAGACCTTCGCCAGGCTGCGTGAGCTCGGCGTCGTGCCCGTCGTCAACGAGAACGACACGGTGGCCACCAGCGAGATCCGCTTCGGTGACAACGACCGGCTGGCCGCTCTGGTGGCGCACCTGGTGCATGCCGACCTCCTGGTGCTCCTCTCCGACGTCGACGCCCTCTACACGGGCCATCCGTCCGAGCCGGGCTCGCGTCGGATCGAGGAGGTGCACGGACCGCAGGACCTGAGCGACGTCGACGTGGCGAGGGTCGGCTCGGCCGTGGGCACCGGTGGCATGGTCACCAAGATCGAGGCTGCCCGGATCGCCACCGGAGCCGGTATCCCGGTGGTGCTGACGAGTGCGCCACACGCCGTCGAGGCTCTGGCCGACCAACCGGTGGGCACCAGGTTCCGTCCTACGGGGCGGCGCCGCCCCACCCGGCTGCTGTGGCTGGCCCATGCCAGTCAGACCAAGGGCGTCCTCACGATCGACGACGGCGCCGAGCGCGCGCTCACGGTCCGCAAGGCGTCGCTGCTGCCGGCCGGCATCACGCAGGTCTCCGGGACGTTCGTGGCGGGCGAGCCGGTGGACGTCGCCACGCTCGACGGCCGAGTGGTGGCGCGCGGCCTGGTCAACTACGACAGCGAGGAGCTGCCCAGCCTGCTGGGCCGCTCCACCCGTGAGCTCGCTGCCGAGCTCGGCGACGAGTATGAACGTGAGGTCGTCCACCGCGACGACCTCATGGTCCTGTGACCACCGACGTCAGCGGTGCCGGGCGATCTCCAGGTCCACCCACACGAGCCTGTGGTCGGAGGAGGGGAACGGATACTCCCCGGTGAGACGGGAGAGGGGGTCGTCGGCCGTCGGCCAGAACACTGCGGCGTCGCGGACGCGCAGGTCACGGCTGGGCAGCACGTAGTCCGCGCGGATGTTGCCCGGCGGCTCCGCGAAGTCCGCCGTGTCGTGCTCGGGCGGGCCCTCGTGCTGCAGGTTCACGCCACCCTGGACCCGTGACTCCTCCAGGGCGCCGCGGCTGGTGGGTGTGACGGAAGTGTTGACGCGCGGATGCTCCAGCAGCTGGCCGATCGACCCGGGTCGGGAGTCGCCGTCGTGCGGGTCGGAGTTGAGGTCACCTGCCACGACGAACGACGAGCGGGCGTCCAGCCCGCCGTGCCGGCCGGCGTCGTCGCGGATCCAGCGTGACGTGCGCGGTCCGGACACGTAGTCCTTCCAGAACCGGATCTCATCGCTGTTGCGCAACCCGTTGCGGTCCTCCGGCCCGTCGAAGACCGGTGGCGTGGGGTGGCTCGCGAGCACATGGACGGTGCGTCGGCCCACCCTGACCGGCACGTCCCAGTGCGACTTGCTCGACAGACGCAGGACGTCGAGCTCCTCGGACGTGTACCAGGACTCCCCGCTCTCCGGGTCCGTCGGCAGAAGTGCGCCTGGCATGTCCTTCCAGAGCTGGTTCTGGAAGGTCCGGACGCGCTCGGTGTCGATGGGGTGCTTGGAGTAGACGACCATGCCGTACTGGCCGGGGAAGTCGCCGAACCCGTGGGCGTCGCCGGGGCCACCGACCTCGCCGTCCCTGTCGAGGTCGAATCCGGTCTGGACGCCGGTGTTGACCGGGGCCGTGAAGCGGTACGGGTAGTGGATCGCCTCGGCGCCCGACTGGCCCCGCTCGAGATAGTTGCGGCTGAACAGGCCAGGCGCCTCGGGGTCGTGGTCGAACTCCTGCAGCAGCAGCACGTCGGGTCGGGTGCGCTGGATGATCTCCGCGACGTTGCGGGCCTGCTGGTCCTTCGGCGTGGACAGGTCGCGGCGCAGGTCGCCCTCGCCCGGACGGTTGAGGGAGGCGTTGAACGTCGCGACGCGCACCGTTCCATCCAACCTGTCAGGGGTGGGCTTGTCACGGTCGGGACGTGCCGTGGCCTCGGCCGGTGCGATGAGGAGCGTGGCGAGCAGCGCGACGAGCACGCCGCCGATCGTCCTCCGGTGGAGCCCGCCCGGAGCAGTCCAAAGCAGGGACGTCAGGTGCATGGCGCGACCGTGGCACGTGCGGGTGAACACCGTGTGACTCGTGGCGTCCGGCGCAGGGCACCAGTGGAGTGATTGCAGGGCGTCTGTCGCATAGGCGCGACGGAGCGAGACCGCGCACCGTGAGGGGGCAGAGCTCTCCCGATGGTCATGGGAATCGTCGGTGTCGTCGGGGTCTGCGTCTGGGATCCAGTGATGCCGGTGGAACCAGCTCGGGGATGCCATCGGGCGTGAAGTGGATGTCCCAGCCGTCGGTGTGCAGGATCCGGTGGTGGTGGGGGCAGAGCAGGACTCCGTCCTTCAGATCGGTGCGGCCGCCGGCCGCCCAGGACTCGCCGCCGTGGTGGACGACGCACCAGCCGGGTGGCCTGCCCTCCCCCACCGCTATGCGCCTTTTGTGGGGGTACCCCCATGCCGGGGAAGACGCAGCCTTTCTGGCTGAGTTCTAAGGCCCGGCGTTGATGCAGCGAATACAACCGCTTGTCTCTGCCGAGGTCCAACGGGAGTGAGTCTCCGCCGTAGACGGCGGGCAGGATCCGGTGCTCACAGGCCATCCGCCGCGCCTGCCCAGCGGAGAGGGTTTCACCAGTGGACAACACGGCGACCTTGAGCTGGTCGAGGAGGGCTTGGTGGTCGATGTTGACGGTCATGATCGGGCCAACGTTGTTGGTCTCCGGCAGCCGGTCGGTCGGCAGGAGCTCACACAGGTGGGTGAAGGCCCAGCCCTGACGACGCGTGTAGGACGGCCGCTCATCAAGAAGCACCTCACTGGTGGCGCGGGAGGCCTGCCCTGGTGCGGTGATCTCGATCTGCGGGGCGCACAAGCCATCCAGGACAACTCTCAGGTGGGCTGCTTGGGCTTCAGGAATCGCGAAGCCGCCCTTGACGGTCCCGTCAATGGGCTGGCTCATCCAGAACTCAGCGTTGTTCCAGGCGCGGCGTTCGCGTTCTTCGACGATGGTGTTCTCCGCAGCATCCACCGCAGTGTTCTCATCGCAGTCGGCAAGGAAGGAGCCGATGATCCGGTCTGCTTGGCGCTGGAACTGCCGTAGATCCATCCGGGGTGCGTCCTCGACCAGTTGCGTCTCACACGCCTCCCGAGCATTCTTGGGCGTCTCTTCGGGGAGGAGGTCAAGGGCCTTCTCGATCACCTTGGCCTGACGCTGGCTCAACCGACCTTGGGCCATCGCCTCATGCGACTGAGGAGTCTGCTCGATCTTCTGGGCCTGGCGCACCGTGTTGCGTGAACCACGATGATCCCCGCCGAAGTCGCAGGCCAGCAGAGACGCCGTCGAGGTCGCGCCCTGACGGCGGGCTTCGCCTGACTGCTCGACCGCACGAACGGCGGCCAGCTTGTAGGCCGTCACCCGCGCCTCCAGGCGAGACAGCGAGGTCGCCGCTTCACGCTGCTGCGACCCACTCAATCCTGCGAACTCAGAGGTCTCGATCGAGCCCAGGACCTCATGCACCAGCGCGAGCTTGTCCACCACAGAAGCAGTGGCCTCCAGCACCGGTGCCGCCAACGTGAACACATCCCCTCGAGGATTCTTGAATCGCTGATGTGTTCCATTCTAGATGACCCCGCTGACACAAAAGACGGAGCGTGATCGAGCGCCGCAATCTGGCATCACGACACCCTCGGCCACGACATCCGCCGCCCCTGACCCACGACCATTGACCCCTCCGAATCACTCATCGAGGTGGCGGAGCGCTGCTCAGGCGGCGAAAGGCGGTCATGAACTTCCGGCGCAGGGCACTAGGATCACTGGCGTGAAGGACATCGTGCATGACGCGGCGCGACGTGCACGGGCAGCCTCGAGCGCCCTCGCCACCGCCACCCGCGCCCAGAAGGACACCGCCCTCGTGGCCGCCGCCGAGGCGCTCGTCGCGGCCACGGACCGCATCGTGCAGGCCAACGCGCTCGACGTCGAGGCAGCCCGCGCCGACGGCACGCCCGAGAACGTCATCGACCGCCTGCACCTGGACGCCGACCGTGTCGCGGCGTTCGCGCAGGGTGTGCGTGACGTCGCCGCCCTGCCTGACCCAGTCGGCGAGGTGGTGCGCGGGTCCACGCTGCCCAACGGGTTGCGTCTGCAGCAGCTGCGCGTCCCCATGGGCGTCATCGGCATGATCTACGAGGGCCGCCCCAACGTCACCGCCGACGCCGCCGCCATCTGCCTCAAGGCAGGGAGCGCGTCGCTGCTGCGGGGCTCGCGCTCGGCGCAGCGCTCCAACGCCGTCATCGTGGAGGTCATGCGCGACGCGATCGCAGCCAGCGGCCTGCCTGCCGACGTCGTGCAGGCGGTCACGGCAGAGGACCGCTCCTCGGCCACCCACCTGATGCAGGCGCGCGGCCTCGTGGACCTCGTGATCCCGCGCGGGGGCGCCGGCCTCATTCGCAGCGTCGTGCAGGAGTCCACGGTGCCCGTCATCGAGACCGGCACCGGGAACGTGCACGTCTACGTCGATGCCGACGCCGACCTCGACATGGCGCTCGACATCGTCATCAACTCCAAGACCCATCGCACCAGCGTCTGCAACGCCGCGGAGTCCCTCCTGGTGCACCGCGACGTCGCCGAGGAGTTCCTCCCGCAGGTCACCAAGGCGCTCCTGGCCGCGGGAGTCACGATCCACGGCGACGAGAGCTTCCGGGAGCTTGAGCCCGCGATCGTCGCGGCCACGGACGAGGACTGGGAGGTCGAGTACCTGTCCTCCGACATCGCGGCACGGGTGGTCGACTCGCTCGATGAGGCAGTGCAGCACATCCGCACCTGGTCGTCGGGGCACACCGAGGCGATCGTGACGGGGTCGCTGGAGGCCGCGCGTCGCTTCACCACCGGCGTCGACTCCGCCGCCGTCATGGTCAACGCCTCGACGCGTTTCACCGACGGCGGCGAGTTCGGGTTCGGCGCCGAGATCGGGATCTCCACCCAGAAGCTGCATGCCCGCGGCCCGATGGGTCTTCAGGAGATGACCACCACCACGTACGTCGTGACGGGCGACGGTCACGTGCGCTGACTGACGAGCGCCGAAGGCCCGCTACCGCGGCGCAGGTCTGCGCGACTCGCCGCTCTCGGACACCGGGGTGCACCACGTGCTGACCCGGGGGAGGTGGCATCAGGCGTGCAGGGGCGCTGGTAGATTGCGGCCATGCTGACCACCGTCCTTCAGGCTGCCGAGGAAGGCGCCGAGCACGCCGCCATCCACCCCATCGCCGTGGGCGTCCTGTCCTTCGGCGCGCTGGCGCTGCTGATGATCGCCCTGCTGGTCTTCGGCAAGGGACGCGAGCACAGCTGAACACCGCCGGCCCCCACGCGCAGGTGCTTGATCGCGACGGCGCCGCGTCGCCCACCCGACGTCGAGTGGGCGTCATGGGTGGCACGTTCGACCCCATTCACCACGGCCACCTCGTGGCCGCCAGCGAGGTGCAGTCGTGGTTCGACCTCGATGAGGTCGTGTTCGTGCCCACCGGGGAGCCGTGGCAGAAGGTCGACCGCGAGGTCTCGCCCGCTGAGCACCGGTACCTGATGACAGTCATCGCGACGGCGGCCAACCCGCGCTTCGCCGTCAGCCGGGTCGACATCGACCGCTCCGGCCCCACGTACACGATCGACACCCTGCGTGACCTCAGCGCCGCACGACCCGACGCCGACCTGTACTTCATCACCGGCGCCGACGCCATGGCGGCCATCCTCAGCTGGCGCGACCACGAGGAGCTCTTCGAGCTTGCGCACTTCGTGGGCTGCACGCGGCCCGGTCACGAGCTGGACGAGACCACGTTGCGTGGGCTGCCGCAGGACCGCATCACCCTGGTGGAGATCCCGGCCCTGGCGATCTCCTCCACGGACTGCCGTACGCGCGTCCTCTCGGGCGAGCCGGTCTGGTACCTCGTGCCTGACGGCGTCGTGCAGTACATCGGCAAGCATGGTCTCTACCAACCACAGAACGACAGGTCCGGGAAGGACGTATGACAGCCACTGACCGTGCGATCGAGCTGACCCGCGTCGCGGCGGCCGCGGCCGAGGACAAGCTCGCCACCGACGTCCTGGCCTTCGACGTCTCCGAGCAGCTCTTCATCACCGACGTCTTCCTGATCTGCAGCGGTTCCACGCCGCGCCAGGTCCGGGCCATCCAGGACGCCGTCGAGGAGGCCCTGCTGGAGCTCGGAGCCAAGCCGGTGCGTCGTGAGGGCGAGCGGGAGGGCCGCTGGGTCCTGATCGACTTCTCCGACGTCGTGGTCCACGTCCAGCACACCGAGGAACGCGGGTTCTACGCTCTTGAACGGCTGTGGAGCGACTGTCCCGTCGTCGAGCTGTCATGAGCCGGCGCGTCATCCTGTGGCGGCACGGCCAGACCGCCTGGAACCTCGAGCGCCGGGTCCAGGGCCAGACCGACACCGAGCTCGACGAGGTCGGCCGGGGGCAGGCCCGCGCGGCGGCCGCCCGCCTGGCGTCGCTGCAGCCGGTGCGCATCATCTCCTCCGACCTGCGTCGTGCCCGGGACACCGCGGCCGAGCTCGCACGGGTCACGGGGGTCGAGGTGGAGCTGGACGCCCGTCTGCGGGAGATGGACTTCGGTGAGCGCGAAGGACTGAACTGGCGGGAGTCGTGGGAGAGGTTCCCGGACCTGATGCGCGGCATGCTGGATGGACAGGATCCCCGTTTTCCCGGTGCCGAGACGCATGCGGAGGCGGGGGCTCGGCTGGCCGCGTCCCTTACCGATGCGCTCGAGATGTTGCCGGACGGCCAGACGCTCGTGATCGTCGCCCATGGGGCCGTGCTCCGGGTGGGAACAGTGTCGTTCCTGGGGTTCCCGGAGTCCACGTGGCGTTCCTTCAGTGGGCTGTCCAACTGCTCGTGGATCGCCCTGGAGCAGTTCGATCCGGAGCGTGACAGCCGCTGGCGACTCACCGAGTGGAACGCCGGCACGCTGCCCGAACCGGTGATGTCCGACGACGTGTGACCCCGGTTTGGGCCCGGTGCGGGTGAGGGTCTAAGATCAGTGATCGGTCCTGAACGACGAGGACCTCCCTTTGGGGCTATGGCGCAGTTGGTAGCGCGCTTCCATGGCATGGAAGAGGTCAGGGGTTCGAATCCCCTTAGCTCCACAGTGCGTTCTCTCAGGAGATCCCGGGCACGCCGGACCCAGTGATGGTGTGACTCCGATGGGAATCTAGCAGTGTCACCGGGGCAGGGTGCTGCCGATCGGCGATAGCGACGCGTCTGAGATGCCGGCGGCGGTCACGGCGGGGAGCAGTGCTCGATACGCTGACATGCATGTCGTGGGTGTTTACTTTGCTCGGAGTAATCGTCGCCGTTGTCACCGTGCTCGTCGTCGCCATCATGATCTGGCTCGCCGCGGTGCGTCGTCGGCTACGCCGTCAGATCGCGCTCCAGGCGGAACAGGCAGCAGAGTATCCGGCGTGGGCCCGCGAGCACGGTTACTCCTACTCCGAAGATTTCCCCGAGACCGACACCGAACGCATCCAGGGCCTGGGTCCCCTCATGCCGTTCAGTGACTTCGTCTTCTCCCGGGCCGAGCACGTCTTCCGCGGTGAGGACAACGGCCAGATGCGCTACCTCCTGCAACTGACCGTCTTCAGCGATCCTGGCCCCGACGTTCGGCCACGCGGCGCGCTGACGGTCGCCGTCGCCGAAGTGCCGCGATCTGAAGCAACGGCGGATGTGCGGGAGCCTGCCGCCTCCCGCGGCCAGGCGAGCGTACATGCGCATGGTCGATGGGTGAGCAGCTATCGCGGTGGCCCGCTCACCTTCGACTCGATGACCATCGTTGAGAGTCGCTTGGACGAGTACCTGCAGAGGGCCTGACTTCCGCGTTGAGGCTAGGTCTCAGCACGCGTGCGCCTAAGGGTCCCGTCGGATCTTCCCTGGTGGGATGTAGTCCGTGGAGATGCTTGGGCGGCGGAGATGAGGGGTTCGCGTCCCCCGAGCCCCACCCGCGCACAAGGCTCGAATCCATTGCCGATGGAAACGTTGGCTGGGGTTCGGGCCTGGTTGCCGTTATGGGCACAAGTGGGCGCGACGCTCTCAGGCCGGCGGGCATCTGCACGGCCCGGGGCCCAGCATCTGTCGGGCACCTGAGCCGCCGTCACTGTGGTCTGCCCTCGATACTCAGGCTGACCGCGTCGGGGATCGCGTCGAAGGCGTCTTCCACCGACTGAGTCAGGGCAATACGGCCCCCCGGACCCCTCCAAGTGCCGAGGCGTTCTCGCGCTCCGGTGCCGCCCTGACCCCGCCCGGCGATCCAGTTCTTGGCCGCGCATCGCCACGCGGCCATTGCCAGCTCACCGAGTAGCCGCAGGCGGAGGTCGGCGCCGCCCTCCGCCCCGAGCTTGTTCTCCAGCTCTGCAGTGAGGCGGCTCTGCGCGGACACCGACAGCAGGATGCTGCGATCCCACAGCTGCGGTGTGCGCGCCATCAGCCCGCGGGTGGCGACGAAACGTCGGTCCCAGTCGTCGTCACGACCGGCCAGGGCATCCAGCAGCGCGCTACGCAGAAACGGGAGTACTGAGCCGTCGAGGGGCCGTCGCGCGATGATGTCGATGTAGGCGTCCCACAGCTCGGCCTCGGCGGACAAGGCGACCACTTCCTTGGATTCGTACATCCGAAAGAAGGTCCGCTTCGACACGCCGACCACGGCGACCAGTTCGTCGAGCGTGGTGTTCGCGAACCCGCGATCCAGGAACAGCCGCAACGCCGTCGCCTCCAGCGAGCGTCGGGTCTGCTGCTTCTTGCGCTCCCGAAGCGGCAGATCTTCATCAGGCATCAGCGCCTCCTCCGCCGTCCGCTCGACCGTAGCAGAAAGACGCGACTCGGCGGCATATGCCACTGAGTGGCATTTCGATGTAGAGTGAGTGGCCAGCCGCGAGAGGAGACATCAGTGACGGACGACGAACCACATGGCTGGGGAGATCGGCTCATGGAGGCGCACGAGGCACTGCGGCGGATGATCGCAGAGGCGATCGGAGCCGCGGCACAGGCCGAGCTCGGCCCCACGGCGACCCTCGTCGAGCAGATGCGCACGCACTGCGAGATAGCCTGCGCCTACCTGCACGGCCACCACGCCTCTGAGGAAGACGCGATCCTCCCGCACCTGCTGTCCACGAACCCCGACCTCGCGACCACGGTCGAACGCCTGTCACGCGAGCATGACATCATTGCCGAGCAGCTCCGCCAGCTCGAAGCTGATGGCGACTCGCGCCCGGTGAAGGAACTGCATCAAGCACTCCTCGCTCTGAGCTCACATCTTGACAAGCACTTTGCATACGAGGAGGCCGCCATCGTCGCGCCCCTGAACGCACTCGCTCGACCAACCCCGTGGGAGTAGCGCGGCGCCGCGCTCGGAGGCAGTGACCTTCTGGGCCGTGTAGACCCGGTTCACCTGTCTGTGTGACGGTCTCGATATGAGTGGCGCGGGGCCGGGCCACGCCCCGACGGGCATCGCCCGCCGTGACTCTCCTTGCCGCGACGCCAAGGGCAGCGCGATTCACCGGCCGGATCCAGTGCTGCTTTCGTGGGTTCCGGTGGGCTTCTTCCTGAGCAGGGTGCCAAAGACCCGGTCCGCCTCGGCGGAGCTCTTCGTGGAGAGGGAGACCGCGACCACGATGAGGACCGTGACGACCAGGGTCGGAAGGATCGGATCGAACCAGTCCGGCAGGTCAGAGGTGGCGATCATCACCCGGCCCAACACCGCAGTGGTGGCGCCGAAGATGAGTCCGGACCAGGCGCCGGCCTTCGTCATCCGTCGCCAGTAGAGAGACATGATGATGACGATTCCGCCAGAGGCTCCCGCGATGCTGTAGGCGATCGTCATCATCTCGATGATGTAGGCCGGCCGGTTCAGGGCGATGGGCAGACACGCGAGGGCAAGAAAGGCGACGGACCAGCGGGTCCAACGCTTCAGCTGGTCATCGGTGAAGTCGGTCTTCCTGAAGTGGCGGGCCACGTCGTGGGTGACCGACGAGGCGGCGGTCAGCAGCCAGGTGTCGGCGGTGCTCAGCACCGCTGCGGCGAGCGTGGCGACGAGGATGCCGACGATCAGTGCGGGTGCGTGCTCGACGGCGAACCGGATCCAGAGGATCTCGGTGTCCTGGGCATCCGGGTACATGACTCGCAGGGACGCCCCCACCAGGCTCATGGAGCCTAGGAACGGCAGGTAGACGAGGGTGAGCACGACGCCGGTCTTGTAGAGGTCGCGTTCGGACTTCACGGTGTAGAAGCGCGTGAGCAGGCCCGGATGTCCCAGATATCCCAAGAACCAGATGAAGAACAGGGCCATGGCGCTGACCCCGGTCATCACTCCGCCCGTGGGGGTGAAGAATCCGGGCTGCATCGCCTCCGCCGAGGCCGTCACGTGGCCCAGGCCCCCGGCCGCGTTGATCGTGATCGGTACCAGGACGACGGCGGCACCCACGAAGATGATCAGCTGGACGAAGTCCGTGTACATGACGGAGGTCTGGCCGCCGGTGATCGTGTAGACGCAGATCACGATGATCATGAGGGAGACCGAGAGCTCATAGGGCCAGCCCCAGAGCGCGTGGAAGATCAGCCCGCCCTGCACCACCACGGTGGCCATGAGGATGGTCATCCACGCGATCGTGATGAGGGCGAACACCGGTCGCAGCAGTGGTGAGTCGAAGCGCTGGGCGAGGTACTCGGGGATCGTGAATCCACCGAACCGGCGGAGCCTGGGCCCCACCAGGAAACAGATCACGATCCACGAGGAGGCGATCCCCAGGATCACCCAGTGGGTGAAGAATCCCATCCGGTTGTAGTCACCCACCATGCCGAAGAACGTCGCGCCCGACGTGCTGGAGGCCAGCAACGAGCCACCCACGATCCACCACGGCATGGAGCGGCCGGCCACGATGTAGTCCGCCGAGGTCACGGACTTCCGGTAGCCGTGCCAGGCGGACCAGGCGACGAGTAGGAGGGAGACCAGCAGGCAGGTGACGATGATCCCGTTGGTCATTCGGCGTCCTGGGCGCGAGTGGTCCGGAGCATGATGATGCCGCTCACCACTGCTGTCAGGCAGATCGCCGAGGCGGCGGTGATCTGCAGCCACGCCTCGCCGATGATCTCCAAGGGATCCATGCTTCCTCCGTGTACAGGGATGGGGGCACAGGGCTGCGGACCGTCCAACGCGGAATTTCGTCGGACGATCCGCTGTAGCGTGGATCACCGTACAGTCTTCGGCTCGTGAGTGACAACCGCCTCATCCGTGCCTGCAGCAACGACGGTGGGCCGAAGCTGGTGCCCTGGCGCGTATGGCCGCCGTCTGCGGTCGACCCATGCCGCCGTCCCGCGGAGCGCAGGGTCGCCGTCGGGAGCATCCCCCGGCGCTGGAACCGGCCCCGCCACCTGTCCTCATGAGGGGGTGAGGGCAGGTGGGCGTGGTCCGCTCGCGGCCTCCTCGTCGCTCTCCCGGAGCCCGAAACGCGAGTGCAGGCGACGCAGGGGAGCAGGTGCCCACCAGGTCGCCCGCCCGCCGAGCTTCATGGCTGCCGGGAGGAGCGCGCCACGGATGAGGGTGGCATCGAGCAGCACCGCCAACGGCAACCCGACGCCGAAGGCCTTCATCAAGGTGATCTCGGAGAACAGGAACGCGAGGAACACGATCGAGATCAGCACCGCCGCGGCGGTCACGATCCGGCCGATCCGTTCGAGCCCCATCGCCACCGCAGCCGTGCTGTCACCGGTCCGCTCGTACTCCTCACGGATCCTGGACAGCATGAACACCTGGTAGTCCATGGCCAGGCCGAACGCAATGGCGAACAGCATCACCGGGATGGTCCCGGCCAGGCTCCCGGTCGAGGCCACCCCACCCAGCAGCCCGGTGAGATTGCCCTCCTGGAAGATCCAGACCAGGGCGCCGAACGTGGCCGTCAGGCTCAGACCGCTGAGGACCAGCGCCAGGAACGGGAGCACGACACTGCCGGTGAGCAGGAACAGCAGGATCACCATTCCGACGGCGAGCGACACCAGGCTGTAGGGCAGCCACTCCATCAGGGCGTCGTTGCCGTCGACGGTGATCGCCGCCAGTCCGCCCACCAGGACGTCGAACGGCGCCGGAGTCGCGCGCACGTCCCGCACCAGCTGCTGAGCCGCTGCCGAGTCACCTGCAGCCGGCACGACGGACAGGTGGAGCACCTCGCCCTGGGCGAAGAGCGCGTGCTCGGGGCCGGCCGGCGACACTTCTTCACCCGCCACGTAGCTGCCCGTCGCCGTGTCCACGTGGGCGACGTGCGGCAAGGCTGACAGCTCGGACGCGTAGCGGGCGACCTCCTCCGGTCCGACGTCCGCCTGCGGGGCCATCACCTGCAGGGCGTTCTGCTCACCGGACTCGAACTCGGCGCGGATCGTGTCGGACACCTGCCGTGAGTGAGCTGACTCGGGCATGGTCCGCTCGTCCACCTCGCCCAGGTTCAGGTTGAGGAACGGCGCCCCGAGCAGGAGCAGGAAGGCCGTGACGACGGTGGCGATCGGGATCGGCCGGCGCATGACGAGCATGGCCAGGCGGTGCCAGAAGCCGTTCTCCGTCGTCCGGGTGTCCGTCGTGAGGGTGTCCTCGGAACGGCGACGACCCAAACGGCCCCGTTCCACCCGCGGGCCGAGGACGGCGAACAGCGCCGGCAGGAGGGTGAGCGATGCGATCCCGGCTGACAGCGCGGTGGCGATCCCCGCATAGCTGATCGACCGCAACGCCCCCAGCGGGAACCATGCGAGGCTGGAGAGTGCGATGGCGACGGTGATGGCGGAAAAGACGACGGTGCGTCCGGCCGTGCGCATGGTGGCGCCGATGGCTGCGGACGTGGTCGTCCCCGCCCGCAGTTCCTCCCGGAACCGATTGACCATCAGGAGGCTGTAGTCGATCGCGAGACCCAGCCCGAGCAGGGTGACCACGTTCGCGGACAGGACGGAGATGTCGGTCAGGTCGGCGAGCACCCACATCGTGCCCATCCCGGCCAGCACGGTGACCATGGCGACCGCCAACGGCAGGGACGCTGCCACCACGCTGCCGAAGATGAGGACCAGGGCGATGAGCGTCACCGGGAAGACGATCAGCTCCGCCGTGATGATGTCGCGCTCGCTCTGCTCGGTCAGCTCGTGCTCGAACATCGCATAGCCGCCGATCAGCACGTCCAGGCCGGCGTGCTCGCCCTCGTACTCGGGGACCAGCTCGCTCAGCCTTTCATCGACGTCGTTCGGGTCGCCGTCGATGGTGGCCATGACCAGCGCCTTGTCGGCATCGGAGTTGCGCATCTGCGGGTTCTGCCCGGCAGTCCAGTACGAGACGACGTCGTCGACGTCGGACTCTGCTGCCAGTCGTTCGGTCAGGTCCGCCCCGGCGCTTGCCGCGGCCGGGTCGTCGACCCCCTCCGGCGCGCTCACCAGCATGACCAGGTTGGGCGGGCCGTGGCCGAACGTCTCCTGCAGGATCTTGGCCGCCTGCCCGGATTCCGCGTTCGGATCGTCCCAGCCGCCTGCGGACAGCTTGTCGAACAGCGTGGAACCCGCCGCACCACCGATCATCGCCACCAGGACCGCGACAACCAGCACGGCTCGGCGCCGACGCACCACGAGACTTGCCAATGTGTTGATCATGCCCTCTTGACGCTTTGGGAGCTCCGGATGTGACAGCTCCCCGAGACGGGTCGGTGTTGGTGCGCGGCCGCTGGTGTTGCCCGCCCTGGGCTTGCAGTCTCCGCGTCCCGGGTGAGGTGGGTATCCCCCTCAGGTGCCCACGCCCAGGTAGGCCTGCACCACCCGATCATCGGCAAGCAGCTCAGCGGCCGGTCCGTGGTGGACGATCTCACCGCTGGCCAGGACGTAGCCATGGTCGGCTGCGGCGAGAGCGCGGCGGGCATTCTGCTCCACCAGCACCACAGTGGTGCCAGAGGCCCGGATCTCCCTGATCACGTCGAAGACCTCGTCCACGATCTGGGGCGCCAGGCCCATCGACGGTTCGTCCAGCAGGATCAGCCGGGGCCGCGCCACCAGTGCCCGCCCGATGGCCAGCATCTGCTGCTCCCCACCGGACAGGGACCCGGCGGGCAGGTCGCGTCGCTCGGCCAGCACCGGGAACCGTTCGTAGACCTCCCCGATGCCGCCCCGCTCGCTGTGCCAACCACCGAGCTGGAGGTTCTCCTGGATGGTGAGCGTGCCCAGGATCTGGCGACCCTCGGGGACCTGGACCAGTCCCGCTCGGACCAGCCGGTGCGCAGGGGTGCGGGTGATGTCCTTCCCCTCGAAGGTGATCCTGCCCGCGCGGGGACGCAGGATGCCGCTGATCGCATTGATGATCGAGCTCTTGCCCGCGCCGTTGGCGCCCACGAGGGTGACCAGCGAGCCGCTGTCGGCCTCGAAGCTCACCTCTCGGACCGCCTCGACACGCCCGTAGGTCACGCGCAGCTGCTCGACGCTCAGGACCGGACCCTGCCGGACAGAGCCTGTCATCGGGGTTCCCCCTCGCTCTGTGCGCTGCCCAGGTAGGCCTCGATCACGTCGGGGTTCTCTGCGATGTCCGCCGGTGTGCCGCTGGCGATGACGACGCCGAAGTTGAGCACCACGATCCGGCTGCAGGTGCGCATCACCATGCCGACGTCGTGCTCGATGAGCAGGACGGTCAGTCCGTCGCTGCTCAACGACGCGACGAGGGCGGAGAGCTTCTCCGACTCGAGGTGGTTCATCCCGGCGGCCGGCTCGTCCAGGATCAGCAGGGAGGGGTCGCTGGCCAGTGCCCGCGCGATCTCCAGACGTCGCTGGTCGCCGTAGGACAAGGCGGAGGCGGCCACACCGGCCTTGTCCGCCAGGCCGACGCGCTCCAGGCACCGGGCGGCGTGCTGCAACGACTGCCGCTCGTCCCGACGGGCCGAGGGCAGCCACAGCAGCCGCCGCGCGAAGGTGGGCCGAGACACCAGGTGTGCCCCCACCAGGGTGTTCTCCAGCGCCGAGAGCCGAGGGAAGAGCTTGGAGTGCTGGAACGTCCGGCTCACCCCGGCGGCCGCCACTCGGTGCACCGCGGTGCGTCCTGGCCGCGTCCCCAGCACCTCGAGCGTGCCGGAGGTGCCACGGACGAGACCGCTGATCATGTTCACCAGGGTGGTCTTGCCGGCACCGTTGGGTCCGATCAGTCCCACGACCTCACCGCCGGTGACCTCCAGGTCCACGTCCCGCACGGCGTGCACCCCGCCGTAGTCCTTGCCGAGCCCGCGCAGCCGGACCACTGGCTCGCCGGCCGCCGGGTGACGTCGTGTCGTGAGGCCAGTGGGCTCGCTGCCGAGATCGGTGCCCGTGGTCGTGGGCATCCGAACCCGGCGGGGGATGAAGCTGGCCAGTCCACCCGGCAGGAAGAGGATCACGATCAGCAGGAGCAGGCTCGCCAGGAACGGGCGGATCCATCCCGCGTCGATGCCCACCGCCCGCTGCACGTCGGGCACCACGGTGAGGAACCCGCTGCCCAGGATCGGGCCGAGGAACATCGTGGAGCCCCCCACCACCGCGGTGACCAGTCCGTCGATCGCCGTGGTGAAGGAGAAGTCCTCCGGCGCGAGCAGCCGGACGAAGTAGGCCCAGAGCACACCGTAGAGGCCGGCGATCGCGCCGGAGGTGACGAACGCGCTCAGCCGGTGCCGTCCGACGTCGATGCCCATCGCGCGGGCGGCGAGCTCGTCCTCGCGGATCGCGGCGAGTGCGCGCCCGTACCGGGACGGGCCCTGGCGCCAGAACCAGTAGGCCACGATGCCCAAGCACACCCAGGCGATCGCCGGAGTCACGACCTTCGGCACCGACACCCCCTGCGCGCCGCCGAGCGCCTCGGTGTTGATGATGACGATCCGCACCGCCTCGGCGAAGCCGAGGGTGGCGATGGCAAGGAAGACACCCCGCAGATGCATGGTCGGCAACCCGAGGACGACCGCGGCCATCGCCCCGACCGACATGCCGATCAGCGCCGCGACCAGCAGCGCCGCAAGCTCGCCGACGTCCTCCGGCTCAGGAGCCACGGTCACCGCGGTGAAGGCGGCCAGGGCAGCGAACCCCGCCTGGCCCAGGCTCAGCTGCCCGGCGACCAGGACGGCGTAGAAGGAGAACGCGAAGATTCCTCCGATCGCGATGAAGGTGAGTGTCGCCTCGCCGATCATCACACCTCCCGGACCTTGCGCTTGCCGAACAGCCCTTGCGGCCGCAGCACCAGGATCAGGAACAACAGGCCGAACGCGACGAGGTCACGCCAGCTCGAGCCGACGTACTGCACGGTGAAGACCTCGGCGAACCCCAGCAGCAGCCCCCCGACCAGGGCGCCCGGCAGGGACCCCATGCCGCCCACGATGATGACGGCCAGCCCCTTCAGCTCGATCGCCGTGCCCATGCCCAGCTGGGCGCTGTTGACGTTCATCGCGAACAGGGCGCCGGCGACGGCGCCGAGCGCGGAGGAGATCGCGAACGTCGTCGACGTCACCCGGTCGACGTTGACTCCCAGCACTCGCGCAGCGGTGGGGTTCTCTGCGACCGCCCTCATCCCTCGGCCCAGCCGGGTGCGCGTGACCACCACCCCCAGCCCCAGGACCAGCAGCACCGAGATCACCAGGATCGAGACCTGGACGGCCGTGACCTGGGCGCCGAGGACCTCGAACCTGGTGTCCGGGAAGGAGTCGGCCGGGAACCGTCGGGTGTTCGGCCCGTAGCGCCACTGCAGCAACGCGATGAACATCCCCGCCAGGGCGATCGAGGAGATCAGCCCGGCGAAGTGGGCGTCGGGGCGTCCCTTCAACGGTCGGAAGGCGACCCGCTCGATGACCAGACCGAGCACACCGCCGACCACGAACACGACCGGCAGAGCAGTCCAGATGGACAGCCCGCCCACCTCCACCAGCTCGATGCCGACGAACGCGGACACCGCGAAGACTGCCGGGTGCGCCAGGTTCAGTCGGTCCAGGACGCCGAAGACGAGCGTGAACCCGATGGCGAACAGCGCGTAGATCGAACCGATGAACAGGCCGTTGAAGAGTTGCTGGATGTCGATCAAGAGCGTGTGTCTCAGTCCAGCACGGTGAAGGCGCCGTCCTCGACCACCTGCACGACCGGCTCGTGCTCGGCGTCGCGGGCGTCGTTGATCGTCACCGGGCCGAGCACGGTGGGCAGCTCCTCGATGTTGTTCAGACCGTCCTGGATGTCGTCACGCTCACCGGAGCAGTTGTGCCGGACGGCGACGTCGATGATCGTCATGGCGGCGTAGGCCTGGGCGGCGAACTGGTCCGGTCCGTGCCCGTACTCGTCCTCGAACGCCTGCAGGAAGTCGGCATTCTCGGCGTTCTCGGAGCCGGAGTTCCAGGCAGCGCCGACGACGACTCCCTCGGCGGCGCCCCCGGCGTCGCTCATCAGCTGCGGGTTGTTGAAGCCGTTTCCGCCGATGATCGGCACGTCGATACCGGCCTCGCGGGCCTGCGTCACCAGCGGGATCGCGGCCTCGATCAGCCCGGACACGACGATGGCGTCCGGGTCGGCGTTTCCGGCCTCGGTGAGCAGAGCACGGAAGTCGGTGTCGTCGACCGAGAAGGTCAACGTGTTGCTCACCTCGACACCCTCGTCCTCCAACGACTCGGCGAAGACGCGGTATCCGTCCTCGGTGAAGGCGTCGTCGTTGCTGTACATCACCACGACCTCGTCCAGGTCGAAGGCCTCAGCCGCGGTCGCCACGGTCTGCGGGATGACCTGGCCCTCGGTGAGGGAGTTGCGGAAGATGTACTCACCCTGCTCGGTGATGCCCTCGGAGGTGTTGGAGATCGCCAGTACCGGCAGTCCGGACTCCTGTGCGACCGGCTGGGCCTGGAACGCCACGTTGGACAGCGTCGGCCCGATCACGATGCTTGCGTCGTCCCCGACGAAATCCTCGAACACGGTGATGCCCTGGCGGGGGTCGGTCTGGTCATCCTCGACCGTCAGGTCGTAGCTGAGGCCTCCGGCCTCCTCGAGGTGCGCCACCGCCAGGTCGAGACCCTTCTGTTGCGACTCGCCGTAGCTCGCCGCCCCGCCGGTGAGCGAGAGTGCGGCGCCGATCGGGATCGCTGTGTCGATGGTGCACTCATCGCCACTTCCTGAACCGATGAGGTCTCCGTCCGAACCCCCGTCGTCTCCGGAGCCGCAGGCGGCCAGGACGAGGGTGACGGTGCCGAGCGTGGCGATGACCTTGAGCGTGCGCATGATGCCTCCCCGTGTGAGCGCGGCCGGTCCAGGGTCCGGACCGGGCAGCCGTCGGGGCAAGCGCGGACGAGAGACGACACCCGTAGTGCCGTCGATGGTGTCCTAACGGCTTGTCCCCGCACGGCAGCCATTACCCTAGACCGGGTCGGCGGTCGGGCGGAAGGGGCCCCGGTGACTTTCGCTCACACTGGCCGGACGTCGAGCTGGCGACAGGATCTGGTTCAGTCGTCGGCGTCGCGCGCTGCGAGCACGTCGAGGTAGTGCTGGTTGTACATCACGCCCAGGACGTTGCCGAAGGGGTCGATGACGGAGGCGGTGACGAAGCCCGGCCCCTGCTCCCGTACGTCCTGATGCGTGGTCGCCCCCAGCTCCAGGAGACGCTGGTGCGCGGCGCGGACGTCGTCCACCGCCCAGTACGTGACCGCCCGACCCGGACCGGGCAGGTCCGGAGCGAAGCGGCTGGAGATGATGCCGAGTTCGTGCTGGTAGTCGCCGAGGCGGAACTCGAGATAGGCCGGCTCGCCGTCGACGTCACGCTCGAAGTAGGGCTCGACGCCCAGCAGCGTGGAGTACCAACGGCGCGCCTCGGCGAGGTCGTCGGCGTAGAACGTGATCGTGGTGAGGCCGCGCAGCATGGGTGTCTCCTTCGGGTCGGGTGTCGCGTGCGTGCGGGGAGCGTGCGGGTGTGCGGCTCTGGCCGTCACCGTGTCGCGCCCGGCATGAGCCTGCCACTCGGCACTGACATCAATCGCCGGCCATGCAGTGGGTCGGCGATGACATGTGATGGGCGCGGCCAAGTCGAGAGAGTCTGCTGGAAGGGCATCCGCTCGTCCGGAGACGAGGGTTCCCCATTCTTGAACTAATCAAGAAAAGGTGTCATGGTGGGGGCATGCCCGACGACGTGACGCGCCTGCTGCGTGAAGCCGGCCTGCGGGTCACGCAGCCGCGTCTGTCGGTGCTCGCCGCGCTCGACGTCCACCCCCACGCCGACACCTCCACGGTGATTGACGCGGTGCGCGCGGAGTCTCCCGACGTCTCCCACCAGACGGTCTACGACTGCCTGAGCGCGCTCACCACGGCCGGGCTCGTGCGCCGCATCCAGCCCAGCGGTCATGCGGCCCGCTACGAGCGCCGCATCGACGACAACCACCACCACGTCGTGTGCCGCAGCTGTGGCGCGATCGCCGACGTCGACTGCGCGGTCGGCGACGCCCCGTGCCTCACCGCCAGCGACGACCACGGCTTCACCATCGACGAGGCCGAGGTCGTCTACTGGGGGACCTGCCCCGCCTGCGCCGTCGGTGCCGCCTGAGACCCGACGACCTGAACGCCTGCAAGCACAGATCCACCGAACGTCCACAGAGTTCACGACACACAGACAGAGAGGTTGAGCATGAGCGACAAGCCCGATGCCGAGGTCGGCGAGATGAACGAGCCGACCGACGCCGCCGGAAAGTGTCCGGTCAATCACGGCAGGCTGCCCTTCCCCACCGAGCGCGACGCCAACAAGGTGTGGTGGCCCAACAGCCTGAACCTCAAGGTGCTCGCCAAGAACACCCGCGAGCGCAGCCCGCTCGATGAGGACTTCGACTACGCAGCGGCCTTCAACCAGCTCGACCTCGCCGCCGTCAAGAGCGACATCGAGCACGTCCTCACCGACTCCCAGGACTGGTGGCCCGCGGACTTCGGCCACTACGGACCTCTCATGATCCGCATGGCCTGGCACGCCGCCGGCACGTACCGAGTCTGGGACGGCCGCGGTGGCGCCGGTGCGGGACAGCAGCGGTTCGCTCCGCTCAACTCCTGGCCGGACAACGGCAACCTCGACAAGGCCCGCCGCCTGCTCTGGCCGGTCAAGAAGAAGTACGGCCAGAACCTGTCGTGGGCGGACCTGCTGGTGCTCGCCGGCAACGTGTCCCTGGAGTCCATGGGCTTTGAGACCTTCGGTTTCGCCGGTGGCCGTGAGGATGTCTGGGAGCCCGACGACGACGTCTACTGGGGCCCGGAGACCGAGTGGCTCGGCGACGAGCGGTACACCGGCGACCGTGACCTGGAGAAGCCGCTGGCCGCCGTCCAGATGGGCCTCATCTACGTCAACCCCGAAGGCCCCAACGGCAATCCCGACCCGCTGGCCGCCGCGCGTGACATCCGTGAGACGTTCGCGCGGATGGCGATGAACGACGAGGAGACCGTCGCTCTCATCGCCGGCGGTCACACCTTCGGCAAGACGCATGGTGCGGGCGACCCGGACGCGCACGTGGGGCCGGAGCCCGAGGGTGCCGACCTCGAGGAGCAGGGGCTGGGCTGGAAGAGCACGTTCAACACCGGCAAGGGCGCCGACGCCATCACGTCCGGCCTGGAGGTCACCTGGACCTACCACCCGACGCGTTGGGACAACGAGTTCTTCCACATCCTGTTCGCCTACGAGTGGGAGCTCACCACCAGCCCGGCCGGCGCCAACCAGTGGCAGCCCAAGGGCGGCGCCGGCGCGGACATGGTGCCCGGACCGGCCGCGGACTCCCCGCGACGCGTCCCGACGATGCTCACCACGGACCTCGCACTGCGCATGGACCCGACCTACGAGAAGATCTCGCGTCGGTTCAAGGACGACCCGGCCGCGTTCTCCGACGCGTTCGCCCGGGCCTGGTTCAAGCTGACCCACCGCGACATGGGGCCGATCAACCGGTACCTGGGCCCGGAGGTCCCCTCCGAGACCCTCATCTGGCAGGACCCGCTGCCCGAGGCCGAGGGCAAGATCATCGATGCCGCCGGCGTCGCCGACCTCAGGGAGCGCATTGCCGCCACCGGGCTGAGCGTCGCTGACCTGGTCACCACGGCCTGGGCATCGGTCTCGACCTTCCGCTCCAGCGACAAGCGTGGCGGCGGCAACGGTGCGCGCGTCCGCCTGGAGCCCCAGATCGGGTGGGAGGTCAACAACCCCGGCGAGCTGCGTCGCGTGCTCGGCGTCCTCGAGGGCGTCCAGGGCGACTTCAACGCCGCGCAGCAGGACGACACGCATGTCTCCCTGGCCGATGTCATCGTGCTCGCCGGTTCCGTGGGCATCGAGCAGGCCGCCAAGGCTGCCGGCCGCGACGTCGAGGTGCCGTTCACCCCAGGTCGCGTGGACGCCACGCTGGAGCAGACCGACGTCGAGTCGTTCGAGTGGCTCGAGCCTCGGGCCGACGGGTTCCGGAACTACCAGGGCAAGGGCAACAAGCTGCCCGCGGAGTTCCTGCTCGTCGACCGGGCGAACCTCCTCGGCCTGACCGCTCCGGAGCTCACGGTGCTCGTCGGTGGCCTGCGTGCGTTGGGCGCCACGTACGACCGCTCCGACCTCGGTGTCCTGACCGACGCCCCCGGCACGTTGACGAACGACTTCTTCGTCAACCTGCTCGACCAGGGCATCACGTGGAGCAAGGTCGACGACGAGGCCGGCATCTACGAGGGCCGCGACGCCTCCGGTGCGGTCCGCTGGACGGGCAGCCGGGCCGACCTGGTCTTCGGCTCGAACTCCGAGCTGCGGGCCCTGGCCGAGGTGTACGCGAGCGACGACTACGCCGACCGCTTCGTGGCGGACTTCGTCGCAGCCTGGGCCAAGGTCGCCGACGCCGATCGGTTCGACCTGGCCTGACGTTCTGCCGGTGTGTGAGCCCGGGCCCCCAACCACCAGGTGGTCGGGGGCCCGGGCTCACATTTCTGGGGAGTCACCAGATGCCGGAGGTGCCGCGGCGGTGGGAGCCCACCAGGTGGGTGTCGACGATGCCGATGGCCTCCATCAGCGCGAACATCGTCGTCGGCCCCACGAACCGGAACCCTTCGCGTCGCAGCGCCTTGGCCAGTGCCTCGGACTCCGCCGAGCGTGTCGGGACCTCCTCGACGCTGCGTGGCGCGGGCGTCCGGTCCGGCCGGAAGGACCAGATGAGGTCGACCAGCCCGCCCTGGTCACGCAGCGCGACGGTGGCGTGAGCGTTAGCGATCGTCGCCTCGATCTTGGCGCGGTTGCGCACGATGGCGGCATCGGCCATGAGCCGGGCGACGTCCGCGTCGCCGTAGGCCGCCACGGCGTCGGGGGAGAAGTGGTCGAAAGCCTCCCGGAAGGCAGGTCGCTTGCGCAGGATCGTGGCCCACGACAGCCCGGACTGGAAGGCCTCGAGGCTGACCCGCTCGAAGAGTCCCTGCTCGTCGCGTACCGGCATGCCCCACTCGGTGTCGTAGTACTCGCGCAGCAGCGGGTCCGTGGCCGCCCACGGCGGCCGTGCCAGATGGTCGTCGCCGACGACAAGCCCGCTGCCGTCGACGGCACTGTCAGTCATGACGACCGCGTGGCGCCGCGGTGCAGGGCACGGTCGGCCACCCGGTACCCGTCCCGGGCGATGGCCTGCCACACCTGAAGGCCCACGGCCGGGTCTTCGTGCGTGATGCGCTCGAGATCCTTGGCCGACAGGCGGAACACCCGCAGGCCCGTCGCGGCGACGATCTCCGTCTCCTGCACGTCGTCGGTGCCCAGCGCCAGCTCCCCGAAGGACGTGCCCGGCTCCATCGTCACCAGGGTGAGACGCGAGCCGTCCGGGCCCCGGTCGTAGGCCACGGCCCGACCCTCGGCGATGAGATGGATGCCGGCGAACGGTCCGCCGGCGGGCAGCACGACGTCGCCCTCGGCGTACGTACGCTCGGTCATGGCCGCGCGCACCACGTCCAGCGCGTGGTCCGACAGCCGGCTCAGCAACGGGTGCTCGGCCACGGGGTCGCTCAGCTCCAGGTCGGCGCAGTGCCGTGCGATGAGCTCGTCCTCGGCCCAGGCGATGGCGCTCGGCACGTCGTCGAAGCGCCGTGTGGCGTCCGCGGTGCCGGCGTCCGGGTCGGGGATGACGTTCCCGGGGTCGACGACGACCGCCTCCGCGCCTGCCTCCCGCAGGAGGTCCCGCAAGGAGATGAGTGTCAGGCGGCTCACCTCGGCGATCTCGTTGACGTGCGTGAAGTCGACGATGACCAGCTCGGGCTCGTCGTCCACGATCGAGCGCACGACGCTCTCGGCGCCGGAGAACAGCAGGTCGCCGTGCAGCTCGTAGACGCGGCACCGCTGGCTGACGGCATCGAGCGACTCCTGCTCCTGGGGCGTGCGTCGACGCCGTGAGCGCGCCTCGGCCAAGGAGTAGGAGCTGCGCAGGGCGCTGCGCGAGCCACGACTGACGTGCATGATGTGCAGCTCCATGTCGTGCGACATCCGCTCGAACAACGTCACACCACGCGCGCTGTTGCCGTGCTCGTCCAGACGCGGCGAGAAGACCGCGATCCCGACCTGGCCCGGCAGGACACCGATGATGCCGCCGCTCACACCGCTCTTGGCCGGCATGCCGACGGCGGTCACCCAGTCGCCGGCCGCGTCGTACATGCCGCACGTCGTCATGACGCTGAGCACGTGCTCCACGAGCTGGGGGTCCAGCACCTCCTCGTGGGTGCGTGGTTGCACGCCGCCGTTGGCGAGCGTCGCGGCCATGAGGGCGAGGTCTCGGGTATCGACGGCGATCGAGCACTGCCGCACGTACTGCGACAAGACCTGCTCGGGGTCACCCTCGAGGATGGAGAACTCGCGCAGCATGTGGGCGATGGCGCGGTTGCGGTGCGCCGTGTCCAGCTCGGAGGTGAAGATCGACTCATCCACGGACAGGTCGCGTCCGGCGAACCGGCCGAACCCGCGCAGCACCCGCTCGAAGCGCTGCTGGCTGTCGTCGCCGGTCACCAGGGAGGACGTCGTGATGGCGCCGGCGTTGATCATGGGGTTGAACGGACGGCCCGTGCCCGGGGCCAGGCTGATCTCGTTGAAGGCGTCGCCGGAGGGCTCCACGCCGACCTTGGCCATCACGTCCTTCATCCCGCTGTCCTGCAGGGCCAGTGCGTAGGTGAAGGGCTTGGAGATCGACTGGATGCTGTAGGTCAGGTCGGTGTCGCCCACCTCGTAGACACGACCGTCCACGGTGGCCAGGCACAACGCGAAGCGGTCGGGATCGGCGGCGGCGAGCTCGGGGATGTACCCGGCGACCTCGCCGTCGGTCCCGGCGCACGCCTCGACGATGTTCTCCAGGTACCGCTGCACGGGACTGCGCATGCTCGCTCCTCTGGATCGTCTGCAGGTCGGTGACCATCCTGCATCACGGGGCCTGCGTGTTTCGAGGCCCACGTGCTGTCGAGGTCCGGCCGGTCGACGGGACCGGCCCGGTACCGTGTCGCCGTGAGTGATCCCGAACGGAGCGACGTGTCGCCGTCGCGGATGCGCACCGTGTTCGTGCTCGTGCTCACGGCGGTGGTCGCGGCGCACCTGGTGCTGGTCACGGCCGCCGCGATGCCGCCCAACCGCTACGGCGAGTCGGTGCAGTCGGCCACCGGCTACCTCTCGCCCTACTTCACCCAGAACTGGCGG
Organism: Aeromicrobium sp. CTD01-1L150; assembly: GCF_041951745.1. Lineage (GTDB taxonomy): Bacteria > Actinomycetota > Actinomycetes > Propionibacteriales > Nocardioidaceae > Aeromicrobium. Next base: position 1,024,391 of record NZ_CP169555.1, read on the forward strand.
CTCTTCGCTCCCAACCCGGTCTCCTCGGACCGGTCGGTGCACGTCCAGGCCGCCTACCTCGAGGACGGCGCGGTGCGCACCACGGACTGGGTGGACTGGACCGACGTCGAGCTGGACCTGGTGCGCCACAAGCTGGTCGGCGGGCGCGCCGGCTACGTCACCAACAAGCTGTACACGCCCCTGAACTCCCGCCACCGGGCGCTCACCGATGAACAGAAGCACGTGGTGCAGGCCGCCGATCCCGAACAGGCGCCCACCTGGACGGAGCTGGAGGGTGACGTCACCGACACCGTCGAGACCCCTGCGCAGGCCGCGGCCGTGGACCGGTGGCTGCAGTACGAACGAGCCGCCGCATCGCTCGCCACGGCCGTGCTGCTCGCCCGCGATCCTGACGCGGAGATCATCGCGGTGCGCTACTCCTTGCACTCCCAGGGAGTGACTCCGTACGAGAGCCGCGGCGCAAGCGCCCAGGAGCGCGACGCTGCCCGCCCGGAGCCCTTTGAGCGCATCGGTGGCTGGCGCGAGCCGTTGCCTCCGGACCAGGCCCAGGCCGCTGCCGTGCGCGGCTTCGACGGGAGGCACCGATGAGGGTGGTCCTGGACCCGGTCATGGAGTGGCTGACGCTCTCGCGCCATGCACGACGTGGGCTCGCGGTCACGCGCATGGTCCTGGGATTCATCATATGGACCCAGCTGCTCATCAACGCTCCGGACCGGCACTACACGTGGGGTGATGGGACGGCCTGGACCGAGCCGCTGCGGGGGACCGACTCCTGGCCCTGGTTCCTGGGCGGGTTCGTCGCCGCCGACGGTCGGCTGTTCGACCTGCTGTACGTGCTCACGATCGTCGCGGGGTTCCTGCTGATGATCGGGTGGCGCACCCGCACCTTGACGGTGCTGACCCTCCTGTTGTGGATGTCGTTGTACACAACCAACCCGTTCGTGGGCTCCGGCGGCGACGCGGTGCTGCGCATGGTGCTGCTCTATCTCTGCTTCACCGAGGCGGGAGCGTTCTGGTCGCTCGATGCCCGTCGTGGGCGACGCGGACCGCTGCTTCCCGACTGGTTCGGCACGACGTTGCACAACCTGGCCGTCGTGCTGATCATCCACCAGGTCGTCATCGTCTACGTTGCCTCCGCGCTGTGGAAGGTGCAGAGCAGCGTCTGGTTGGACGGCACAGCGGTCTACTTCCCGCTGCAGACCGAGGCGTACTCGCCCTGGCGTGACCTGCTGCATCCGTTGACCAGTGCCGAGCCGATCGTGCTGGCCTCCACCTGGCTGGCGCTCGTCGTCCAGCTGATGTTCCCCGTGATGCTGCTCTACCGTCCGACCCGGATCGTCGGGCTCCTCCTGGTGACGGGCATGCACCTGGGGATCGGGGTCTTCATGGGGATCATGTACTTCTCGCTCGTCATGATCGCCGTCGACATGATGTTAGTGAGCGACGTCACATGGCGGCGTCTGGAAGCGTTCGTGAAGAAGAGGCGCAGTGCTGATCCGGCAAGGATTTCATGAGGTAAACCTCATATACACCCCGCTCGCTCACGTGCCTTGCGCCTGCGACATGTCGGGCGACACGAAAGTTTCGTGCTGAGATGGTTCTGAGTGCGCCTGAAGTATGGCTAAGATGTGCGAGGCGTGCCTGTGGGGGGGCTTAACCTTTTGCGGGGTAATCGCGTAGTGCCATCAAGAAAGTCACCGGACGCCAGGGGCGTTGGTCCGGCCAATACGGGAGAAAGTTTTGAAGAAACTCGGCAGGAACACTCTGGCCGTCGGCCTGGCGACACTGCTCGTCACGTCCGCGGTCTCCTTCTCGGCCAGTGCGAACGACAACGACCCGGAGGTCGCGCAGGCCAACTCCAGCGCCTCGACCGGCACCGGACTGTTCGAGACGCTCGATCTCGACACCGGCACCTGTGAGGCCATCTTCCCCGATGGGGCCCCGACGGGTCTGTGCGGTCCGGAGCTGGACACCAACAGCATCGACCTGTTCGCTCAGGAGGCTGCCGCCGAAGCGGACGGTACGTCTGAGGCCGAGGCTTCCGTCGCGCCGATCAACATCCAGGATCTTGAGTCCACGCTCGACCTCTCGGACCTCGTGGACGACCTGGCCGCGATCGACGCCCGCACCATCATCGGTAGCGTCCTGGGAGCGGCTGGTCAGGCCATCCAGACGATTCTCGAGCTGCTCGGCCTCAACACGGTCATCGACGCGCTCGACGACGCGGTCGGTGAGGTGCTCGGCGGTGTCGACGACGCGCTCCCGCTCTCGCTGGAGATCGGTGCCGTCGAGGCGTTCTGCTCGGCCGAGCCCGGCTCGGCTGAGGGCTCCAGCCACGTCGCCGACATCAACCTGCTGATCGAGCTCGGTGGTCAGCAGATCGCGGCGCCGATCGTCGCGGAGACCTCGGAGAACCAGAACCTGCTGGTCGGTGCTCCGCAGGAGCTCCTCGACGGCATCCTCGAGGGCATTCGGGACACGCTGGAACTGAGCCTGGGCGGTGTGCTCGCCGGGCTGAACCCCGGACTCGTGGCTCTTGAGGACGCCCTGATCGACCCACTGCTGGATGCTCTGGAGCCCACGCTGCTGCAGGGTCTGTCCGACCTGCTCGCGCCGGTCGTGACCGGCCAGGTCAACGCCACGACGTACAACGAGGCCGGTGACGGCGTCGGGGTTGCGGCTCTCGACCTGACCCTCCTCGGCGAGGACAACCGGCTCCAGCTTGGCCGGGTCGAGTGTGGCCCGAACACCGGCGCTGTGGCCGACGACGCCGACGCTGACGCCCAGGCTGACGCCGACGCTGACGCCCAGGCTGACGCCGACGCCGATGCTGACGCCCAGGCTGACGCCGTGACCGACGCCGACGCTGACGCGCAGGCTGACGCCATCGCCGACGCTGACGCGCAGGCTGACGCCGACGTCCAGTCGTCGCTGCCGGCCGCCGGTGCCCCGAACCTGCTGCCGTTCTGGCTGCTGGGTCTGGGCCTGGTGCTCTTCGGAGCAGCGGTCATGATCAACGAGCGGCGTCGCGCGCTGCTCTGAGCGACACGCTGATCTGAGCTGATCAGTCAAGACCTCTGCCCGGTGATCTCCGGACCACCGGGCAGAGGTCTTGCTCTGCCCGCAACCTAGGATGAAGCCCATGCCCGAGGAGGATTCCGAGCAGTCCCCTGCACGCAGGGGCTGGCGAAGCACCCTCATCCTCGCGCTGGCGAGTCTGGCAGTGGTCCACTCGGTGATCATCGGGCTGTGGCTGGCCCCCTCTGGGCCCGTGCGCGATGCCGCCGGAGAGAGCCGGCTCTCCTTCTACGTCAACCCCTACTTCCAGCAGTCCTGGGACGTGCTGGACCCGAGCGCCCAGCGAGTCGATGAGGCCCTGTGGGCCCGCGCCAAGGTGCGCGTCGACGAGGACACGATCGAGACCACCGAGTGGGTGCACGTCACCGAGGCCGATCTGGCAGCCACCCGGTACCACCCGGCACCCGAGCGGATCCGTTCCGCCTCACGTCGGCTCGCGACCAACCTCAACGGTGTCCTGTTCGACATGGGTAGTGCAGGACGCAAGAGCGTGCGCACCTCCTACGTCACAGACGACGTCTCCGCGCTGCGCGGTGTGCTGCTGGAAGAGGGTGTCGATGCCCGGGAGGTCCGACGCTTCATGAGGTTGGACACCATGACGACCCGCTTCGCCTCCCTCTACCTGCAGGCGGTCGAGGACAAGCGGGTGGTGCAGGTCCAGTACCGCGTGGGACGCCGTACCGTTCCGCCGAGGGCCGAGCGGGACGAGGTACGCACCACCGACCGGGACTTCGACATCTTCCACGTCGGCTGGCGGCCCGTGGAGCGAGGCAGCGAGCAGGCGCAGGCAGCTTTCGACGACTACGTGAGGGGGAGCTGAGGTGAGGCGAGCCGTCGGCCCCCTGGGCCGTTTGCGCCAGGATGCCGCGGACTGGCTGATGTCGCAGCCGCACGCGCCGCACGCGCTGGCGGCGGCGCGCATCCTGGTGGGACTATCCGTGCTGGGACTGCTGGTCACCAACTTCAGCAACCGCCAGATGTGGGTGGGCGACGCCTCACTGTGGGCCGAGCCGACTCGTGCCGTGAGCCGGTTCCCGGAGATCGCGCTGCTCGACGGCGTGAGCGCGGACATCCTCACCGTCGCCTACGTCATCGTCCTGCTCGCCGCGGTCGCGTTCATCGTCGGGTGGCACACCAAGGCTGCCAACGTCGTGCTGCTGGTGGGGTTCATCGCCGTGACCGGCCAGAACCCACTGCTCGCGACGGCCACGGACAACCTGCTGCGCATCACGCTGCTGTGGATGCTGCTCATGCGTCTCGCCGAGGTCTGGTCGCTCGACGTAGCCCGTGAGGGCGGAGACTCTGATCAGGCGGTACCCGACTGGCTGCGTACCGGTCTGCACAACGTTGCTCTCGTGGGTCTGGGAACCCAGGTGGCCCTGGCCTACCTCGCCGCCGGGCTGCACAAGGTGGCGCAGACGTCGTGGCAGCAGGGCACGGCGCTGTACTCGACACTGCAGCTGCCCGAGTTCCGTCCGTTCCCCGCCGTCGCGGACCTGCTGAGCCTCGGCACCGTGCCGCTGGCCCTGGTGACGTGGCTGGTGCTGGTGGTGCAGCTGTTCTTCGTGCCGGCGCTGCTGCGGCCCTTCACGCGCGACCTGTTCGTGGCCGCGGCCGTCGGGGTCAACGTGCTCTTCGGTGTCGTGCTGGCTACCCCGTGGTCGTCGCTGGTGGTCATCGCCGCGACGAGTCTGTTCCTCAGCGACGAGCGGTGGCAGGACATCGGCTTCCGGGTGGCCGACCGGTGTGCGCCGGTGACAGATCGTGTCGTCGACGCCTGGTACGCCGTGGCGGACAAGGTCGACGACTGGTGGTACCGGTTTGTGCGGCCGATCGTGGACTGGGTCCGCGTCACCGTGCTCCGGCGCCGACCTGGCGGGCGACGCGTCGCCCAGCGAGGATCAGAAGAACCACGGGAATGACCAGGGTCCCGGCGGCGGCGTTGAGGGCTCCGAAGCCCCACCACGCGACGACCAGCCCGGCCAGGAGACCGCCGGCGGCCCCCGACAGGCTCATCACCATGTCACTGACGCCCTGCAGGGCCGTGCGGACCTGCGGGTCGACGCTGCGGGTGAGCAGCGCCGCGCCGGCGATCACGGTCGCGGACCATCCGATGCCCAGCAGCACCAGCCCGACCGTGATCTGCACGTCGGAGTGACCTGACGTGCCGGCCACCGTCACCGCGGCGACGAGGACGAGCTGGCCCAACAGGATGGTGCGTGCGGGCCCCCAGCGGTCGGCGAGCGCCCCCATGACGGGGGATAGGGCGAACATGCCGGCGATGTGCAGACTGATCGTGAGTCCGATGACCTGCAGGTCCGATCCGTGGTCCTGCATGTGCACGGGGGTCAGGGCCATGACGGCCACCATCACGGCATGGGCCGTGCCGATCGCGAGGACGGCGGTGGCTGCCGGCCCACGGAGGTGGCCGAGGGCGCCGCGCATGCCGAGCCGCTCGTGTGACGGGTCGCCGGTCGTGCGGGTCAGGGGGTCCGGGCGCAGCGCAATGAGGGTCAGGATGCCGGCGGCTGCGAAGGCGACGAGGGAGAACAGGGCGGGGCCGGCCAGCTCGGGAAGCCCGGTTGCACGGCCGAGGGCGGCGCCGGGACCGGTGAGGTTGGGTCCCGCGACGGCGCCGATCGTCATGGCCCAGACGACGAGGGACAGGGAACGTCCGACGGTGCGCGGATCTGCGCGGTCGGTTGCGGCAAAGCGTGACTGGAGGCTGGCAGCCGTGCTGACGCCGAACAGGGCGAGCCCGGCCAGGACGATGGTGAGGGAGACCAGCTCGGCGCCGAGAACCACCACGGCAGCACCGGCGGCTCCGATGAGCCATCCGATCGTGAGCGCGGGTCGTCTCCCGTGTCGCGCGGCGAGGCTGGCCAGAGGCAGCGTCGCGAGCGCGGCCCCGAGCGTGAGGGCGACGGTGGCGGTGCCGGCCCAGCCGGAGGAACCAGACACGTCACGCACCAGCAGGGCGCCCACTGCGAGCCCGGCGCCGTTGCCGATCCCGCCCACCACCTGGGAGGCAGCCAGCACGGTCAGCGTGCGTCGCTGGGGGAATGCCGCCACTGATGTCGTCATCAGCGCAGCCTACGTCGATTCCATCCCTCGGCGTTGATCGGTGCCTCAGCAACCGAATGGCCGGCCTTTGGGTTGCTGAGGCACCGATGCGTGGGCATGCTGTGTGAATCGGTTGCCCAGGCACCGATCAGTGCGCCGCGGCTGCTCAGGCGTACGCGACGCCCGTGGCGTGCAGGGGGCAGTAGCCGAACGGGTTCTTCGCCAGGTACTGCTGCTGACAGTGCATACACGTAGAAGCCCCTGCTATCGCACTACCTGTGAGGTCAGAAGGTGATCGCTTCACGCACCAAGTCACGAAAGAGTCCCGTATCGGCGTAGTAGTTAGGAAACGCGCGACGAAGCGATGTGACTGCATCCACTGATACGAGCACGACGTCTCGCGGAACCGAGTCGTCGATTTCAAGTTCATCGTAGAGCGTCGTTGCTTCCTGCAGATTGGAGCCGGAGTGAACATACAGAATCGGCTCGCCGTCCACAGGGAGGTTGAGATCTAGGACGAAGAAGCGGTGTCCAGCGCGACTCTCCACAAAGTCGAGGTGTTGAAGAGTCTCGCTGTAGATGCTCAGGCGGTTCAGCACGTCGATCTTCTCAGCACGACGCTTGATCTCCTTCCTCAACTCGCGTCGCGATCCGGGCGATCCTTCAACGTGCGGACTATTCTCAGTCCGTGCGATTTCCGAACTCATAAGAGCGAAGAACTCAAGCCAGTCGGCATCCCCGCGACTCGACTTCAGCGCTTGGCGGGTGAACATGGCTGCGGTCTCGACCGATGTCGCCCAAGTGTGCTGCAGTTTCGTTCGGATCTGAATCTCGATCGACTGGCCGTTGTAAGTCTTCTTCCGGTCACTGAAGTATCGATAGACAAGGTGATGGCCGCGATAGCCAGTGGCTTTCGGTCCAGCGATGTAGTCGTCGTGCCGAATGAGCCGATGCTTGTGGCGACCTGTCAACCATCGGTTTACGAGGTCGTCTACGGCATCGATGGAGGAAACGACGGCACGGCATCCGCCAATGTCCTGCATACGCGACAAGCGCATGTCGGGGCGGTCTCGCAACTTGCCTACGATCGATGGAAGTCGCTTGGTGCGCTGAGCGACAAGAGCTTCAGAGTCGACTGCGCGAGCCTTGTCACGAAGATTGACTTGCAGAGTGTTCAGCGGGAAGCCGTGAGCAGCCCGCCAGTTGTTTACTACACTCACCGCGCTGGATCGGTCGCTGCGGCCAAGAGCGTCATCCAACAAGGCTCGGCCTGCCCTATCGACCTCGCCCTTGCTGTGGAGAGGTATGGCCCACTCCGTCGTCATTGGCCAACCCTAGCGAGCGAAACGACGACCTCTAGAAGGCCACACCGGTCGCGTGAATGGGGCAGTACCCAAATATGTTCTTTGCTAAGTACTGCTGGTGCTGCTCCTCGGCGTAGAAGTACTCCGTCAGCGGGACGATCGAGGTCGTGATGCGTCCGTAGCCGGCGGCGGTCAGCTTCTCCTGGTACAGATCGCGGGAGGCGGCGGCCTGCTCGGCCTGCTCGTTCGTCGTGGTCAGGATGATCGAGCGGTACTGCGAGCCGCGGTCGTTGCCCTGACGCATGCCCTGCGTGGGGTCGTGGTTCTCCCAGAAGGTGCGCAGCAGGTCCGCATAGCTCACCCGGGCGGGGTCGAAGACAACCCTCACGACCTCCGCATGTCCCGTGCGCCCGGAGCAGACCTCCTCATACGTCGGGTTCGGCGTGACACCGCCGGCGTATCCGACCGACGTCGACCACACGCCCGGCACCTCCCAGAAGGTCTTCTCCTCGCCCCAGAAGCACCCCAGACCGAAGACCACCGACTCCATGCCGTCGGGGACGTCGGTCTCGATCGGGGTGCCGAGCACGGCATGACGTTCGCCGACGTCGTGCGGACGGGTCTCACGCCCACGAAGGGCGTTGGCCTCGGTCGGCAGCTCAGACTTACGTGTTCCGAAGATCAACGGGACCACCTCACACGAACAGCCTACGTGGTCGCATAGTCTCATCATCGTGAGGGAAGAACAGACGTGAGCACCCGGCACGAGGTACCGGTCGGCGTCGAGATCGCGGCCCAATGGTCCTGGCGACTCATCGTCATCATCGCCGCCGGTCTCGGGCTGTTCTGGTTCCTGCGATTCTTCTCCGAGGTCACCGTCCCGATCGCCGTCGCCGTGCTCGGGACGGCCCTGACGATCGGTGTCGTCGACCGGCTCGAACGCTGGGGCGTGCCCCGGATCCTGGCCACCTTCATCGTGGTCATCGCGATGCTCGTCGGTGTCTTCGGCCTGCTGACCCTCGTGGGCCAGCAGCTCTCCACACAGTTCGACGACCTGCGCCTCTCGGTGGTCGCAGGGATCGATGAGATGCAGCGGTGGGCCCAGGAGGGCCCGCTCGGCCTCAGCGACCGCCAGCTCGCCTCCTACATCGAGCGCGTGCAGGACGCCATCGCGACCTTCGGCCAGAACGGTGCGGTCGATCGCATCGCCGCCATCGGCACGACGCTCACCCACGTGGTGGCCGGATTCTTCATCGCTCTGTTCGCCGCGTTCTTCTTCCTCTACGAGGGCAACCGCATCTGGGCCTTCACCACGATGCTCTTCCCGCGCACTGCCCGCGCCAAGGTGCACTCCTCCGGAGTCGCCGCCTGGACCAGCCTCACGGGCTTCGTCCGCGCCACCGTGATGGTGGCGCTCATCGACGCCGTCGGCATCGCGGTCTCAGCCTGGCTGCTCGGCGTGCCGTTGGCCTTGGCGATCGGTGTGCTGGTCTTCCTCGGAGCCTTCGTGCCGATCATCGGGGCGCTGTTGTCCGGCTTCGTGGCCGTGGCGGTGGCGCTGGTGGCGCAGGGTCCCATCACCGCCGTGCTCATGCTCGCGGCCGTCATCATCGTCCAGCAGGTCGAGTCGCACGTCCTGCAGCCCTTTCTCATGGGCCACTTCGTCGCGGTCCACCCGTTGGCCATCATCGTGGCCATCGCGGCCGGCATCACGGTCAGCGGTGTGGTCGGCGCCCTCATGGCGGTGCCGCTCGTGGCGTGTCTCAACGGCATCGTTCGACACCTGGCGGCAGAGGCCGGCACCCCCTTGGAACCCGACGGGCTCCCCGAGGAACCCCTTCCGGACGTCGCCTCGGACGTCACTGAGGGGGTCTCGGCCGAGAATGCCGACGGTACCGGGGATGCTGGAGGCTCGACGCCGTGAACGTCGAGCTGCGTGACGTGGAGCAGGCTCGCAGCCTGCTGGACCAGGTGGTGGAGGAGACGCCGCTGGCCCACTCACGCTGGTTGAGCACCCGAGCCCAGGTCCCCGTCTTCCTGAAGTGCGAGAACCTGCAGCGGACGGGCTCGTTCAAGATCCGCGGCGCGTACGTGCGGATCTCACGGCTCAGCGCGGCCGAGCGGTCCCGCGGCGTGGTGGCGGCCAGCGCCGGCAACCACGCCCAGGGCGTCGCTCTGGCGGCGCAGCTGCTGGCCTGCAAGGCGACCATCGTGATGCCCGACGGGGCGGCGCTGCCCAAGGTCCAGGCGACGCGCGGCTACGGCGCGCAGATCGAGTTCGCCGGTGCCGGGGTCACCGAGGCGCTCCTTCGGGCCCAGGAGATCGCCGAACAGACCGGTGCCGTGCTCATCCACCCGTTCGACCACGAGGACGTGCTGGTCGGACAGGGAACGGTCGGGCTGGAGATCCTCGAGCAGCTGCCCGACGTCGGGACCATCGTCGTCCCGCTCGGCGGGGGCGGCCTGGCCGCCGGCATCGCGCTGCTGCGCGAACGTCGCCCCGACGTGCGGGTGGTCGGCGTGCAGGCCGAGGACGCCGCCGCCTATCCGGGGTCGTTGGCGCAGGGCCGGCCCGTGCGCGGCACGATGGGCCCGACGATGGCCGACGGCATCGCCGTGGCCCAGCCCGGGCTGATCCCGTTCGAGGTGATCGCCGACCGGCTCGACGAGGTCGTCACCGTGAGCGAGGAGTCGATGAGCCAGGCGCTCATCGGCCTGCTGGAACGCGCCAAGATGCTCGTCGAGCCGTCGGGGGCCGCGGGCGTCGCGGCGCTGCTGGAGAGGCCCGAGGCGTTTGCGGGCCCCGTCGTCTCCGTCCTGTCCGGCGGCAACATCGACGCTCTCGTGCTGCTCGACGTCATCCGGCACGGTCTGGCCGCGGCAGGGCGGTTCATGCACCTTCGGGTGCGCTTCTCCGACCGGCCTGGTGCGCTCGTGCGGCTGCTCACGGACCTGGCGGCCATGGGGGTCAACGTCGTCGACGTCGCCCACGACCGGTCGGCCGACTCCCTGGGCGTGCGGGAGGTCGAGGTGGCCGTCGAGGTGGCGACCCGCGGCCCCGAACATCGCGACGAGGTGCGTGAGCACCTCACGAGCCTCGGCCACCAGCTGATGTGAGGCCGGGCCCGATGAGGGCTACGGATCAGAACGGTGTGGCGTCGACGACCTCGACGGTGATGGTCTTGCCGTTCGGTGCCGCGTAGGACACCTCGTCGCCGACCTTGTGGCCGACGAGCGCCTCGCCGAGCGGGGAGGTGGGGGAGTAGACGTCCAGGTCCACGGCGGAGTCCAGGCTCAGCAGCTCACGTGAGCCGAGCAGGAAGGTCTCGGTGTCGTCGTCCCCGGCGAACCGGATGGTGACCTTCATGCCGGCCTCGACCAGGCCGTCGTCGGCAGGCTTCTCGCCGACCTCGGCGCGGCGGAGCATGTCCTCCAGCTGGCGGATGCGGGCCTCGATCTTGCCCTGCTCCTCGCGCGCTGCGTGGTAGCCGCCGTTCTCCTTCAGGTCGCCCTCGTCGCGGGCCGCGGCGATCTTGGCCGTGACGTCCGCGCGCACGTCACCCTTGAGATGCTCGAGCTCCTCGGAGAGGCGGTCATAGGCCTCTTGGGTCACCCAGATGGTCTCGGTGGGCTGCGTCATGTGCGGCTCCTTCGACGTACGGAACCCCAGGCACCTGCCTGGGGTTGAAACGCCGATCATACCAGTGTTCAGTGCGTATGACACGTCCTCAGTACCCCGGTGATGGCCTCACGCTCGGTCTCCACGTCGATCTCCAGACGCTCGCTCCGCTGTTTCGTGGCCGGCAGCTCCACGGTCCGCTCGCCGACGACGGAGTGATCGAGCGCCTGTGCCTGCACGGTGCAGCTGATGTCGACGGGGTCGGGACGATGGATGTCGATCGTGACCACCGTGCGGTTCTCGTCCACGACCTCGTAGCCGTACACCTCAGCACTGACCGCCGGCTCGTCGAAGGCCACCCAGGCCGCCCAGGCGACCCCGAGTCCGATCGCGACCGTCGCGAACGCGGGCCAGAACCAGCGGGGGAGCTGTCGGCGGCCGTAGCGGGACTGTGCGGTGGAGGACACCAGGCCATTGTCTCAGGCCGGGCGAAGGGGTTGCCGGGCACCGGTCGCTGGAAGAACTCACCGAACCGGGGGAAGAGACGGCGGTCGGCGGTGGTTGACTGACACCGTGAGTGAGCAGTGGCGATTGATGCACGTGCACGCGCATCCCGACGACGAGTCCAGCAAGGGTGCCGCCTCGACGGCCAGGTACGTGGCCGAGGGGGTCGACGTCCACGTCGTCACCTGCACGGGCGGGGAGCGGGGTGACGTCCTCAACCCGAGCTTCGACCACCCGGGGATCCTGGACAATCCTGAGCTCATCACGCAGATCCGCCGCGAGGAGATGGACCGTGCCCGCGAGATCCTGGGTGTTCGCCAGGACTGGCTCGGCTGGGTCGACTCCGGCTGGCCGGAGGGTAATCCCAAGCCGCCGCTGCCCGAGGGCTGCTTCGCGCTCGTCCCGCTGGAGGAGGCGGCCGAGCCGCTCGTCCGGCTGATCCGCGAGTTCAAGCCGCACGTGCTCACCACCTACGACGAGAACGGTGGCTACCCCCACCCCGACCACATCAAGTGCCACGAGGTCAGCGTGTACGCCTTCGAGGCCGCCGCGGACCCCGAGCGCTACCCGGACGCCGGTGAGCCGTGGCAGGTGGCCAAGCTCTACTACCACTTCGGCTGGAGTCACGCGCGCGTCACCGCGATCCACGAGGCGATGCTGCGCCACGGGCTGGAGTCGCCCTACGCCGACCGCCTGGCGAAGTGGGAGATCAACGAGGAGCACGAGAAGCGCGTGACGACCCGCGTCCCCTGCTCCGACTACTTCGAGGTGCGCGACCAGGCGTTGCTCGCCCACGCGACGCAGATCGATCCCGACGGGTTCTGGTTCGCGGTGCCCCGTGAGGTCCAGGCCGAGGCGTGGCCCACCGAGGACTTCGAGCTGGTGTCCTCCACGGTCGAGACGACGCTGCCCGAGGACGACCTCTTCGCCGGGCTCCGCTGAGAGGTGCTGCCGGGAGCGGGCGTACCCTGACCGGCATGGAGCTCTTCGTGATGCTGGTCAGCAGCGAGCCGCGCGGTCTCGACCCTGAGATCGTCAAGCCCGGCTGGCTGGGTCTGATCGTCGTCGTGGTGCTGGCCCTCGGTGTCGTGGTGCTGGCACGCTCCTTCGCCAAGCACACCAGACGGGCCAGCCAGCCGTGGGAGGGCGAGGAGTCGGCCGACGGCACCGACCCGCCGCAAGACGAGGACTGAACGGCCCCGGCCCCGGGCCCGCCTGCGTCGGTGATCGACGGTGCCTGTGCGTCATGGTCGGCCACGCGTCATGGTCGGCCACGCGTCATGGACGGCTCGGGGCGCCCGACGACGTCGGGGCAGGCCCTTGTCGAGGTCGGCGCGTGAGCTTCTTCCGCAGGCTCAGCGCTGCGGCCAGTCGACCAGGTCCTCGTAGCCGGGGTGCTTCTGGAGGTACTTCGCAACGTAGGGGCAGTGGGGGATGATGCGCTTGCCCTGCGCTCGGACATCTGCGAGGGCATCGGCGACGAGCTGGGCCGCGAGCCCGCGCCGGCCGTACGCCGGGTCGATCTCGGTGTGCACGAAGTCGACGTGCTGGTCGTCCGGCAGGCGGTACTGCGCGAAGCCGGCCAGGCCCTCCCCGATCCATATCTCGTAGCGGTGCTTCTCCGGCACGTTGCGCACACTGACGGGTTCCGTGGTCTCGCTCATCTGCTGATCCTTCCCGTGGTTGCTGTTCGAGGCCGCGCGGCGTCAGTGCGCCGTCTGGCCACCGTCGACCGTGACGACGGCGCCGGTCATGTCCTGCTCGAGAACTGCTGCTCGCATGTGAGGTCCCCTGGTCCGGTAGGTGGCCTGGCGTGTGTCAGGCAGCGGCGCGGAGGGGCCGGAGTGCCTGCTCGAGGGCGGCGAGCTCGTCGAGGACCGCGGTCGCTGTGTCGGTCATGACTTCGTTGGCGACCAGCCGCCCGCTGTCGTCGAGGCTCTGATGGACGAACGGGATCGACACGGCCGTGGTGACCGGGATCATCCGGAGCGTGGTGACGACCTGCTTGGTCATCTGGACCGAACGGGTGCCGGCCGAGATACCGCCGTACGACACGAACGCCACGGGCTTGTGTGCCCACTCCTGGTGGAGGAAGTCCAAGGCGTTCTTGAGGATCGCCGGCATGCCGAAGTTGTACTCAGGCGTGACGATGACGAAGGCGTCGGCGGCCTCGACCCGAGAACTCCAGGCCTTGGTGTGGTCGTGGACGTAGTTGCGCAGCCTCGGGTGGTTCGGCTCGTCCAGGAACGGTAGGCCGACCTCCGCGAGATCCACGACGTCGATCTCGAAGTCGTCGCGTTGGCGCGCCAACGAGACGAACCACTCGGCGACGGGCCCCGCAAGGCGTCCGGGTCGGCTGCTGGCGATGATCACTGCGAGTCGCGGCATCACGCCTCCTTCATCTGGGGGTCGAAGTCAACTGGTACCTACAAGACCTGAAGTGGTTCGAATATTCCATGATGTTCGCATAGATTGCCAGGCGACTCCGCCCAGGGTCGTGACTGTTCGGCCGAGGGTCACTTGGCACGGGGCGCGCCGTGAGCCCACCGGCCACTCAGGAGAGTCGGCGCTGTCGCTCCGAGAAGTACCAGCGCACCACCTGGCGCAGCTTGTCGGAATCGGGGCGCGCCCAGTTGCGCATGAGCTCGGAGCCGAAGGAGATGGCCGTGACCGGGCGCGCGCCGGCGGCGATCATCCGGTCGAAGGCGCGGTCGTGGGCGACCTGGCTGATGCCGCCCACGGCATCGGCGACGGGGTGGACGTCGTAGCCCTCGCCGAGCATGTCGAGGGTCGGGAAGGCCAAGCAGACCTCGGTCCACAGGCCGGCGATGACGACCTTGCGCCGCCCCGTCGCCTCGATCGCCGCGCGGAAGTCCGGATCCTCCCAGGCGTTGACGCCTGTGCGGTCGATCTCGGTGACGCCGGGCAGCTCGTCGAGGATGGCCTGCTCGGTGCCCTGGTTGACGCCGAGGTCCACGCCGACGGTCGACACGACGACGGGCACCTCGTACGCGTGGGCGAGCCGGGCGAGTGCGACCACGTTGAGGTTGATCTCCTCGCGGCTGGCGCTGGTAACCGTGGAGTACTGCTCGGGTTGGAAGTCGATCAGTGCGACGACGCAGTTCGCCGGGGTGAGTAGGTGGTCCTGGCGTGGGTCACGCACGGGCTCCGGGTCGGTCTTGGGCATGGGTGTCATCCTCGTCGGTCCGGTCGATGAGATGTTCCTGCAGGATCTCGGCCGTCCGGCCAAAGTGGTCGCGCAGACGGGTGACCGCCAGGTCGGCGTCGCGGGCGAGAGCCGCCTCGAGCAGTCCGCGGTGCTCGGCGGCGACGTCGCGGTCCTTGTCGAACGGACGCGACCAGCGCCGGTAGAGCTCGGAGGCATCGCGCAGGGACTCGGTCATGCACAGCAGTCGCTGACTGCCACAGCCCTCGATCAGCGCGGCGTGGAAGGCCGCGTGTGCCGCCTCCCACTGGTCGGACACTCGTGGCGGGTCGTCGTCGGCCAGGAGGGGAGTGCGCTCGAGGACATGGTGCGCTGCCACCAGGCGTGACTCCCACTCGACGTCTCCGCGGTCGACAGCATGGCCGAGGGCGAGCCCCTCGATGTCGCAGCGCGTGGCGGTCAGGTCGAGCAGGTCCTCGAGCGAGAGTGGTGTCACCCGGAAGCCGATCCGAGGCTCGGAGACGGCCAGGCCTTGCTCGACGAGCCGGGTCAGTGACTCGCGGACGACGGCCACGCTGGCGGCGTACCGCTCACAGAGGTCGGCGAACTTCAGCTTCTCGCCCGGGGAGTAGACGCCGGCGAGCACGTCGGCGCGCATTCGGGAGTGCACGACCTCGGTGCTCGCACGTTCCTTTGCAGCCATGTGCGCACGATAGCACGGTGCGCACTGCATCTATATATTCGAATATTACTTGTGCATGCGAAATCACTGTGCTTCACTAGTGACATCGGTCACGTACGACGAAGGAGGACGGGCATGAAGCTCGCGAACGTAGAGGGACGGCTGGTCATCCGTCTGTCAGAGGGTGATGTCGACGTCGAGAGCGCCAGCGCCGGCCGCTTCGCCAGCGACCCGAGTGCGGTGCTCGACCGGTGGACGGAGTTCCACGCCTGGGCCGTCGGCCTCGACGCCGCCAGCGTCGAGATCACCGCACCCGCGAGTCGGGCCGTGCTGGAGACGCCCGTGACCCGGCCGACCCAGGTGTTCGCGATCGGGCTGAACTACCGCGAGCACGCCGCCGAGGCCGGCCACGCGGTGCCCGAGCAACCACCGACGTTCACAAAGTTCACCTCGTCGCTCACGGGACCCGAGGGGGACATCGAGCTCCCCGACGGTGACGTCGACTGGGAGGTCGAACTGGTCGTGGTGATCGGGCGCACCGCCCGGGACGTCAGCGCCGAGGACGCCTGGTCCCACGTCGCCGCCCTGACCGTCGGGCAGGACCTGTCCGAGCGGGTGGCCCAGCTGGCCGGCCCGGTGCCGCAGTTCAGCCTCGCGAAGTCGCACCCCGGCTTCGGGCCGATGGGCCCGCTGCTGGTCACCCCGGACGAGTTCGCGGACCCTGACGATCTCGAGCTTGGTTGCGCGATCAACGGGGAGACCGTCCAGAAGAGCCGCACGTCCGACCTGGTCTTCTCGGTCCCCGAGCTCATCTCTCGGCTGTCCGCGACCGCCACGCTGTACCCCGGCGACGTGATCTTCACCGGCACCCCATCGGGAGTCGGCCAGGGCCGCTCCCCACAGCGCTACCTCCAACCGGGTGACGTGCTCGTCAGCTGGGTGGAGGGCATCGGCGAGCTACGCCACCGCTTCGTCGGCACCTCGGCCTGAGTCAAAGGAGACAGTCATGGCCCTGCACCGCCTCAACAACGTCACCATCGGCGTCCCCGACGTCGCCAGTACGGCCGCCTACTACGACCAGTTCGGCCTCGATCCGACCAGCCCCTCCTCCTTCGCCACCGTCGACGGTGGTGAGCAGCTGCACCTCGTCTCGGCGCCGACCCGCCGCCTCGTCGAGATCTCCATCGGCGCCGACGATGCCGACGACCTGCAGAGGGTTGCCTCGCGGCTTCGTGCCCTGGGCCTGGACGTCACCCAGGACGACACCTCGGTGAGCGCCGAGGAGCCGATCGCGGGATTCCGGGCCGTCGTCCGGGTGGCGCCCCGCCTGGAGCAGCCGGAGCTGCCGCCAACGCCGTACAACGGGGTGGGGCGTCTGGAGCGCACCGAGCCTCGTGCGCCGGGCATCGTCCGGGAGGGCCCGGTCCGCCCCCGCAAGCTCGGCCACGTCGTGATCGGGAGCGTCGACATGGAGGCGACGCAGCGCTTCTTCACTGACGGCCTCGGCTTCAAGGTCAGTGACCGCATCGTCGGCACCGGGGCGTTCTTGCGCTGCTCGAACGATCACCACAACGTCCTGGTCGCAGCCGCCCCGATGAACTTCCTGCACCACACCTCCTGGCAGGTCGAGGACGTCGATGAGATCGGACGCGGCGCGATGGCCATGCTCGAGGACCACCCCGAGCGCCACGTCTGGGGTCTGGGTCGCCACTACGCCGGGTCCAACTTCTTCTGGTACCTCAAGGACCCCGCCGGCAACTTCAGCGAGTACTACTCCGACATGGACTGTGTCGTCGACGACCAGCTCTGGACTCCGGAAGAACTGGAAGGCGCCAAGGGCCTGTTCAGCTGGGGTCCGCCGCCGCCACCATCGTTCCTCCTCCCCGAGGACGTCGCCGCCCACATGACTGGCGCACACAGCGCCGGCTGACCCCGACGGGTCACCGCCGACGCCCGTGCGTGTGCCAGCCCTCCGACCGCCTGTCTGACCACACCACCTGCCGACCCAAGGAGCACTCATGACTGAGATCAAAGTCCCCGTCCTCATCGTGGGCGGAGGAGGCGCAGGCCTCACCGCATCGATGATGCTGTCCACCCTCGGTGTCGAGTCACTCCTGGTGAGCTCGCTCCCGCACACCTCCACCCTGCCGAAGGCCCACGTGCTCAACCAGCGCGCCATGGAGATCTTCACCGAGGCCGGTGTCGCGCCCGAGATCTACCAGCGGAGCACGCCCGCGGAGAACATGCGGGCCACCGGTTGGTACGCCGGCCTCGCCGGAGACCACGAGGACTACGGCCGCAAGCTCGGTGAGCTCGAGGTCTGGGGAGGCGGGTACACCGACCCTGACTACATCGCCGCCAGTGCCTGCCGCACCTGCAACCTGCCCCAAGTCCGTCTGGAGCCGGTGCTCAAGGATCATGCCGAGAAGCTCAACCCGGGCAACGTGCGCTTCAACAACGAGCTCCTCGACCTCGTCCAGGACGATGAGGGCGTCACCGCGACGATCCGTGACAAGAACACCGACAGTGAGTACACCGTCCGGTCGCAGTACCTCATCGCCGCCGACGGTGGTCGCACCATCGGCAACCTGGTCGGCGTCGGGATGAGCGGTCCACGGGACATCATGAAGCTGGTCTCGGTGCACATGACGACTGACCTCTCGCAGTGGGCCACCGACGACGACATCCTCATCCGCTGGCTGGTCAACCCCAGCTTCGGCGGCTCGTGGAGCGGCGTCCTCGTGCCGATGGGCCCCGACCACTGGGGCCCGGAGTCCGAGGAATGGGTCTGCCACATGCAGTACGCCAACGACGACCCCGACGCCATGCAGCCGGAGAAGGTTCTCGAGCGCATGTACGCAACCCTGGGTCTCCCGGCCGATCACCCGGTCACCGTCCACAAGATCAGCCCATGGGTCATGGAGGGCGTGATTGCCGACCAGTTCCGCAAGGGCAGGGTGTTCTTCGCCGGCGATGCGGCACACCGCCACCCCCCGACCGGTGGGCTCGGCCTCACCTCGGCCATCGCCGACGTCTACAACCTGGCCTGGAAGCTGGCCGCGGTCCTCGCCGGCCGGGCAGGCGACCCGCTGCTCGACACCTACGAGGCCGAGCGCAAGCCGGTCGACCAGAACAACATCGACAACGCGATCGCCAACGCGATGAACCACTTCACCATCGATCAGGCGCTGAACCTGTCGGACGACAAGACCCCGGAGGAGAACTGGGCCGAGCTGGCACCGCTGTGGCACGACCTGCCCGGCTCGGCAGAGAAGCGCCACGCCCTCAACCAGGCCGTGGCGTCCCAGACGATCGAGTTCCACCACCATCACACCGAGTTCGGCTACCGGTACGACTCCACGGCCGTCGTCGCCGACGGCAGCCCGATGCGCGAACCGCTCGACCCGGTCCGCCTCTACGAGCCCAGCACCCAGCCCGGCGCGCCCCTGCCGCACGCCTTCGTGGAGAAGGAGGGCGAGCGCTTCCCCCTCGGCAACCTGGTCCACGGCGGCAAGTTCCTCGTGCTGACCGGCACCGACGGTCACGCCTGGGCGGAGGCAGCCGAGAAGATCGCAGCCGAGAACGACCTGCCCCTCGTCGCCGGGACGGTGGGCATCCTGGACGCGGACCTCGTCGACGTCCGGTTCTCCTTCCTGAAGCACCGTGAGATCGCCGACGACGGTGTGCTGGTCGTCCGCCCCGATCGATACGTCGCGTTCCGCTCCCTGGGTGCCGTCGATGACCCGCACGGGACCCTCCGCGACGCCCTCAGCACCGTCCTGTCGACCCAGCTCCGCTGAGCCGAGACCCGTTCCCAACCACAGAGAGTACGAGCATGTCCCAGACCCTCGCTCCGATGAGCGACGAACAGCGCAAGACCATCGCCCTGGAGTACCTCAAGCGTCTTGACCGCGGGGAGGACTTCTTCGACCTCTTCGACGACCACGCCCAGCTCTACTTCCCCAAGTGGGGCCTGGCGAACGGCATCGACGAGATCAAGGCGGCCTTCGGCGCGGTGGCCGGCCTCCTCTCCGCGATCACCCACGACTACGCCTACCTCAACTACATCCATGCCGGTGACACCGTCGTGGTGGAGGGCACCTCCTCGGGACGCACCGCCGACGGCAGCGAGTGGCGCGCGGGGGTGACCCACGCCGGCCGCTGGTGCGACGTCTTCGAGATCCGCGACGGCAAGATCCAGCGACTGTTCGTCTATCTCGACCCGGACTACGCCGACGCGGACACCGCCCGCTACCCCTGGCTCTCCCAGGAGGTCGCGCCGGGATGACCGGGCTCGACAAGCTCGTTCCCTCTGCGGCGGCGGCGCTGGCCGACGTCGTTGACGGGGCCACCGTCGCGGTCGGGGGATTCGGGGTCAGTGGCGTTCCCAGTGTCCTGATCCAGGCCTTGCTCGAGCGGGGCACCACCGACCTGGAGCTGGTCTCGAACAACTGCGGCGCCGACGACTTGGGGTTGGGGCTGCTGCTCTCGGCCGGACGGGTACGACGCATGGTGGCGTCGTACGTCGGCGAGAACAAGGAGTTCGCCCGTCAGTACCTTGCCGGCGAGCTCGAGGTCGAGCTGACGCCGCAGGGCACCCTGGCGGAGCGGCTGCGCGCCGGGGGCGCCGGTATCGCTGCCTTCTTCACTCGCACAGGTGTGGGCACCCAGGTCGCCGACGGCGGACTGCCGTGGCGCTATGGCGCCGACGGAGGCGTGGCGTTGGCCTCACCCCCGAAACCGGTGCAGCAGTTCGCGACACCGGCGGGGCCGCAGGACTTCGTCCTGGAGGAGGCGATCGCCGCGGACTTCGCACTCATCCGGGCCTGGAAGGGCGATCGGCACGGCAACGTGGTCTTCCGCAGGTCCGCACGCAACTTCAACCCCCTGGTTGCGATGTCCGGCCGGGTCACGGTTGCCGAGGTCGAACACCTCGTCGAGCCCGGCGAGCTGGACCCGGACACTGTCCACCTGCCCGGGGTGTTCGTGCACCGAGTGGTGGCGCTGACGCCGGAGCAAGCCGCCGACAAGCACGTCGAGAAGCTGACTCTCCGACCGGAGGTGCCCGATGCCGTGGACGCGTGAGCAGATGGTCGCCCGCGCTGCCAGGGAGGTCCGCGACGGCGACTACGTCAATCTCGGTATCGGCCTGCCGACAGGTGTTCCCGACCACCTGCCGCCAGGCGTCGGGGTGGCGCTCCAGAGCGAGAACGGGATCCTCGGGCTAGGCCCGTTCCCGACCGCGGAACAGGTGGACCCGGACCTGATCAACGCCGGCAAGCAGACCGTCACGGTCGTGCCGGGGGCTTCGTACTTCGACTCCGCACAGTCCTTCGCGATGATCCGCGCCGGCAAGATCGACCTGGCGATCCTCGGTGCTCTGCAGGTCTCCGCCCAGGGCGACCTCGCGAACTGGACCGTCCCCGGCGCCATGATCAAGGGGATGGGTGGCGCGATGGACCTCGTGCACGGAGCCCGCCGCGTCGTGGTCGTGATGGACCACGTGGCCCGCGACGGCGCCGCCAAGCTGCTGCCCGAGTGCACCCTGCCGCTGACCGGCAGGGGAGTGGTCGACCGGGTGATCACCGACCTCGGCGTCCTCGATGTCGTCCCGGACGGACTGGCTGCCGTGGAGCTGGCTCCCGGGGTGACCTTCGAGGAGCTGCAGCGGCAGACCGCCGCCCCAGTCGTCGCTTTGTACCATTCCGCCTGAGGGTCCATCGCTCAGCCAGCACCGCGCCGAGCCGACCGGCAGGGTCGGCCTGCCGTGGCCCGATGCCTCCGGCCATCCGTACGCCGGTCGCGGTGGCTTCGCCGCTTGTCATCCTCTCGACCGGGAGGCTCGCGGCTGTGGGTCTCCTCGCATCGCGGAGCGGGCCTGCGGGGTGTGTCTGGTGTCTGCGTGATGATGGTGGGCATGAACCGTCTCGGCGAAGCGGCCAGTCCGTACCTCCTGCAGCACGCGGACAACCCCGTCGACTGGTGGGAGTGGGGGCCCGAGGCCCTCGCGCTGGCGAAAGAGCTCGACCGGCCGATCCTGCTCAGCGTCGGGTACGCCGCGTGCCACTGGTGCCATGTCATGGCGCACGAGTCGTTCGAGGACGCCGCCACCGCTGCCTACATGAACGACCACTTCGTCAACATCAAGGTCGACCGCGAGGAACGGCCCGACATCGACGCCGTCTACATGCAGGCCACCCAGGCCATGACCGGCCAGGGCGGCTGGCCGATGACCGTCGTGCTCACCCCGGACGGCCGCCCGTTCTTCGCCGGCACCTACTTCCCGCCCGAGCCGAACCGCGGGATGCCGGCCTTCACGCAGATCCTGCAAGGGCTCGTCGACGCCTGGCAGAACCGGCGCGAGGAGGTGCTGCAGGTCGGTGGCGACGTGCTGGAGCACCTGCGCGAACGGATCGACGCTCGCGGCGGTGCCCTGGACGCCGATGCGCTGGACGCGGCTGCCAGCTCACTCAACGGTCAGCACGATGACGAGGCCGGGGGCTTCGGCGGCACCCCCAAGTTCCCACCGTCGATGGTGCTGGAGTTCCTGCTGCGTCAGCATGCACGCACCGGAGATGTCCGGAGTCTGGCGGTCGTGCGCGCCACGACGCAGGCGATGGCCCGCGGCGGCATGTATGACCAGCTCGGCGGCGGCTTCGCCCGGTACAGCGTCGACCGGCACTGGCAGGTGCCGCACTTTGAGAAGATGCTCTACGACAACGCACTGCTGCTGCGGACCTACCTGCACCTGGCCCGCGTGGAGGACGACCCGTTCGTAGAGCGAATCGCCAGGGAGACGGCTGACTTCCTGCTGACCGAGCTGCGCACGCCACACGGCGGGTTCGCCTCCGCGCTGGACGCCGACAGTGTCGACCAGCAGGGGGAGGTCCACGAGGGCGCCTACTACGTCTGGAACCCCAACCAGCTGATGAAGGTCCTCGGTGCCGAGGACGGATCGTGGGCGGTCAGGCTGCTCGGCGTCACCGGTCCGGGCACCTTCGAGCGCGGGTACTCGACCCTGCAGCTGCGTGAGGACCCGGACGACCCGCAGCGCTGGGCCGACGTCAAGGCCCGGCTGCTTGCCGCACGATCGCAGCGGACCCGGCCGGAGCGCGACGACAAGGTCGTCGCGGCGTGGAACGGTCTTGCCGTCACGGCACTGGCGCAGGCGTCGGTGCTGCTCCACGAGCCACGCTACGCCGAGGCCGCCGTCGCGTCGGCCGAGCTGCTCGCCACGGTGCACGGGGTCGACGACGGTCGTCTCCTGCGGACCTCGCGAGACGGCGTCGCCGGCGGGCACGCCGGTGTCCTGGAGGACCACGGCTGCGTGGCCGAGGCGTTCCTGGCGGTGCTGGGCATCACCGGCGACGCGGTGTGGCTGCGTCGCGCGTCGTGGGTGCTCGACCGGGTGCTGGAGCACTTCGTCGACCCCGAGGGTGGGTTCTTCGACACCGCTGACGACGTCGAGCCGTTGCTCGTGCGCCCTCAGGACGTCACTGACAATGCCTACCCCTGCGGCACGTCGGCGGTCGCGCACGCCTTCTTGGCGGCGGCAGCGGTCACCGGCGAGCAGCGGTTCCGCACCGGTGCGGAGTCAGCGCTGGCGAGCGCCGCGGTGGTGGGCCGCAAGGCCCCGCGGTTCGCCGGTTGGACGCTGGCGGCGGGCGAGGCGGTGCTCGCCGGGCCGGAAGAGATCGCGGTCGTCGGCCCGGCCGGTCCGCAGCGCGATGCCCTGCACCGTGCCGCGCTGCGTCGCAGGAGCCCCGGTGCCGTCGTCGTCGCGAGCCAGCCGAGCGACGACGTGCCGCTGCTGGCCGGCCGCACGGCTCTTGAGGGACGACCGGCCGCCTATGTCTGCCGCGACTTCGTCTGCTCCCTGCCCACGACAGAGCCCGACGACCTGGAGGGCTGACTCGCCTCGGTGGGCGACGTCGTGAGATCACGTCGACGGTGTGGACTAGGACGGGTCGAGCTCGGGGTCGGCGCCTCGCTCGGCGAGCAGCTGCACGATGAGCTCGGACTCCTGCTGCTGCTCCACGCTCATCGATCGGGCCAGCGCCGAGACGGCGTCAACGGAGGCCATCCGGCTCCCGTGCTCGGCCATCTCGATCCCGCCCTCGTGGTGGCGGAGCATGAGCTGCAGGAACTGGACCTCCAGCTCCTCGCCGGTCAGGTCGTCGAGTGACTGCATCTCCGACACGCTCGCCAGCCCCGGCATCGGGGCATCGCCGGATGACTCCTCGCCGTGTCCCGCATGCTCACCGTCCATCCACGCCATGGGCTCCCCGGCCACCTGAGAGGCGCCCCACAGGTCCAACCAGCCCCGCATGATCCCGACCTCGCGGGTCTGGACCTCCAGGATGGACGCAGCCAGGACGCCGACACGACCCTCGACCCGCCCCTGCACGATCCGCGCCATCTCCACCGCCTGCTCGTGGTGGACCACCATGTCCTGGCTGAACCCGATATCGGCCGCGGCCGGCTCCTGCGCCTCGTGCTGCTCGTGACCGTCGCCGTGCACGAGGAGTCCTGCGAACCACCCGACGGCGACGCCGAGGCCCGCCAGGGCGACCCCGAGCGTCAGCAGACGCCCACGACTCATGTGCGGCCGGCGCCGTCGGTGAACCTCGTGGTGATGAGTCCGTTGTCGGAACAGGTGAACCACAGCTGGTCGTCACCCACGAAGAACGGCGGCGACATGCACCAGTCGGTGTTCATGTCGGGCTGCACCGTGCCGATCAGGTTGGAGAGCGAGAGGTCCCGGAAGGAGATGAGCGGTGGTGCGAGCACGACGAGCGCGTGCGGCGAGTTGGCCAGCCGCAGGAGGTTCTCCGGCCCGCCGCCGATGCCGCCGGGGTTGTAGTACGCGATCTCCTGTGGCTTGCGGACGTCGGCGATGTCGAAGACACGGATGCCGGACTGGACGAACCCGCAGCCGAGCGCGGTCGGCTCGTCGCGGCGGTCGACGTTGCAGTAGTGGGCCTCATAGCCCCAGAGCCCGTCGCCTCCGGTGTCGGCGCGACGCTTGTCGTGGTGCTCGGGACGGTTGATCTCCAGGCGGATGTTGCGCACCAGCTCCGGGGACGTCGGATCCTCGATGTCCAGGATGCGGGCTGATCCGCCACCGGCCTCGTCCACGACCACGAGGTACTCGCGGCCGTCCTGGGTGATGGGGATGGTGTGCTGGGTCAGCTCACCGTCGTCCCAGGAGAGCGAGCCGATCTCCTGCGGCCGCGGGTGGCCGTGACGGTCCTGGATGGAGGAGACGTCGAAGATCTGTACACCACCGGGAAAGAGGGTCACGCCGTAGAGGGTGTTGCCGTCGTCGCTCACGGAGAGTCCGTGGTTGCCGAACCCGGTGGACCCGCTCCAGATCTTGCGCGGCTTGGCCGGGTCCTCGACGTCGATCGCCGTCAGCCAGCCGCCGCCGGTGGAGGTCGCGTAGTACGTGCGTCCGTCGGGAGACCAGTTGCCCTCGTGGCCGAGGACGTCGACCGGTGCGGAGATCGTGTCGGAGCCGGCGATGCCGTTGGTGAGCTGGGGGTCGGTGCAGTCCGAGGAGATGTCGTAGACGTCGAACTTCAGCGCGCCGATGAGGGCCGTGGTGCCCACCGCCGCGAGCAGCCCGCGCTCCTCGTTGACCTTGAGGGTCTCCCAGGTGCCGGCGGCCATCGCCGGGCTCCGCAGCGTCCGCACGTGGCGGGGGGACTCGGGGTCGGAGACGTCGATGACCTGCACGCCGGGCCGGCCAGTCAGCAGCGACGGCCCGAAGGAGCCGAAGAAGACACAGTTCTCGTACTTGGCGCTCAGGATGCCGGCACCGGAGCCCTGGAGGTCACCGAGCTTCTCCAGGTTGCAGGTGTACGGGTCGCGGCTGCGCTTGGAGATGCGGTCCTCGCGGGGCACCTGGCCCTGGACCCCGGTCTCCGGAGCGGAACCCTCGTCGCACTCGGCCAGGCCGATGGGAGCGTCGGGCGCCACGTCGTCGGGCACCGGGTCATCGGTGGCCGGGGTCGCCCCGCTGGTGGAGGAGGCGACGAGGACGAGCGAGAGGGCGAAGGCGCCGACGGTGCGACGAGTGATGACGGACGGCATCGGGACCCCCGGGGTTCGATGAGTGACTCAGGCCACGTCGAACCTAGTGTAAACAGCGGTGACAGTCCACGTCGGCGGGCGGCCAGGACGTCGTGGAGGGCTGCCGATCGGTGCCTCAGCAACCCAGAGACGCCCGATTCGGTTGCTGAGACACCGATCAGGGCCTGTGTCCGGCATTCGGTGGGAGAAGGCACCGATCACGGGCCGAGACGTCAGAATGGGCCCACCGAGGTGACTGTGAGCTCGGCCTGGCCAGACTCGTCGCTGGCGTCGAGGTCGACCGTCGCCGAGAAGCCCCAGTCCCGGTGGCCCTGCGGGTCGTCGAACGTCTGCCTGACGTGCCACGTCCGGCCCTCGGTGCTCACCGTGAACATCGCCGGCCCCCGGGCCTGCGCCCCGGTGCCGATCGGCGGGGGTGCCGGGCCGGGGGCGGCGGAGGGCCGCTGCGAGGGATCCGGGCCCTGGGCGGCAGACGGCACCGCGGCGTACTCCGCGTCGTACGCCTCGATGGCCGCCGCCCAGTCGACGTCGGGATCGAGCTCGGCGAGGTCGTCCCAGCGTCCCAGCGCGGCCAGCTCCACCCGGCGGAACGCCGCATTGCGCACCAGCACCCGGAACGCGCGCTCGTTGCGCGTGACGGCGTGCGGAGCCCGGCCCTCCTCGGCCACCTCACGCGCCCGCTCGATGGTCTGTGGGTCCTTGGGGTCGACCAGCTCCTCCCACTCATCGAGCAGGCTGGAGTCGGTCTGCCGCACGAGCTCGCCCAGCCACTCGATGATGTCGATGAGCTCCTCGGTGCGCGCGTACTGCGGCACGGTGCGTCCCAGGGCCCGGTAGACGTCGCTCAGGTAGCGCAGCACCACCCCCTCGGAGCGGGCCAGGCGATACTCCGAGACGACCTCGGAGAACGTCATCGCCCGCTCCGCCATCTCCCGCACCACCGACTTGGGCCGCAGCTCGTGGTCGCGCACCCAGGGATGGCTCTGGCTGTACGTCTCGTACGCCGCCTCCAGCACGTCGCGCAGCGGCTGTGGGTGCTCGACGTCCTCCAGGAGCTCCATGCGCTCGGTGTACTCGATCCCGTCGGCCTTCATCTGCGCGACGGCCTCGCCCCGTGCGCGGTCCAGCTGGGCGCGGATGATTGGACGTGGGTCCTCCACGGTCGCCTCGATGACCGAGACGACGTCGAGGGCATAGTCCGGCGCCTCGCGGTCCAACAGCTCCAGGGCCGCCACCGCGAAGGGCGACAAGGCCTGGTTGAGCGCGAAGTCCTTCTGCAGGTCCACCGTGAGGCGCAGCGTGCCCCCACGCTCGGCGGCTCCTTCGGCCTCGACTTCAGGCGAACCGACCTCCGGTGGGTCCACCTCCTCCACGACACCGCTCGCCAGCAGCGACGCGATGATCGCGTCAACCTCGGCGAGCAGCCGCTGCTGTGCCGCGTCGTCCTCGTCGCTCTCCCTCACCAGGTGCTCGGCGGCGGCCCGCACGTCCCCGGTGCGGGTCAACAGGTTGAGCACCATCGAGTGGCTGACCTGCAGGCGTGAGGTGAGGGCCTCCGGTGTGCCGGTGGTGAGCCGCTCGTACGTGGACTCGTTCCAGGTCACGTGCCCCTCGGGCGGCTTCTTGCGCACCACCTTGCGCCGCTTCTTGGGGTCGTCGCCGGCCTTGGCGAGGGCCTTGAGGTTCTCCACCTCGTGCTCGGGTGCCTGCACGACGACCGCACCCGTCGTGTCGAACCCGGCACGTCCCGCACGGCCGGCGATCTGGGCGAACTCGCGTACCTGCAGCTGTCGGTGGCGGCGGCCGTCGTACTTGGACAACCCGCTGAACAGCACGGTGCGGATGGGCACGTTGATGCCGACACCGAGCGTGTCGGTGCCGCACACCACGACCAGCAGGCCCTGCTGGGCGAGCTGCTCCACAAGACGCCGGTACCGCGGCAGCATCCCCGCGTGGTGCACCTCGATGCCCATGCGGACCAGGCGCGAGAGCGTCTTGCCGAAGGCCGACGTGAACCGGAACCCGCCGATCGCCTCGGCGATCGTGTCGCGCTGCTCCCGGCTCGCCAGCTTGACGCTGCTCAGCGCCTGCGCCCGCTCCAGGGCCGCGGCCTGGGTGAAGTGGACGATGTAGACAGGCGCCTGGTGCGTCTCGACCAGCTCGGTGACCGTCTCCTGCACCGGCGTGGTGACGTAGGACGTGACGAGGGGGACCGGACGTTCGGTGGAGGCGACGAGCGCTGTCTCGCGTCCCGTGCGGCGCGTCAGGTCGCGCTCGAGCCGGGTGGTGTCGCCCAGCGTGGCGGACATCAGCAGGAACTGTGCTCGCGGGAGCTCCAGCAGTGGCACCTGCCACGCCCACCCGCGGTCCGGGTCGGCGTAGTAGTGGAACTCGTCCATGACCACCAGGCCGACGTCGGCGGCCGACCCCTCACGCAGGGCGAGGTTGGCCACGACCTCGGCCGTGGCGGCGATGACGGGAGCATCGGCGTTGACGGAGGCGTCGCCGGTCATCATGCCGACGTTCTCCGGTCCGAAGACGGCACACAGGTCGAAGAACTTCTCGCTCACCAACGCCTTGATGGGGGCGGTGTAGACGGCGCACTCATCGCGCGCCAGGGCTGCGGCGATCGCGGCCGTCGCGACAAGGCTCTTGCCCGAGCCCGTCGGCGTCGCGAGGACGACGTTGGAGCCGGAGACGAGCTCGAGGATCGCCTCGTCCTGCGCCGGGTAGAGCGAGATGCCGCGCTCCTCGACCCATGCCCCGATCTCCTCGTAGACGTCGTCAGGGGACGCCCCGGTCGGGAGCACAAGTTTCTCCCGCCCACGGCCCGGGACCCCCGCCGGGGGCCCGGCCTGCCTCTGGGGCGGGTCATCCGGCCGGTGGTGGTCGCTGAGGTCGTTTCGGCGCTCTCCACCGTGGTCCGGTGGCTCCTGCGATGTCACCGTGACTGGTATGCCAGCAGGCTCACACCGACGTAGTGGACGACGAAGGCTGCAATGGTCAGCGTGTGGAAGATCTCGTGGAACCCGTACCAGCGCGGCCAGGGATTGGGCCACTTGAAGCCGTACGCGAGTGCCCCGAGCGTGTAGAGACCGCCTCCGACGATCATGAGGACCAGCACGGCGGTCGACGCGTTCGCGGTGAAGTCGCCCCAGTAGAGCACTGCCGCCCACCCGAGCAGGAGGTACAGCGGGACGTAGGCCCAACGTGGCGCACCGATCCAGAAGATGCGGAACGCGACGCCGGCGAGGGCGCCGCCCCACACCAGCGACAGCATGATGATCGCCTCGCGCGTGTCCAGCAGGAGCAGCGAGAAGGGCGTGTAGGAGCCTGCGATCAGCAAGAAGATGTTGGCGTGGTCGATGCGTTTCCAGATGAGGCGAGCCTCGTCGGACCAGCGTCGGGTGTGGTACAGCGCGCTGCACGTGAACAGCGCCAGGGCGCTCACCATGAACACCGCGACCCCGGCGCGCACGAGCACGTCGTCGGCGATGACCATCATCACCAGGAACGAGAAGAACGACAGCGGCGCGGTGGCGGCGTGCAGCCAGCCGCGCAGCCTGGGCTTGATCTCCTCGAAGTTCTCGCGGAACCGCTCGCCGATCTCGTCGACGACGGTCTCGGAGTCGGTACGCGTCATGTGGTGAGATTAGCGCCATGGGTCTGAGCGATCTCGCGTACGGGGCATATGAGCGGAGAATTCTCCGTCGGCTCGACACCGATCGCCTCCCTCGGCACGTCGGTGCGATCGTCGACGGCAACCGTCGTTGGGCCAAGGATGCCCGCATGGGACTGGAGCAGGGATACGCCGCCGGCGCCGCCAAGGTCGATGAGTTCCTGGGCTGGTGTCACGACCTCGGCGTCGGGACGGTGACGTTCTGGGTGCTGTCCACCGACAACCTGCAGCGTCCCCACGCCGAGCTGGTGAGCATCCTCGATGCCGTGGAGGCTCTCGTCGGCCGACTCGCCGACGACGGTCGCTGGCACGTCCGCCTGATCGGGAACCTCGAGCTGTTGCCCGAGGACTCCTCGGCCCGTCTGGAGCGGGCCGCCGCGGCGTCGCCGCAGGACTCAGGACTCATGCAGGTCAACGTGTGCGTGGGATACGGCGGACGTCAGGAGCTCACCGACGCCATGCGTTCGCTGTTGCTCGCGCAGGCCGCCAAGGGGCGTTCCCTGCAGGAGGTCGCGTCGACGCTCGTCGTCGACGACATCGCCGAGCACCTCTACACCAAGGGCCAGCCCGACCCCGACCTCGTGATCCGCACGTCGGGGGAGCAGCGCCTGTCCGGGTTCCTGCTGTGGCAGAGCGTGCACAGCGAGTTCTACTTCTCCGACGTGCTCTGGCCGGCCTTCCGGCGGGTCGACCTGCTGCGTGCCATGCGTTCCTACGCCGCCCGCGAACGCCGCTTCGGCACCTGAGGCCTCACGAGCCGTGAGCACACGGTGACGTGGGTGCGCCTCGGTTTGAGGGTCATGGTTTCGAACGCCCTCGGCGACGCTCGTTCCGCCCCCGAGCACTTCGCTGTGCTCCGTGCAGGGAGGTACCCCCAGCTGGCCGAGGGCTACTCAACCACCGAGGAAGGGTGCCGGGAGTCATGGGCTGCGCGAGCTGCACGGTGGCTGAGTGCGACGCGAGCTCTGCGAGCGGCGTATCGAAGCCACGTTGACGGTGGTGTGCGTCGTTGGGTGACGTGGTTTCGATACGCGATGACGTGGCTCGTTCCGCCCCCACTCGCTGCGCTCGCGGGAGGTACCCCCAGCCGTCCGCGCTACTCAACCACCGAGGACGGAGCGGGAGTGAGGGGTTGCGCAAGCTTCTCGGTGGTTGAGTGCGACGCAGGATCGCGCTACTCAACCACCGAGGAGGGGGAACGGGGGCATGAGTTGCGCCGGATGCGGGGTGGGTTGCCGTGGGTCGTCGGTTGCCCACAGTTCACGCGCACGTCACGTGCGCCCCAGCGTGTCGCCACGCCCGGGAACGGGTGCCGACGTACGTTGCGAGTGTGTTGATGCTCGCCCCTGAGTTCAGCCGCCCCACCCGGATCGAGGAGTAGGGCCGGCGCAGGTGGCGCGCGGGTCCTCGGGAGTAGTCGTGCCAGACTCCACCAGCAACGCCCAACCCAGTACGGACCAGCACAGCACGGACCAGCACAGCACCGCCGCGCCGAAGACCCCAGCCCCTGAGGACGCAGCTCCCGGCGTCGCGTCCGCACACCGCACCTACGTCCTGGACACCAGCGTCCTGCTGGCCGACCCGGGGGCCATCCACCGGTTCCACGAGCACGAGATCGTGGTCCCCGTGGTGGTCATCACCGAGCTGGAGGCCAAGCGCCACCACCCCGAGCTCGGCTACTTCGCACGCACCGCACTGCGCCACCTCGACGACCTGCGCGTCAAGCACGGCACGCTCGACGTCCCGCTGCCCATCGGCGAGGAGGGCGGCACGATCCGCGTCGAGCTCAACCACACCAACCCCGAGGCCCTGCCCGCAGGGTTCCGCCTGGGCGACAACGACACGCGCATCCTGTCGGTGGCCAAGAATCTCTCCGTCGAGGGGCGCGACGTCACCCTCGTCTCCAAGGACCTGCCGATGCGCGTCAAGGCGTCATCGGTCGGCCTCGTGGCCGAGGAGTACCGGGCCGAGCTGGCCCTGGAGTCCGGATGGACGGGCATGCGAGAGATGGAGGTGGCCCGCGAGGACCTCGACCAGCTCTACGAGGACGGTTCGGTGGACCTTGCGGTCATCGATGCCGACGGAGCACAGGACCTGCCGTGCCACACCGGCCTCGTCCTGCTCTCTGACTCCGGCAGCGGCCTGGGCCGGGTCACCGCCGACAAGCGAGTCCAGCTCGTCCGCGGCGACAAGGACGCCTTTGGCATCCACGGCCGATCCGCCGAGCAGCGTGTTGCCCTCGACCTCCTGCTCGACCCCGAGGTCGGCATCGTCTCCCTCGGCGGACGGGCCGGAACCGGCAAGTCGGCCCTGGCCATCTGCGCCGGGCTGGAGGCCGTGATGGAGCGTCGCCAGCACAAGAAGGTGGTGGTCTTCCGCCCCCTGTACGCAGTCGGTGGCCAGGAGCTGGGCTACCTGCCGGGCAGCGAGTCCGAGAAGATGGGGCCGTGGGGGCAGGCGGTCTTCGACACCCTCGGTGCTGTGGCCTCGCACCACGTCATCGACGAGATCCTCGACCGCGGCATGCTCGAGGTGCTTCCGCTGACGCACATCCGGGGCCGGTCGCTGCACGACTCCTACGTCATCGTCGATGAGGCCCAGTCTCTGGAGCGCAACGTGCTGTTGACGGTGCTGTCGCGTATCGGGGCGAACTCCAAGGTGGTCCTGACCCATGACGTCGCCCAGCGCGACAACCTGCGCGTGGGCCGCCACGACGGCGTCGTCGCAGTGGTGGAGAAGCTCAAGGGTCACCCGCTGTTCTCCCACATCACGCTCACCCGCTCCGAGCGTTC
The DNA here is from genome assembly GCF_041951745.1 of Aeromicrobium sp. CTD01-1L150. Lineage (GTDB taxonomy): Bacteria > Actinomycetota > Actinomycetes > Propionibacteriales > Nocardioidaceae > Aeromicrobium. The sequence goes on from NZ_CP169555.1 coordinate 1,056,373, forward strand.
ACCGGTCGCCGCCCTGGTCACCGAGATGCTGGAGGACGTCAGCCGCTGACCTGAGTCGCCCAGCCTGCCGACTTCCCCGGACCCCGCCGCCGGGCCTCGGCGCTGTGGCACAGTGGCACCGTGAACCTGAGGGGAGTCGTGAGGGTCCTGTGCGCCCTCGTGCTGCTCGCGGTCGCGGCCTGCGGCGCGGGCGGACCCGACGACGGCGCAAGCCCTGAGCTGCACTGGTACACCGGCCCGGACCGGGTGGACGCGCAGGCGTTGGCGGAGTCCTGCACCACCGAGGCAGCCGGTGAGTACACGATCAGCGTCGAAGAGCTGCCCGAGGATGCCGACGAGCGCCACTCGATGCTCGTGCGACGACTGGCCGCCGACGACGACTCGATGGACATCATCACCCTCGACAATGCGCTCACCTCCGAGGTCTCCGCCGCCGGGTACCTGGCGCCGATCCCCGAGGAGCTCAAGGAGCCGTTCGCCGAGGACGTCTTCCCCAGCGCCCTGCTGGCCGCGAGCGACGGGGAGCGGCTCGTGGTCGCGCCGTGGTGGTTCGACCCCTACATGCTGTGGTGGCGAGGGACCGCCGCCGAGCGAGCCGGGCTCGACACGGACGAACCCATCACCTGGGAGGCGTTGCTGGACGGTGCGGAGCGGCTCGACGCGCGGATCGAGATCGACGACCCGGCCGGCCACGGATTCCCCTCCCTGGTGAACGCCCTCGTCGTCGCAGCGGGGGGAACGGTGCTGCAGGGGCAGGGTCGATCTCCGAAGCTCGGTCTGGATTCCGATGCCGGTGAGAGCGCCGCCGGCATCGTCGGACGCATCGGTGGCACCGGTGGCGAGCCACCGTCGAGCGATGCCGTGGAGAAGTTCGCCACCCGCAGCGGCTCGTTCCTCCTGGCGCCCAGCTCGGTCGTCTCCGAGCCGGCCCTGTCCGGCGTCGCCCGTGACCTGCAGTGGGCTCCCTTCCCGGTGGTCGAGGAGGAGAGCATCGCCCCGGTGGACGGCGCCGGCCTGGCGGTTCCGCTGTACGCCCCCGACTCCGAGCTGTCCTACGACGCCATCTCGTGCCTCACCTCGCCCACGTCGATGCGCGAGATCATGGTCGAGTCCGGCCACAGCGCGGCCCGTGCCAGCACCTACGAGGACGAGGCGGTCGTCGCCGGGTACCCCTTGGCCGAGGTCACCGAACCTGCGGTTCGGTCGGGCGCCACCGTGCCGTCGACTCCCTACTGGCCTCGGGTCCGTGAGGCGATCCTGCGGACCTGGCTGCCCACCGCCGACGTCGACCCCGAAGTCACGCCACGGGAGTCCGAGCACGCCGTGCGCGATGCTGTGGGCGGGAGGCTGCCATGAGGTGGGGTCGCCGCAAGGAGCAGCCGGACCAGGAGGCCGCGGCCGACGCCCCAGAGGCCGCGCCGGTCGAGGATGCTGGGCCGGTCGAGGATGCTGGGCCGGTCGAGGATGCTGGGCCGGTCGAGGATGCTGGGCCGGTCGAGGATGCTGGGGCGCAGGATGCTGCGCAGCCACCACCGGTGCAGGAGGACGGCCCCCGCGCGCCGCGGGCACCGACCCAGGGCGAGGACGCCCCCGAGACAGCGCAGACGGATCCGCCGGTGGAGGTCGAGGAGGCAGCAGAGGACGCCGGCCGCGAGGACACGGGCGTCGAGAACGCCGGCCGCGAGGGCACGGGCCCGGTGGACCCGGATCCGGAGGACGCGGGCACCGGTGACCAGGTGCCGATCGCTGCAGTGCCGGCCGGATCGAGCCGTCGCCAGGGCCGGTCGAGGCGTCCGCGACGTCTGGAACGAGGCGGCCTGTGGTGGGTCCTGCCGGCCACGGTGTTGCTGCTGGTGGTCACCGCGTGGCCGCTCGGCAAGGCGGTCTACGACTCCCTGTTCCAGTCCTCGCTCGTGACCCCGGCCGACCGCTCGTTCGCCGGTCTCGACATCTACGGCTCGGTGCTCTCCAACCGCACCTGGTGGACCGCCGTGGCCACCACGATCGGCTTCGTGGTGGTGGCGGTCATCGTGCAGCTCGCCTTGGCCAGTGCCTTTGCCACGGCGCTGCGCCGCATCGTCCACGGCCGACGCTGGCTCCTGGGGCTGCTCCTCGTGCCCTTCGCGCTCCTGTCCGTCGTGACGGCCGTGCTGTGGCGCGACGCGCTCACCGTCGGCTTCGGACCGGAGTGGTTCGGCTACGACGACGACTCCGCGATCGCCGGGCTTGCCGCCCTGCTGGCGGGCGAGGTGTGGCGCGGTACCGGCATCACGACCCTCATCCTGCTGGCCGGACTCGCCCGCGTCTCCCCGGCGCTGCGCGAGGCAGCCGTCGCGGACGGCGCCAACGCCTGGCAGCGCTTCTGGCGCGTCACCCGCCCGGCGGCCGCCCCCGCGATCGCCGTCGCCGTCGTGTACCGCGCCCTCGATGCGGTGCGCGTCGTCGAGGCCCCCCTGATCGCCGGCGACCCCACCCGCGAGACCGTCTCGGTGCTCGTCTGGGACTCCACGTTCGAGGCGTTCGAGCTCGGTCTCGGAGCCGCGACGTCGGTCCTGCTGCTGATCCTGGCGGCCATCGTCGGCATCGTCCTGGCGAAGCTGCTCGGCGTGAGGAGGGTGCTGTGAGACCTACCGTCCGTTCACGCCTGTGGGCCGCCACCGGCGCCTTCCTCGTCGGTTTCGTCATCGCCAACGTCGGCGTCCTGGTGATCACCGGCCCCGACCGGTGGGTGTGGCTCGCCGTGGCCCTGCTGCTGATGGTGACTGGAGCCGTCGGCGTCCTGGTGGCCGACACCCGTCGCCCGCTGTCGCTGTGGGCGGTGCTCGGGGTTGAGCTGCTCGTCGTGCTCACCCTCCTGCCGCTGCTGTGGATGTTCACCGTCGCGACATCCGTGGGCGACGCTCCGCCGAGGGACCTGTGGCCGACGTCGATCTCCTGGGCGGCCTTCGACGCCGTGGTGAGCCCGGGCGAGCTGCGTCGTGCCGCCGTCACCTCGGCTCTCGTGGCCGGGCTCGCCACGCTCGTCGCGATGCTGGTGACCATCCCCGCGGCCTATGCCCTCGCGCAGCGCAGAGTCCGGGGCCGGCGCGTGCTCTACGGGTTGTTCGTCGCGGTGCTGCTGCTCCCCGTGGTCGCGCTCGCGGGTCCGATCGCCGTCCAGCTGCTCGACCTCGGGGTGGCCGACGAGCCGCTCGCGCTGGTGGCCCCGACGCTGCTGATCGCGCTCCCGCTCGCACTGTGGCTCAACGTCACCGTCATGCTGCACGCGCCGTGGAACCTGCGCGATGCCGTACGCGCCGACGGAGCCACCCGCCGTCAGGAGCTGCGGACCTTCGTGCTGCCAGCGCTCGCCCCGGTGCTCGTGCTCGTCACCCTGTTGGTCTTTGTCGTGACGGCCGGTGACGCGGTGCTCGGGGCCGCTGTGGCGCCCGGGCCGGAGACCCGGACGCTGCCGGCCACCCTGCTCCTGGCGTCGCAGAGCGCCGACTCCACCTCCTCGACTGCTGCCGCAGTCGGCCTGATGTGGCTGCTGCCGGTCGTCGTGCTGCTGGCGCTCGCCCCGCGTCGCATCGCCCACCTGATCGGAAGGACGTACCGATGACCTCGATCGAGCTGCGAGGCGTCTTCCTGGACGCTCCCGACGGCAGCATGCTCCTGGACGGCGTCGACCTGCACGTCCCCTCGGGTGAGACCGTCGTCGTCTGTGGACCGCCCGGAGCGGGCAAGACCGCGCTCCTGCGCGTGCTCGTCGGGCTGGACGAGCACGCAGACGGCGACGTGCTCCTCGACGGCGTCGTCGTCAACGCCGTCGGCGCACGCGATCGCGACCTCGCCTTGGTCTTCCAGGACCACGCGCTCCATCCGCACCTCGACACCCACGACAACCTTGCCTTCGCCGCCCGGCTGCGACGCCACGACAAGGCCGAGCTGGCCGAACGCATCGACGAGGTGGCCGGTCTCCTCGCGCTGTCGTCGCTGCTGGACCTCAAGCCCGTCCACCTCGACGACGCCCAGCGGCAGCGCGTCGCGATCGGCCGCTCCCTCACCCGCGACGCGCTGGCCTACCTCTTCGACGAGCCGTTCTCAGCCCAGCCCGACCGCGTGCGCACCCATGTCCGTTCCGTGGTGACGCAGTGGCAGCGCGAGAGCGCTCACACGTCGATCTTCACGACGTCGCGGGTCGATGAGGCGCTCACGCTGTCCGACCGCGTCGTCGTCATGCACCAGGGCGCCGTGCGGCAGGCCGGATCACCGGAGGAGATCTACGTCGAGCCCGCCGACCTGTTCGTCGCGGCGTTCCTCGGCCAGCCGGCCATGAACCTGTTCCCAGCCACCCGTCGCGGTTCGCGCCTCGTCTCCCCGATGCTGGACGTCCCCGTCGACGACGAGCTCGAACGGCTGCTCGGTGACCGTGAGGAGGTGATCCTCGGCGTCCGCCCGGAACACTGCCTGGACGGGACCTCCGATGCGGCGCGGTCCGTGCCGGGCGCCCTACAGCTCACCTCACGTGTCGACGACGTCGAGTGGAGCGGAGGCACCCAGCTCGCCTACCTCGGCTACGAGGTCGACCCTGAGGTCGAGCAGCGGCTCGAGGCGATCGAGGACGAGCTCGACTACGACCTCTTCCAGAACTTCTTCGTCGCAGAGCTCCCCGCCATCTCCGCGGGTGAGCCGGCCCGTCTGCAGACCGGTCAGGCCGCGCGCATCTGTGTCCCGCGCGACCGCCTGCACGTCTTTGACGCCGTGACCGGGGACAACCTGCGACGCCCGCCCGTGCGGCGGCGCGAGCCGGTCGTGGTCGCGGAGACCGACGAGGCTTCCGCGGACGAGACGGCCGACGAGACGGTCGAGGATTCGCCGGAGGATCCGGCCCAGTCCGGTGAGCCGGCGGCGGAGTCCACCGGCGACGCGGGCCAGGACGGCGACGAGGACGCGGGCCAGGACGGCGAGGAGTCGGACGGCGGGGAGTCGGACGGCGGGGAGTCGGACGGCGAGGAGTCGGACGGCGAGGACACCCCCGCCGAGTCATCTGGCCGCCCGGAGCCCGGCACCCCCGCCGAGTCATCTGGCCGCCCGGAGCCCGGCACCCCCGCCGAGTCATCTGGCCGCCCGCAGCCTGGCACCCCCGCCGGGTGAACGCTGCGAGCACGGCCGCGTCGGCCGTTCCCGGGCGCAGGGTGTGGCTCGTCGCCGCACCCTGGGCCGCCGTCTGTGCCCTGCTGTACTCGACCTTGGCCATCCTGCGTCACCGCCGGCTGGAGCCGACGTCGTGGGACAACGCCATCTTCGAGCAGGCCCTGCGCGGCTATGCCGACCTCGGCTGGCCCATCGTCGACATCAAGGGCCCGGGCTACAACCTCCTGGGCGACCACTTCCACCCGATCGTCGCACTGCTCGCACCCGTCTACCGGCTGTTCCCCGCGGCAGAGACGCTGCTCCTCGCCCAGGCCGTGCTGCTGGCGATCTCGGTGCACGTCGTCACCGCACTCGCCGTGCGGCACCTCGGGCGGCGGGTCGGACTGGCCCTGGGAGTTGCGTACGGGCTCTCCTTCGGCCTGATCTCGGCCGTCGCCGCACAGTTCCACGAGGTGGCGTTCGGCGCCCCGCTGCTGGCGCTCGCCGGTGCAGCCTACGTCGAGCGTCGCTGGACCGCCGTCGTGCTGTGGACGCTGCCGCTGCTGCTCGTCAAGGAAGATCTCGGGATCACCGTCGCCGTGGTCGGCCTCGTGCTGTGGCTCGCCGGTCAGCGCCGACGCGGCCTGCTGCTCGCCGGCGTGGGACTCGTGGGAGCAGCGCTGGTCGTGTTCGTCGTGCTGCCGGCGTTCAACCCGGCGGGCGTCTACGACTATGCCACCAACGCCGGCGGCGACGACGGCCTGGCGATCACCCTGTTCACGGGTGTGGATCGCAAGCTGCTCACGGTGCTCCTCACGTTCGGGGTCACGGGCCTGTCGGCGCTGTTCTCGCGGTGGGCGCTGCTCGTGCTGCCGACGTTCGCGTGGCGGTTCGTGGGTGACGTCGAGTTCTACTGGGGCACCGACTGGCACTACTCGCTGCTGCTCATGCCGATCGTGTTCGTGGCGGCGATCGACGCCATGGTCCGTCACCGTGAGCTGCGTTGGGCCACCGTGCCCGCCCTCGTCGTGACGGCGGTGATGCTCATCGGTTCACCGATGGCATCGCTGGTGGACAGCACCACGTGGCGCGAGGGACCGCGCGAGGCGGCGGCCGCGGCGGTGATCCGTGACGTCCCGCAGGATGCGTCCGTGGTGACCGACATCGGCCTCATCACCCACCTGGGCACCGAGCGGCAGGTGTTCTGGCTCGGCACCGTCGGCGATGCGTCGCCGGACTTCGTCCTGCTGGACCAGTGGGGCGGCTTCGGTGCACCGCCCGACATCCTGGAGTACGCCTCCACGACCTTCGGCGGTTCCTGGGAGCTGGTGCGTGACGAGCAGGGCTACCAGCTCGCCCGCCGCACCGGCTCCGACGCCTGACGGTCGACCACTGGGGCGGTGGTCAACCGACGTGCGTGGTCAGGGGTGGGTCATGGACATGACGTCGAGGGCGGCGTCGAGGTCGGCCTCGGTGATGTCCCCCCGCTCGACGTAGCCCTCGGCAACGACGACCTCCCGGATGGTCTTGCGCTCCGCCACCGCCTTCTTGGCGACGGCCGCGGCGTTCTCGTAGCCGATGTGCCGGTTGAGCGGCGTGACCACCGACGGGCTCGACTCCGCATACTCCAGGCAGCGCTCGACGTCGGCGGTGATGCCGTCGATCGTGCGGTCGGCCAGGACGCGTGAGGCGTTGCCGAGCAGACGGATCGACTCCAGCAGGTTGCGGCCGATCACCGGTAGCTGGACGTTGAGCTCGAACGACCCGGACTGGCCGGCGGTCGTGATGGTGACGTCGTTGCCGATCACCTGTGCGGCCACCATCAGCGTGGCCTCCGGCAGCACCGGGTTGACCTTGCCCGGCATGATGCTGGATCCCGGCTGCAGGTCCGGCAGGTGGATCTCCGCCAGACCCGTGCGCGGGCCCGAGCCCATCCACCGCAGGTCGTTGCAGATCTTGGTCAGGCTGACCGCGACGGTGCGCAGCTGGCCGGACATCTCCACCAGGCCGTCGCGGGCCCCCTGCGCCTCGAAGTGGTCGGTGGCCTCGGTGATCGGCAGCCCCGTGCCCTCGGCGAGCAGCTCGATGACCCGCTGCGGGAAGCCCTGCGGTGTGTTGATGCCGGTGCCCACGGCAGTGCCGCCCAGCGGGACCTCGGCAGCAGCCGGCAGCGCCGACTCGACACGCGCGATGCCCTTGCGGATCTGGGCGGCGTACCCGGCGAACTCCTGCCCCAGGGTGACCGGGGTGGCGTCCATCAGGTGCGTGCGACCTGACTTCACGACCTCCTGGAACTGCGACGCCTTGGCTTCCAGTGAGCTCGCGAGGTGATCGAGAGACGGGATCAGCTCGTTGGTGGCCGACGCGGTGGTGGCGACGTGGATCGACGTCGGGAAGACGTCGTTGCTGGACTGGGAGGCGTTGACGTGGTCGTTGGGATGGACCTCGCGGCCCAGACGCTGCGTGGCGAGCGTCGCCAGGACCTCGTTGGTGTTCATGTTCGACGACGTGCCGGAGCCGGTCTGGAACACGTCGATCGGGAAGTGCGCGTCGTGTGCGCCGGAAGCAACCTCCTCGGCCGCCGCGACGATCGCGTCGGCGAGGTCGGACTCGAGGATGCCGAGCTCGGCATTGGCCTTGGCGCAGGCCGCCTTGATCTGGGCCAGTGCCCGGATCTGTGCGGACTCGATCGGGGTGCCGGAGATCGGGAAGTTCTCGACGGCGCGCTGCGTCTGGGCCCGCCAGAGGGCGTCGGCGGGGACCTTGACCTCGCCCATGGTGTCGTGCTCGATGCGGAATTCGGTGGTCATGCGGCCGACCCTACTGGCGTGCGGCGACCCCACGCCCACGAGGTGTCAGCGAGGACGGGTCCCGGTGAGGATCCAGTACGCCTCGTCGCGCTGCTGCAACCGAACCGGGACCCGATCGGCGGTGACGTCGTCGAGGAAACCCGCCATGAGCTGTCGGAGCGTGGGGGAGTCCGCCATCGACCAGATCGCGAGCGTCCCACCCGGGCGCAGGACACGGACGGCGTCGGCGAGGGCGTCGCTCTCGTAGATGCCGGCATTGGACTCGTGCACCAGCGCGCTGGGCCCGTTGTCGACGTCGAGCAGCACGGCGTCGAGGGAGGTGGGCCGTTGCGCCGCCACGACGTCTCGGACGTCCCCCAGGACGATCTGCAGACGAGGATCCTCCAACGGGCCCGCGCCGTGGCCCGCGGCGACCGCCTCGACCACCGCACGATGCAGCTCCCCGACCACGACCCGCTGCACCTGAGGGGACGCCAGCAGAGCCCGTGCGGTGTATCCCAGGCCCAGCCCACCGACGAGCACGTCACGGGCACCGCACGAGATGGCCCGGTCAGCCAGGATCTCCTCGGACGACGTCTCGACGTCGTCCATGACGAAGACGCCGCCCACCCGCAGCTCGGTGGCGCCGTCGGCGCGGCGCCGGAGCACGACGTCCTCAGACATCGCGGCCGCGTGCCCGCTCCATGTCGTCGGCGAGACCGGGGTGGGAGTAGGGGCCGTCCGTGCGGAGCTCGTCGATCACGTTCTGGACGCTCTGCTCGTCCTTGTCCTGGCTCAGCTTGACCTTGGCCGTGAACCGGCTGATCGGGATGCGCAGTCCCACCGTCCCCTGCGCGGCACGTGCTCCCCAGTCCTGGTCGAGGTACATCGGCTCGTCGACATGCTGCTCGAAGTGGGCGACGAGGCGGGTGAGGACCGCCAGGTTCTCCCGGTCGTCGAGGACCTCGGGCACACCGTGCGCGTGCACTGCGGTGAAGTTCCAGGTGGGCGCGCGGCTCGACCCCGGCGCGTACCAGCTGGGAGAGACGTAGCCGTGCCGGCCCTGGAATACCAGCAGTGACTCGCGACGGCCGTCGAACCCATGGACCGTCTCGTCCGGCCGGCCGACGTGGGTGAGCGCGACGAGCTCCTCGGTGTCGTCGAGCAGCACCGGGTAGTGGGAGGCAACCAGGCCACCAGGGCCGTTGCTGACGATGGTCGTCCACGGGTGCTCATGCACCAGGGCCCGGACGACCCCGGGATCCTCACTGGCGTGGTGCGGGTTGTGCCTCACCGGTGGACCGACCGTGCGATGGTGCCGGTGATGGCCTCGATGAACGTCCCGTGCAGCTGCACCGGCAGGTCGTGCGCCATGCCGGGAATCTCGATGTGCTCGGCCCTGGGGATGGCATCGGCGGTCGCCTTGCCGCCGGAACGGTGCACGAGCGGGTCCTTGAGGCCGTGGACGACGGTGACCGGGAGATCGAGGTCGGCCAGCGCAGCGGTCCGATCGGTCTGCGTGAGGATGGCCATCAGCTGACGCGCGACGCCGCTGGCGGTCCATCCGCGGTCGTAGGTCTCGTGGGCGCGGGCGCGAGCGTCCTCGTCCGTCGTGGGGTAGTCCGGGGAGGCGATCATCGCGGTGGCCCGCAGCGATCGGGCCACGTACTCATCGCGCGTCCTCCCGGAGGAGGCGAACAGGCCGGGCAGCACCCGCGGGTGCTGGTAGCCCACCGTCCGTCGCCCGGTGGTCGACATGATCGACGTCATCGACAGGGCCCTCTCGGGTCGGTCGATCGCCATCGTCTGGACGATCATGCCGCCCATGGAGACACCGACGAGATGGGCCTGATCGATCCCGAGGTGGTCCAGCAGCCCGAAGGCGTCGTCGGCGAGGTCGCCCAGGCGGTACGGGGGGTTCTTGACCATCCCCACCGCGGCCTTGACGATGTCGAGCTTGGAGACGTGGTACTGGCGCAGCTTGGTGGAGCGGCCCGTGTCGCGGTTGTCGTAGCGGATGACGAACAGGCCCTCGGCGGCCAGCTCCTCGCAGAACTCCATCGCCCACCATCCCATGGGACCGCCGAGGCCCATGACGAGCAGGACGGGCGGGTCGGCGGTGTCGCCGAACGTCTCGTGGCAGATGTCGATGCCCGAGGGCAGGTGCGCGAACTGCTCGCCGGATCCAGCCATGCGCCCGATGGTACGACCCCCGAACCACGCTGAGTGTGACGTTTCGGCCCCGGGAGACAGGCTTTCGGGGCCGAAACGTCACACTCAGCGGGTCAGTGCCCGAAGTCGACGGCCGCGTAGGCCTTGAGCTTCTCCAGACGGTGCTCGGAGCTGATCTTGCGGATCGTTCCGCTGCGCGAGCGCATCACGATGGACTCGGTGAAGGCGCGGCCTGCGCCGTAGCGGACACCCTGGAGCAGCTCGCCGTCCGTGACGCCGGTAGCCACGAAGAAGCAGTCGTCGGCGACGACGAGGTCGTCGGTCAGGAGCACCTGCTCGAGGTCGTGGCCGGCGTCGACGGCACGCTGCCGCTCGTCGTCGTCGACCGGCGCGAGCCGGCCCTGGATGACGCCGCCCACGGCCTTGATGGCGCAGGCGGTGATGATGCCCTCGGGGGTCCCACCGGTGCCGACGAGCAGGTCGACGCCGGTCTCCGGGCGAGCCGCGACGATGCCTCCGGCGACGTCGCCGTCGGAGATGAACTTGATGCGCGCACCGGCGTCGCGGATCTCCTGCACGAGCTGCGCGTGACGCGGCCGGTCCAGGACACACACCGTCACGTCGGAGTGCGAGACCCCCTTGGCCTTGGCGATCAGGTCGATGTTCTTGGCCACGGGCAGGCGGATGTCCACGGCGTCGGCCGCCTCCGGCCCGGCCACGAGCTTGTCCATGTAGAAGACGGCCGACGGGTCGTACATGGAGCCACGTGGCGCGACCGCCATGACGGAGATGGCGTTGGGCATGCCCTTGGCGGTCAGCGTCGTGCCGTCGATCGGGTCCACGGCCACATCGCACTCCGCGCCGGTGCCGTCGCCCACCTCCTCGCCGTTGAACAGCATGGGCGCCTCGTCCTTCTCGCCCTCGCCGATGACGACGACGCCGCTCATGGGGACGGTGTTGATGAGGCTTCGCATGGCGTTGACCGCCACGCCGTCCGCGCCGTTCTTGTCGCCACGCCCCACCCATCGGCCGGCGGCCATGGCGCCGGCCTCGGTCACGCGGACCAGGTCGAGGGCGAGGTTGCGGTCAGGGGCCTGGGCGGCAGGCTGAAGGCTTTCCACGGGCGACACCCTACCGACGGTGAGTCGAGCAGCGGCATCGCCGTGTGAGCAGTGCCGAGCTCAGGCCGGGTGGAGTCGGACCTCGGTGGCCTTCACCACGAGGTGGACGGTCCGCCCGGGGACGAGGTCGAGCTCGGTGGCGGCCGCGAGCGTCACCTCGGCGTCGGCGACCTCGGTGCGGACCCGCACGCGTTCTCCCTGCGTCTCCACATGGGTGACCACGGAGCGCAGCACGTTGCGCGGGCTGCCGCCGGGCGGTCCGAGATGTACCGAGACCGACGACGGTGAGAACACCGCCACCGCCGACGCTCCGTCCTCGATCGCCTCGTCGGTGAGGCCCGCGACGGTGTGCCCGTCCTTGGTGACGACCGACCCGTGGCGCATGAACCCGCGCAGCAGGTCGAGTCCGGCGACGCGCGCCCCGAAGGAGCTGCGTGGTCTCGACAGCACCTCCGACGTCGGCCCGGACTCGGCGACCCGACCGTCCTGCACGATCATCACCCGGTCGGCGAGGGCGAGCGCGTCGAGGACGTCGTGTGTGATGAGCAGCGTGGTGCGCTCGGCCAACACGTCGCGCAGGAGCCGGCGCAGCTCGGGGGCGACGGAGACGTCGAGGGCGGCCATCGGCTCGTCGAGGAGCAACAGGTCGGGGTTGCCGGCCAGGGCGCGGGCGAGGGCGACACGTTGGGCCTGGCCGCCGGAGAGCTCCGCGGGTCGGCGGTGCGCGAGCTCGCCCACTCCGACGTCGCTGAGCCAGCGGTGCGCCAGCTGGCGGGCGGCGGCTCGCGGTGTCCCCGCGCTGCGGGGGCCGAACGCGACGTTCTCCCCGGCGTCGAGGTGGGGGAACAGCAGCGGGTCCTGGGACAGCAGGGCCGTGCCCCGGCGGTGCGGCGGCACCCAGCGACGCGTCGAGGAGTCGGCCAGCACCGTGCCATCCAGCCGGATGTCGGCGTGGTCGGGTTGCAGGACACCGGCGATGCACGAGAGCAGCGTCGACTTGCCGGCACCGTTGGGACCCATCACCGCCACGGTCTCGCCGGGGGCGATCTCCACCGTGAGATCGATGCCCCGCTCATCGGAGCGCACGTGGGCCTGCAGGCCTGTGCCCCCCAGGTTGCTCACGGGGTCACGGATCGGCGCGTTCACGGTGCACTCCTGGGACGGCGCACCAGCGCGATCACCAGCACCGCGACCACGACCAGCACGAGCGACAGCGCGACCGCCGCGTCCGGGTCGGTCTCGCGTTGCAGGTAGATCTCCAGCGGCAGGGTCCGTGTGGTGCCCTGCAGGCTTCCGGCAAAGGTGATCGTCGCCCCGAACTCACCGAGCGCGCGGGCGAACGACAGGATCGCGCCCGAGGCCAGCCCCGGAAGGATGAGCGGCAGGGTGACGCGGCGCAGGACGGTGGTGGGTGCCGCGCCGAGGGTCGAGGCCACCACCTCGTAGCGACGCCCCGCCGTGCGCAACGTGCCCTCCAGGCTGATCACCAGGAACGGCAGCGCCACGAACGTCTGGGCGATCACGACGGCGGTCGTGGAGAAGGCGATCTGCAGGCCGAGGACGTCCATCGTCTCGCCGAGCAGGCCACGGCGGCCGAAGGTGTGGAGCAGTGCGATGCCGCCGACGACCGGTGGCAGGACGAGCGGCAGCAGCACGAAGGATCGTAGGAGCGACTGGCCCGGGAACCTGCTGCGCGCCAGCACCAGGGAGAGTGGGACTCCGAGCAGGACGCACAGCGCGGTGCTGGTGGCCGAGGTCCGCAGGCTCAGCCACAGGGCGGCCTGCGACGACGGTGACGTCACGAGTGAGGGGAACTGCGCCCAGTCGACCCGCAGGACGATCGCCACGAGCGGCAGCACGATGAATGCCGCGCCCACCGCGGCGGGGACGACGATCCAGCGCGGCAGGGTCCGTGCCTCGTGCGCGCTCACGTGTCGGGGGCGCCGAACCCGGCGTCGGCCAGGATCTGCTGGCCGCTCTCGCCGACGACGAAGTCCACGAACGCCTGGGCGAGGCCGTCCTGCTCGCTGTCGGCCAGTGCTGCGATCGGATAGTTGTTGACCGCCTCCGCGGACTCCGGGAAGTCGATCCCGAGCACGTCGTCCCCGGCTCCGAGGACGTCGGTGACGTAGACCAGCCCGGCGTCGGCCTCGCCCGAGGAGACCTTGCCGAGCACGTCAGTGACCACGCGCTCCTCGCTGACCGGCTCGATGTCGGTACCGGCCGCCTGTTGGACGCGCTCGGCGGCGGCGCCGCACGGAACCTCGGGGGCGCACAGCACCACCTGGTTCTCGGAGTCGGCCAGGTCCGCCAGGGACCCGATGCCGGCGGGGTTGTCCGGTGGCGTGGCGATCTGCAGGACGTTGGTGGCGAACAGCTCGGGCTCCTTCTCGAGGAGGGCGTCGGCTGCCGCTCGGCCCATGGTGGTCTCGTCGGCGGAGGCGAAGACGTCCGCAGGGGCGCCGCTGCGCAGCTGGGCGAGCAGGTCCGACGACCCGCCGACGTTGAGCTCCACCGTGACGCCGGGGTTCCCCGCCTCCTCCTGGGCCGCCTCGAACTGCGTGGCGATCCTCTCCATGGAGTCGGTCAGGGAGGCAGCGGCATACACCGTCAGGGTGTGGGGACCGGCGTCCTCGGTGGCATCGGCACCGTCGTCGCCGGTTCCACAGCCGGTCAGGACGAGGGCGCCGGCCACGCCGCCGACGAGCGCCGTCAACCTCACGGGGTGACCTCCAGGGAGACGTTGGTGGACTTGACGCTCGCCCAGGCCAGTGATCCGACCTCGAGACCGAGGTCGTCGACGGCCTCGCTGCTGATGAGCGAGACCACTCGGTAGGGTCCGCAGCTGAGCTCGACCTGTGCCATGACGGTGTCCCGGGTGATCGCGGTGACGACGCCACGCAGCCGGTTGCGCATGCTCGCCGCACTCGGCGCGTCCCCGGGGGAGTGAGCCTCCTCCACGGCGAGCCGTGCGAGGTCAGTGCCGGAGATGCCGGCACGGCCGTCGGCGTGGACGGCCTCGAACCTGCCCTGGTTCTGCCAGCGACGTAAGGTGTCATCGCTGACGCCCAGAACGGTCGCGGCCTCGGCGAGTCGGTGCGCTCCCATGCGAGCCACCGTATCCGCAGCTGCGGACTCATGCAGGGCATTCACCCGCAGGTGCGGAACAAGGAGCGAGAAGGAGTGGCATGGCAGGAACGAGCAGCCGAGGCAATCCCAGCCTCGGCGACATCGTGCGCTCCGTCCTCGTCCTCGGTGTGCTGGTGCTCGGCATCTGGTTCGCGGCGCAGATCTTCACCACCACGCCCGAGCGCCCCGTGCAGGGCAAGGACCTGGAGCAGACCGTCGATGCCTCCCGTGCGACCGTCACGGAGTTCGACCTGCTCGCTCCCACCTCGCTGCCGCAGGACTGGATGGTCAGCTCGGCCCGCCCGGCACCGGCCAGCTGGGACCTCAACGTCCTCACCGCCGACGATGAGTACATCGGCCTGCAGCAGGCACTCATGAGCGAGCAGGAGCTCATCGACGGCCGCGACGGAAGCTTCGCGCAGACGGGGACCGCCGAGGTCGCGGGCCGCGAGTGGACGCTGTGGGAGGCCGGCAGGGAGACGGCGTTGACACGCTCCGACGATGACGTGGCGACCCTCGTGCTGGGAACGGCGCCGCGCGGCGAGATCGAGGCCTATGTGGCGTCGTTGTCGACGTCCTCAGACCCTTCCTGAGCCGACGCTCTGGCCAGGCGCTCCCGTGCGCCGTCGAGCCACTGCTGGCAGATGGCGGCCAGCTGCTCGCCTCGTTCCCACAACGCCAGGGACTCCTCGAGTCCCGTCCCTCCGGTCTCGAGCTTCTGGACCACGGTGACGAGCTCGTCGCGTGCCTGCTCGTAGCCGATCTCGGGCTGGTTAGGACCGCTCATGCGATCACGTCCTCAGAAGACCCACCGTAGGAACGTGGTCGCCTGAAGTGTCGATCGTTCGCTCGCTGGCGCTCACTCATGGGTCTCCTCCTGGGTCGAGGTGGTGTGGACGTCGGCCGTGCCGTCGGCCAGCCGGACGCTGAACGACTCCGGTACGTCGGCGACCGATCCGATCACGTGGCCGTCGGCGTCCTGGGCGACGGCATAACCGCGCTGGAGCGTGGCCAGCGGTGACAAGGCGCGGACGCGGGCGAGCTGGGATCCGACGGCATCG
The DNA here is from genome assembly GCF_041951745.1 of Aeromicrobium sp. CTD01-1L150. Taxonomy (GTDB): domain Bacteria; phylum Actinomycetota; class Actinomycetes; order Propionibacteriales; family Nocardioidaceae; genus Aeromicrobium. The sequence goes on from NZ_CP169555.1 coordinate 1,071,760, forward strand.
TGCTCGCGGTCCAGGCGGTGTCCGACGGCTCGTCGCGCGCGTGAGAGCTGCTCATCGACGAGGGAGGCCTGCGCCTCGACGAGCGTGGTGGGGGTTCTCAGCACCGGGCGTGAGCGGATCTGCTCCAACAGGCGGGTCTCACGTTCCAGCATCCGTGCCACGGCACCGGCGAGGCGGGACCGCGCCTGGGTGAGACCACTCTGCTCCTGGGCAGCATCGGGCACGACCCGCTTGGCGGCGTCGGTGGGGGTGGACGCCCGCACGTCCGCCACGAGATCGAGGATCGGGGTGTCCGGCTCGTGCCCGATGGCGCTCACCACGGGCACGGTGCAGGCGTGGACGGCGCGGATGAGTGCCTCGTCGGAGAACGGCAGGAGGTCCTCCATGGAACCGCCACCGCGGGCGATGACGACGACGTCGACGTCGCCGGCGGAGTCCAGCTCGCGCAGCGCGGCGACGACCGCCTGCGCGCTGCCCGCGCCCTGCATGAGCGCGTGGCGAACCTCGAGGCGAACCCCTGGCCAGCGCAGGCGGGCGGTCTGCAGCACGTCCTTCTCGGCGGCGGAGTCCTTGCCGGTCACCAGACCGATCGCGGTGGGCAGGAAGGGGAGTGGCCTCTTGAGGCGGGGGTCGAACAGGCCCTCCGCGGCGAGCAGCTGCTTGCGTCGCTCCAGCTGGACCAACAGCTCACCCTCCCCGGCCATGCGGATCTCGCGGACGTCGAGGGAGAAGGCGCCGTTGGGCTCGTAGAAGCGTGGCTTGGCGTGGACGACCACCCGCGCACCAGCGGCCACCGGGACGGGCAGGGCGTCGAGGATGCTGACGTGACAGGTGGCCTGGACCGAGATGGTGGCCCGTAGGTCGCGCAGGGTGAGGAAGCACAATCCGGGTCGTCGGTTGAGCTGGGCCACCTCGCCCTCCACCCAGACGGCGCCCAGCCGGTCGATGTACTGGCCCACCAGGGTGGAGACCTGACGCAGGGGTGCTGGGGCATCCGCGCTGGTCTGAAGGGCCATGTGCTCACCCTAGAGCGACCCGGCGACACGGCTCTGCCGGGCGCGGCCGGTGATCGGTGCTTGAGCAACCGAATGAAGGGTCTTTCGGTTGCTGGGGCACCGGTGTGGGGCGGGGCGGGTGATCGGTGCTTGAGCAACCGAATGCGCCTCCTTCAGGTTGCTGAGGCACCGATCACGGCGTCGGACGAACTCAGGAGCGCCCGTTACGATGGGCTCATGACGACGCACGTGGATCTCGGCATGCCCCCCGTCGGTGGCAGCGTCCTGCTCGCCGACCCCCGCGGTTACTGCGCCGGCGTCGACCGGGCCGTCATCACGGTCGAGAAGGCGCTGGACCTCTACGGCGCCCCGGTCTACGTCCGCAAGCAGATCGTGCACAACAAGCATGTCGTCAACAACCTGGCCGATCGGGGTGCGATCTTCGTCGAGGAGCTCGACGAGGTGCCCGAGGGCGAGACCGTCGTCTTCTCCGCACACGGTGTCTCCCCGATGGTTCACGCCGAGGCCAAGGAGCGCAGCCTCAAGACCATCGACGCCACGTGCCCGCTGGTCACCAAGGTCCATCACGAGGCCAAGCGGTTCGCTCGCGAGGAGTACCACATCCTGCTCATCGGCCACGAGGGTCACGAGGAGGTCGAGGGCACCGCCGGCGAAGCGCCCGAGCACATCACGCTCGTGGAGCACCCTGATGACGTCGAGCACCTGGAGTTCCCCGACGACGCCAAGCTGTCCTGGTTGTCGCAGACCACTCTGAGCGTGGACGAGACCATGGAGACCGTGCGTCGGCTGCGCGAGAAGTTCCCGCAGCTGGAGGACCCGCCGTCCGACGACATCTGCTATGCCACCCAGAACCGCCAGGTGGCGGTCAAGGAGATCGCCAGGGAGGCCGACCTGGTCATCGTCGTCGGCTCCTCCAACTCCTCCAACTCCGTGCGCCTCGTCGAGGTGGCACTGGAGGCGGGCGCCAAGGCGTCCTACCGTATCGACGACGTCACGGAGTTCGAGCAGGAGTGGCTCGACGGTGTGGAGAGGGTCGGCGTCACCTCCGGCGCCTCGGTGCCCGACGACCTTGTCCAGGACGTCCTGACCTACCTCGCCGAGCATGGTCACCCCGACGCCGCAGCCGTCCGCACCGCCGATGAGAGCCTCACCTTCTCCCTCCCTCCGGAACTGCGCCGCGACCTCAAGGCGGCCGGAGCCTCCTAACCTCACGGTCCTCGCAAATTCCCATGACGTCATGGGAATTGGCCGTCGGTGTCAGCGAGGTGACGGGTTGACCACGTAGGCGGTGCCGCCGCCGCGACGCTCCGGCTCGGCTGCCGCCGTGAGTCGACCCTGCTCGTCGCGCTCGATGGCAGCGACGGCCCCGATCTCGGCCGCCGACGTGAACTCATCGCCCGACGGCTCGAGCACCTGACCGAACGGTTCCAGCGTGTCGCCGTAGGCGTCGATGAAGGCCGGTTCGGCCGGCGTGGCGGCGGTGTTGCGCTGCGACGCTCGCGGTGCCGCCACGGCTTCGGGCAACGTCATCCCGAGGTCGATGCGGCCGAGCAGCACCTGCAGCACCGTCGTGATGATCGTGGCGCCGCCGGGGGAGCCGACGACGTAGCGAACCTCGCCGTCCTCGAGCACGATCGTGGGCGACATGGAGGAGCGCGGACGCTTGCCCGGCTCGATGCGGTTCGGATCCTCGGGGTCGTACTCGGCAGTGAAGTCGGTGAGCTCGTTGTTCAGCAGGAACCCGCGCCCAGGCACGGTGATCCCAGAGCCGCCGGTCTGCTCGATGGTGAGCGTGTACGCCGCGGCATTGCCCCATTGGTCCACCACGGACAGGTGGGTCGTGGAGATGTTCTCGGTGTCCGGCTGCTCAATGTTCTCGACGGTGGGGCACTGCCCGTCACCGGGGTCCAGGTCTCCGGCAGGCACGGGGCGTTCGCTCGCCTGATCGGGGTCGATCGTGCAGGCACGCGAGTCCGCGAACTCCTGGCTCACAAGAGTCTCGACGGGGACGTCCGGCACGTCGCCGACGTAGGCGGCGCGGTCCGCGAACGCGACGGCCGAGGCCTCCAGGAACAGGTGCAGAGACTGCGCGAGGTTCGCCTCGCCGTCCAGCTCGTACCCCTCGAGCACGTTGAGCGCCTCACTCACGGCGATCCCGCCCGACGACGACGGCGCCATGCCGTAGACGTCGAGCCCGCGGTACTCGCTGTGGGTGGGCGCCTGGCGTCGCACCTCGTAGGCGGCGATGTCGTCGACCGTCATCGAGCCAGCGGGCGCCGGCAGGTCGGACTCGGCAGCGATGGGTGGTTCCTGCACCGTCGCCGCGACGTCCTCAGCGATGGGGCCGCGATAGAACCCCTGGGTCCCGTGTGCGGCCAGATGGGCGAGCGTCTTGGCGAGGTCGGGGTTGCGGAAGCGGCTGCCCACCTTCGGGGCGTCACCGTCGGGCAGGAAGAGCTCGGCGGTGTCCGGGAACGCCGCGAACCGTTCGGCGTTGTCGAGCGTCTGCTGGCGGAACGTCTCGTCGACGGTGAACCCCTTGGCAGCCAGCGCGATCGACGGTGCGAGCGTCTTGGCCAGCGGCCACGTGCCATGGTCGCGCAGGGCGGCCTCCCACGTCGCAGGGGTTCCGGGGACGCCGACCGCGACGCCGGAGGAGACCAGCTCGGGGCTGAACGGGTACGGCTCGCCCGTCTCAGGGTCGATGAAGCCGTCCTGCGTGATGCCGGACGGCGCAGTCTCACGGCCGTCGATCGTGGAGACCTCGCCGGTCTCGGCGTCGTGGTAGACGAAGAACCCACCGCCTCCGATACCGGCGCTGTACGGCTCGGTGACACCGAGGGCGGAGGCAGTGGCCACGGCGGCGTCCGCAGCGTTGCCGTCACGCTCGAGCACCTCGAGCCCGACGCGGCTGGCGTCGGCGTCGACCGAGGAGACGGCGCCGCCGTGACCGATGGCGGTGGGTGAGGGCTCGGGCGCCTTCTTGCCCGCCGGGGCGCCGGCGGTGCCGCTCACTCCCGACGCGATGAGAGCGGACGACGCGACGAGCGCCGCCCCGGCCCGGACGATGGTGCGTGCGGACATGTTCAGACCTGCTTCCCCCGAAGACGTCGGTCCGTTCACGGTAGGCCGGGTGGTGCGAAGGAGCAACACAGTCACCGCAGGACGTGTCATGATCCCGAGGGAGGGGCGAGGAGGCACCCATGGCAGCACCGAGCATCAGTCTGCACACCACCTTGGACTCACTGGGCGGCCCGGCCGCCGCCATCGTGCTGAGCGAGGAGCAGGTCGACGAGCTCGGCGGCCGCAGGTCACTGCCGGTCACCGTGACGATCGGCGACGTCACCGCGAGGCTGCGCCTGACCCGCATGGGTGGCAAGAACCTGATCGGGTTGAGCAAGGCCGCACGCGCCCAGCTGGGCGTCGAGATCGGGCAGGAGGTCGATGCCGTCGTCGCTCGGGACGACGCACCGCGTGAGGTCGAGGTACCTGCGGCCCTCGCCGAAGCCCTGGAGACCGCCGGCCTGCGCGAGGCCTTCGACGCTCTCGCCCCGTCCCGGCGCAAGGCGCATGCGGTGAGCGTGGCAGATGCCAAGTCGGATGCGACGCGTGAGCGTCGCGTGCTCAAGGTGCTGGACTCCCTGGCTGGTTGATCGGCGGGAGGCCGCACCTGGGAGCGGTATCAGGCTCGCAGGTGCTTTCGTCGAGGGTGTTGCGGATCGGTGAGGATCCGCGTGACGACCGCGACCAGCGCGAGTCCGTGGCCGATGAGGAGCGTGACGCCGTGATCCACCGTGCCGGCCAGGGTGCGTCCGGCCCATCCGACGTCGGCAGGCATGCCCTCCACGGTGATCGCATCGGTCGCCACGAGTGAGACGACGGCGATCGAGGCCACCAGCAGCACTGGCGGCAGCACACCGGACGGCAGCAGCTGGTGGACGTCGACGGCCAGCGGCATCGTGGCGGCGATCAGCACGAAACCGATCGAGAACAGCATCCCGAGCTGTCCGTCGAGAAGGTCCAGGACGGTGACGACGGCCAGCGCGAGGCAGGACAGCCAGAGCATCTGACGGACACTGAGGTCAGTGCGGGCCAGTGCTGCTGGACGGTGCGTCACCGAGGCCATGTTCTGACGCTAGACCAGAACCACCCACAAAAGCGGGAACCGCGCGGAACGGCGGCCGAAAATGCCTGTCTGAAGGCCGCAGGCCCTCAGGGAGTCACCGCGATGGGTCAGGGTGTCGACCCGCCCGCGACCTCATAGCTCCAGACCTCGCTGTGGGTCGAGACGGGCTTGGGGGCCTCGTCGCCGGAGCGCTCGGCCTGCGATCGGTGACCGTGGGCGAACGCGGGGGAGTCCACCCAGGCCTGGAAGGCGGCATCGTCGCGCCACCGGGTGACGACCAGCCACTGGTCGCGGTCGTCAGTGGGTTTGAGCAGCTCGAACCCCTCGAACCCGTCGGCGCCGTCGACGGCACCGGCGCGGGCGGCGAAGCGGTGGGCGAGCTCGTCGCCGGAGTCCTTGGGCACGGTGATGGCGTTGATCCTGATGACGGTCATAGGTCCATGGTGGCACCCGTGCACCGGTCTGAGAGGCTGGCCCGGTGACGGGTATCGCGGAACGGATCGAGACCGAACGCCTGGTGCTGCGGCCCTACGGCCCCAGCGACGCCGAGCGTGTCCTGGACGTCCAGTCCCGGCTGGAGGTCATTCGCTGGCTGGACAATCCTCCGTACACCCCGATGGCCGACCTCGAGGCGGCGCGGCAGTGGATCGACCGCGTGCTGCAGCGCGAGCACGAGGACCCGATGCAGGCCCACCGCGCGATCGAGGTCCGTGACACGCAGGTCGTCGTTGGTGGCGTGCTGGTCGCCCGACTCGAACGCATCGACTCAGGGTTCGTCGGGGAGTACGAGACCGGATGGCACCTCAACCCCGACTCGTTTGGGCACGGCTACGCCACCGAGGCGGCTGCGGCGATGGCGCAGGCGGCGTTCGGAGCCGGCCACGAACGTCTGGTCATCGACATGTACCCGGACAATGCGCCATCGGCCGCCGTGGCCCGTCGGCTCGGCGCGAAGGAGCTCGGCGAGGGTCCTGATCCCTGGTACGGGGACACCAGCCTGATGTTCGAGCTGTTGCCGTGAAGCCCGCGGACGCCCACCGTGGCGCGGTGGGCCGTCTCCCGTAGTCTGACTCCCCGTGGCACTCACCATCGGCATCGTCGGACTCCCCAACGCGGGCAAGTCGACCCTCTTCAACGCCCTCACCCAGAACGACGTCCTCGCGGCCAACTACCCGTTCGCGACGATCGAGCCCAACGTCGGCGTCGTCGGGGTCCCCGACCCGCGTCTGGCCAAGCTCGCGGAGATCTTCGGCTCGGCCAAGATCCTGCCCGCCACGGTGCAGTTCGTCGACATCGCCGGCATCGTGCGCGGAGCGTCCGAGGGCGAGGGCATGGGCAACGCCTTCCTCTCCCACATCCGTGAGTCCGACGCCATCTGCCAGGTGACGCGTGTCTTCCGCGACGAGGACGTCACCCACGTGGACGGCAACGTCGACCCCGGCAGCGACATCGCCACCATCTCCACCGAGCTCGTGCTCGCCGACCTGCAGACCGTCGAGAAGGCGCTGCCGCGGCTGGAGAAGGACTCCCGCAAGGACAAGTCGCTCCTGCCGCTGCTCGCCGAGGCGCAGAAGGCGCAGGAGGTGCTCGCCGAGGGCACGGGTGTCTTCCTGGCCGGCCTCGACCTCGAGGTGCTGCGGGAGCTGCACCTGCTCACCGCCAAGAAGCTGCTGTTCGTCTTCAACTGCGACGCCGACGAGCTCGCTGACACCGAGCTCAAGGACCGCATGCGCGAGCTCGTCGCCCCCGCCGAGGCGATCTTCCTCGACGCCCTCGCCGAGGCCGAGCTGGCCGGTCTGGGCGATGATGAGGAGGCCGAGGAGATGCGGGCCGAGCTGCTGGCCGAGATGGGCGTGGAGGAGCCAGGCCTGGACGCACTGGCCCGCGTCGGCTTCGCGACCCTCGGTCTACAGACCTACCTCACTGCGGGTCCCAAGGAGGCTCGCGCGTGGACCATCCCGCAGGGTGCCACCGCGCCGGAGGCCGCCGGAGTCATCCACACCGACTTCCAGCGCGGCTTCATCAAGGCCGAGATCGTCTCCTTCGACGAGCTGGTCGAGGCCGGTTCCATGAACGCCGCCAAGGCAGCCGGCAAGGTCCGCATGGAGGGCAAGGACTACGTCATGTCCGACGGCGACGTGGTGGAGTTTCGCTTCAACGTGTGATCGAAACGCTGAAATGAGGGGCAACCTGCTCTGCTTCGGCCCGTGTCATGACAAGAGCGTGCGTTCTCCTCAACGCGGCAGTGGATGCTGCAGACTGCACTTCCAGGGGTGGACCGCCTGAGACATTTGCGGAGAGGCCCGACTCGCTCGGACATGTCCGGATGAGGTGCGGTGCGAGGTTGCGCGACGTCACCTGCTGATGCGAAGCATCGGCTGACGAGAGGACATGAGAATGGGATCGAAGGACGAGAGAAACCTCGCCCAGGTGGTCGACAATATCGCGAAGGTGGACGAACCGGAGCGGTCACTCGTGTAGCGAGTACACGAGGTCATCGTGGCCGTCGTGCCCACGCTGAAGCCGCGGATCTGGTACGGCATGCCTTTCGCTCCTCGACAGATCTCGTGCCTTCTACTCCCGTCGGACGTTTGGCTGCGGTCTCATCCGAGCTATATCTGCAGGAGCTGTTCGGAACGCTCCCAGAGCTGTCGGGCGAGGCGGGGATCGCGGGCCTGGGCGTTGACGCGCTTGGCGGGTGTGCGGTTCTCGTAGTACACGCCGGACTGCCAGTCGGTGCCCGGTTCCGCGGTGGCCAGCCAGGCGAGCTGGTCGGCACCCTTCTCGGGGGTGACGAATGCCAGCTTCCGGATGCCGGGATTCTGGGTGATGGTGCGCATGACTCGGCTCTCGCTCTGGCGACCGAAGCTGGACGCGACGTTCCCGGGATGGAACGCCGCAGCGGAGATGCCATGGTCGTTGTAGCGGCGATGTAGTTCCTGGGTGAAGAGGATGTTCTCCAGCTTCGCGGTGCCGTAGGCGCGGATCGGGCTGTAGCCACGGTCTTGGTTGAGGTCGTCGATGTCGACCTTCCCGGCCAGGCGTGCGCCCGTGCTGGACGTCTGGATCACCGTCGCGCGCGACGCGATCAGCGTGTCCAGGAGCAAGGTCGTCAGCAGGAACGGGGCGAGATGGTTGATCTGGAAGGTCTTCTCGAACCCGTCCTCGGTCTTGTCCGGGTCTCCGAACACGCCCCCGGCGTTGTTTGCCAGGACATCGATCCGCGGATAGGCGGACCCCAACAGTTCGGCGAGGGCGCGGACGTCATCCAGCCGGCTGTAGTCGGCGGTGTAATGGTCGACGGAGAGCTCGTCGGCGACCGCGAGAGTCTTCTCGGGTGTGCGGCCCACGACGACGACGCGGTGGCCGTCCTCGTGCAGGCGACGTGCTGCGGCCGCGCCTACTCCGTCGCTGGCTCCGGTGATGATGATGGTCTTCGGCATAGTTACAGTATACGCCATTTATGACAGTAACTGACACAAATGACGGTAGATGTATGCTGGGGAGATGGGCGAGGCGCAGCTACCGACGCACTCATCGCTGAGGCAGCGGACCCGAGATGCGGTCCGGGCGGACATCACCACTGCGGCAGTGGGTCTCTTTCTCGAGCGCGGGTATGACGCCACGACCATCGATGACATCGCGGGCGCGGTCGGCATGTCCCCGCGCAGCGTGTTCCGCTACTTTCCGACCAAGGAAGACATCGTCGTCGGCAAGTTCGCCGCCGGTGCGGAGCGCATGCTGGAGGTCCTCCGCGCCCGTCCCGCCGAGGAACAGCCATGGCTGTCGCTGCGGCGGATGTTCGACGTCGTCGATACGGCGCGCGAGCCCGACATCCATGCGCTGCAGCAGATGATCTTCGGTGTACCTGCCTTGCTCTCGGTGTACCTGCGCACTCTGCACGTCACCCAGGCGCGAGTCGCGGACATCCTGATTCAGCGGGCCGCCGCTGCTGGGCAACCCTACGAACGCGACGACCCCAGCCCGCGAGCGCTGGCTGCAGCCGCTTTCGGTTGTCTCCTTGCAGTACAAGAGTCCCAGCTTGACAGCGAGCAGGACGCTGAGTTGGAGAGGCTCCTCGATCGAACGATGAATTTCGTCATCCCCCCGATCGAACCTTGAAGACCAAGCTAGAACGGGCGAACAGGGCGCTCGCCCCGGAAGAGAAGTGCTGGCCGTCGGTCATGACGCTTCCGAACGATCGATGTAGCCACTCACGCGACAAGGGATGATCAAGAGCGTCTCGCCACAGATTGGGAGGCAGTGATGCGCATCGGAAGCGTTCGGTCCCGATCCAGGCGGGGGGCGAGTGAAGGCAACGTGGCTGGTGGGCTTGCCTTCGCGGACGTTCGCCCACCGCGGTGATGTGGCGGCACTTCTGGTTTCGGGGCATCACGGCTGACACGGCAATCCGCCTGGCGCGCCACCTCGGAACCTCCGAGGCGCTGTGAATGAACCTGCAGTCGAACTACGAGCCGCGTCTTGAGCGTCGGGCATTGGGGGTCACGGTCGCGGCGATCGTGCCGCTGGAGGTCGCATGAGCCGTTCTGGCTCATGCCGGGTTGAGCGCTTGTCGGCCGCGGCAAGAGGTTGCTCTGCGCTGGAATGCGGTGGAGTTCCGGTTCGATGGCTGAATCGCACAGGCCTAAGCTGACGCGTTGTCGCGGCGTGTTACGCGGGGAACGTCACGCCCGCGAGCCTCTCCGATGTCTCCCACGTCTGCCTAGCCTCCTGCTCGCGCGTGAGCCGGGAGTAGAGCGGCTGCTCGGCCGGCGCTCCGCCGAGATGCAGGAACCCACGAGGGCCGTAGAAGGATCCGCCGTGCGCGTTGGGAGATGTCGCGGCGAGCAGGGCAGGGAGTTGAGCGCTTTCGACCGTGCCGAAGAGAACTCCGCGGGCGGACAGCGTCCGGATGAGCTTCCGCCGAGGGGTTTCGCGGGCGCGCCCCAGCTCTGGTCGTGCCGCGAGCAGGTTCGTCGGTGCGACGCCGGGGTGTGACAGGTTGCTCGAGATGCCCCATCCAGCGTCCCGGGAACGCCGATCGAGCTCGAGACCGAACTGTCCGAGCATGATCTTGGACTGGCTGTACGCACGGTCCGGGTCGTACCCGCGCTCCCAGTTCAGGTCCTCCCACTGGATCGAGTGCTGGTTGGCGGCAATACTGATCTGCGACGTGATCCGTGCGCGTCCGGCCTGGAGCAGGGGCATCAGACGTGCGACGAGCGCGACATGTCCGAGGTGATTCGTCGCCAGCTGCAGCTCGAGTCCATCGTTCGAGACGCGGCGGTCCGGCGGGGTCATGACGCCGGCATTGTTGATGAGGACGTGGATCGGGGTGCCATCACTCAGGGCCGTCTGCGCGAAGCCGGCGACGGAGTCGAGCGATGCCAGGTCGAGCGATGCCAGCGAGACGTCCGCGTCGGGGATCGAGGATCTGATCCTGTCGACCGCGGCCTCGCCCTTGCCGGCGTTGCGGACGGGCATGAGGACGCTCGCCCCCGCCGCGGCGAGTCGCTCTGCGATGCCGAGCCCCATGCCGTCGCTCGCGCCGGTGACGATCGCACGTCGACCGCGCAGATCGGGGACGGCGATGTCTGGTGCGGTGCGGGGCATGGGATCTCCTCGGGTGAAGCGAGTGTCGACGCCACCCTAATCCGACACTCGCCTGATTTAAAGTGGATCCAACGACTCGTTCCAGGAGGAGAGATGGCAAGACGACGTCCGGGGCGCCCCGCTGCCGACGACGAGACGATTGACGCGGATCGCGTCATGTCCAGGGTCCTTGCGGCGTTCGCCGTGCAGAGCTACGACGCCGTCTCGCTGCGACAGCTGAGCGCCGAGCTCGGGATGGGGCACACCTTCCTCTCCGACCGCTACGGATCCAAGGAGAAGCTCTGGCGTGCCGCTGTCGAGCATGCGGTGAATGTGGCCGGGCCTCCGGTCATGGAGGCACTGCACGCCGATGCCCCGGACGATCTGGCACGGCTCGTCAGGGCGGTCCGGGCCATGCATCGTGCGGCATTCGACGAGGCGGGGCTGGCGGCGCTGATCGATCAGGAAGCGCGTCGGAACACTGAGCGCCTCGCCTACATCTACGACGTGATCCGCCCAGTGAACGACGAGCTGCGGGCGGTTTTCGAGCGAGTCGTAGCGACCGGGGAGCTGCGGCCGATGCCGTGGTACATGTTCTACTTCCTCGTCACGTCGGCCACGAGCCTGTACGCGCAGCCACCCCTTGCGGCACTGCTCGGGCGCCCCGATGACGCACGGGATGACGAGCTGCTTTCCGAGCTGGTCCTGAGGGGCTTGCTGGCGTGACCGGGTCGGAGCGCACCTCGGTTCGTGATGGTCCCGCGTCCCGGAAAGTGGCGGTGGAGCTCCGGTTTGGCGCCTAGCGTTGTTGATCCGCGTCGCTGCCGCGGAGGTGTTCCGCGTCCAGGGCCTCTGCGTGCCGCTGGAGAATGTTGCGGCAGCCGCCCATGTCAGCAAGGCGACGATCTTCAACAGATTCGGGGGGAGGGTCGGGCTGATTGAAGCCGTCATCGACGACGTCGTCGCGGCGGAGCTGAGGGGCATCATCGACGACGCGCGATCCGTCACCGACGTCCGAGAACGGCTCCGGCACTACGTCGGTGCCATCCGGGACCTCCAGTACCGGCTGCCGGCGGTCAACGACGTCCTGCTGCAGGAGTTTCCTGACTCGGCGCAGCTCATGGACCTCTGTCGCGTCGGGGGAGCCTTCCACGACGAGCTGGTCGAACAAGGGTATGCCGCCGGTGTCCTGGCCGAAGGGTTCACGCCGGGCGACTTTCAGGCGATGACCATCGACAACGCCCTTGCCCTCAAGTATGGGGGGCGCCCGTCCCGGGTGGACTACGACCGCCGCACCGCATTCGTTCTTGGCGGGATCTGCAGATCGGCGCAGCCGCCTAGCCTCGCCGCGGAGCAAGGGGTTCTGCCTGCGGCGACCTAGTGGGGTTCGGCTTCAACGTGCTGCCTGCCCGTCGTGGTCGGCGATCGCCTCGATGATGAGGATGTGCGGCGCGTACCGTGTGGAGCATGACCGATGACGCTGCGGTGCAGCTCTGTTGTCTCCTCTGGGCGCGCGAAGGTGAGGCGGCGGGGCTCGAGGAGTATGAGAATCGTGTGCTGGCCCTGATCCCGGAGCACGGTGGACAGGTGCTCCAGCGAGTCCGCAACACCGTCGATGACGGGCAACCTCGAGAGGTGCAGCTCTACAGGTTCCCCTCGAAGTCGTCGCTCGATTCCTATCTGGCTGATCCGCGGCGGCTTGCCCTGGCCGATGAGCGCGACCGGGTCGTGGGTCGGACAGAGCTGTTTCCGGTCACCACGCTTGCTTGAGTGACGGTGTCGTCAGTCGGTGGCCGTTGACGTACTGAGCTGGTGCGGGCACCGAGATCGCCGGCGTCCTACGCACCAGGCCGAACGTGAGCGACTCGTGGTTCAGGTATGGCTGCCGACGTTGATCACCTGCCCGGACGAGTCGCGGTAGAAGAAGCGGCGCACGCCCCACGGCTCCGTTGTCAGCGGGTGCACGACCTCGACCCCCGAGGCCACCGCTGCGGCGTGAGCGCCGTCGACGTCGTCGACGAAGACCGAGACGTCCGGATTGACCGGTGCCGTGGCATCGGCGGTCATCAGCCCGATCTGGCGGCCGTCGCCATCGGCGAGGAAGGCGATCCACCCCATGTCCATCACCACCTGCATCCCGAGGACTCCGGTGTGCTCGTCGATGGCCGTGGCGAGGTCGTCGACGGTCAAGATGGGGGCGATGCGCTCGATCTTCATGGGACGACTTGACCACGGTCCGGCGATTCGGTCCATCGGCCGATCGGGTACGGGACCCGTCGGACCCTCGGACAGGTCGTCCGCGACCTCCACCCGCCGGAGGCGAGCGGAGGCACCGGGCGCCTACGATCGGGGAGTGCCCACGATCCGTCTGGAGACGACGGTGTGCGCGAGCGCCGACGACTGCTTCGGGTTGAGCCTCTCGGTGGATGCGCACACCGCGTCGATGCGGGCGTCCGGCGAGCGGGCGGTGGCCGGTGTCACGACGGGAACGATGGGCCTTGGCGACCAGGTCACGTGGCGGGCACGACACTTCGGGATCCTGTTCTCGATGACGTCGAGGGTCACCGAGCACGACCGCCCGGCCCGCTTCGTCGACGAGCAGGTCCGGGGGCCGTTCGGACGGTGGTGGCACGAGCACCGGTTCGAGGCGGTGGACGGGGGGACGCTGATGGTCGACGTCGTCGAGTTCCGCTCGCCGCTCGGTCCTCTCGGACGTCTCGTGGACCGCACCTTCCTCACCGGGTACATGAAGCGCCTCCTGCGCCAACGGAACCAGTGGATCGTCGAGGAGCTGACACGACGGGAGTAGTGGTTCCGGAGCCATGACCGGTCTGGTCGACTCAGCGTTCGGAGAGGGTGCGGGATGCGCCCGTCCCTGACTTTCGGCCGGTCCCGGATTTGCCACCCGGCCGATGTCGGCGGGGTCCAGGATCGTTACCGTCGGTGCCATGGAGAGTCGTGAAGGGCGTGACGTCCTGGGCACGTCCCGGGCCGACAAGGTCTGGACGTTCGGCATCCTCGGCGGGGGCGGGGCCCTGCTGATCGGGGCCCTGCCCTGGCTCCTGGACTCGCTCGGAAGCATCCCGTTCATCCCCTTCAAGGGGGTCGCGGACTGGATGGTGGGCTTCGACCAGTGGTGGGCTCCGCTGGTCCGCATCGGCGTGGGCCTGATCATCGGACTGGTGCTCGCGGTGCTGACCATCTGGGACGAGTACCGTCTGGAGGTCGGGCATCTCGACATCGTCGTCGTGCACGGTGAGGACCGACGCACCCTACGCCGCGACCAGGTGGTCGGTATCCATCGTGACGGCAAGAAGGTCACGATCGACGGTGCCCAAGGTCGCGTGCTGTTCGATCAGAAGCTGGAGGCCAAGCGCGAGGACGTGCGAGAGGCGTTCGTCTCGCGCGAGTGGCCGTGGGAGTCCGACTGACGCGACCGGCATCATGGAGCGATGGGCACACCGGCGTTCATCCTTTCCCTGCGCGAGAAGATCGGCACGGACCCGTTGTGGCTGTGCGGCACCACCGCGGTCGTGACCCGAGGGGACCAGCTGCTGCTGGTGCGCCGCGCCGACAACGCGGCATGGACTCCCGTCTGCGGGATCGTCGAGCCCGGCGAGGAGCCAGCGGACGCCGCTGTCCGCGAGACGATCGAGGAGGCCGACGTCGTGGCCGAGCCGGCACGACTCGCCCTCGTGCACGTCACCGCCCCGATCACCTACGCCAACGGGGACCGCACCCAGTACGTCGACATCGTCTTCCGCCTGAGCTGGGTCTCCGGGGAACCTCACCCGGCCGACGGCGAGAACACTGACGCGCGATGGTTCCGACGCGACGACCTGCCGCAGATGAGCGGCGACATGCTCGCGCGGATCGATGCCGCGCTCGCCGACGAGGTCGGGGCACGGTTCGGCCGAGCCACACCCGGCAGTGCGAACATGTCCCAGTGAGTGATGCAGTCAATGATGAGCCCGTGAGCGATGTGCCGGCCGACGCCGTCGTGATCATCCACACTGACGGTGGCTGCCGTCCCAACCCAGGCCCAGGGGGCTGGGGTGCCGTGCTGCGGTACGGCGACCACGTGCGTGAGTTGTGGGGTGGGGAGTCGTCGTCCACCACCAACAACCGGATGGAGCTCATGGCTCCCATCCAGGCGCTGGAGCTCCTGTCGCGGCCCTCGCAGGTCCACCTGCACACTGACAGCACCTACGTGCGCGGCGGCATCACTCAGTGGATCGCCGGGTGGGAACGCAACGGCTGGCGTACCGCGTCCAAGCAGCCCGTCAAGAACGTCGACCTGTGGCAGCGGCTCAAGGCCGCGTGCGACCGGCACGAGGTGCAGTGGTTCTGGGTGAAGGGTCACTCCGGCGTCGCCGACAACGAGCGGGCCGACGAGCTCGCCACACGAGGGCTGGAGGAAGCGGTCGGCGTGCAGCGTTGACCCTGACGGGGCATCCGGGCCGGGTTGTCCACGCCCGGTTGCTCAGCTGGCGGGGGTGAACCGCCGGCGGTGGGAGCCGCCCGCCTCGTCCTCATCCTCGGCCGGGGGAGCGAGGGCGACGGCACACAAGGTCGTCATCGGCACGGCCAGTACGAACCCGATCATGCCCACCAGGGTGCGGACGATCTCCTGGCCGATCTCCTCCGTGGCGGCCATCTGCGAGAGGTCGCGCTGGTAGGCGGTGATCAGCAGCAGGATGGTCATCGACGCTCCCGCATAGGCAAAGACCAGCGTGTAGACGCTGGAGGCGATGTGGTCACGGCCGATGCGCATCGCGGAGGCAAAGAGCTCGGCGGCGCGGGCCGTGGGGCGCAGGGCACGCATCTCCCACACCGCGCTGGCCTGTGTCACGGTGACGTCGTTGAGCACACCAAGGCCGGCGATCACCATCGTCGCGGCCACGACGGAACTCATGTTCAGGTCCGGCACCGTGGCCACCAGCGTCCGATCGTCCTCGGCTCCGATACCCGTCAGGCTCGCCCAACCCGTGGCCCAGACACCGACGCCCGCGGTGAACGCGATCCCGAACAACGTGCCGAACAGGGCCGCCGTCGTGCGGATGCTGACCCCGTGTGCGAGGTAGAGCAGCATGATCATGATGAGTGTCGAGCCGACGACCGCGACGGCCAGGGGCGGCTCGCCGGCGAGGATCGCCGGCAGCACGAACTTCATGAGCGCGAACAAGGTGATGCCGACGCCCAGCAGGGCGAACAGACCCCGCCAACGGGCGACGACGATCGCAAGGGCCGCGAACAACGCCGTCAGCGCCAGCAGAGGCACGCCACGCTCGAAGTCCAGGAACTCATAGGAGACCTCCTGGCCCTCCGGCTGGATCCGGATGAGCTCGATCCCGTCGCCCTCGGAGATGCCGGCCTGGGTGCGGGCGGAGTCGAGCGTGAACTCCGCCGGCCCCTCGTCGGTGTCGGCGACGACTGCGGCGCAGTTCCCGTCGACCGTCGGCAGCTGGTCCGGTCCCTCTCCGCCGGAGCCGCAGTCGAACTCCTCCACGGAGGTCACCTCGGCGGAGACCGTGGAGACACCCTCGCCCGAGATCGGGTTGCGGTCGCGAGGGATGTCGCCGGCGTCCGGCCACAGCGACACCATGGCGGCGAGCGAGATCAACGTGATGACGCTGACGATGATTGCGAGCACGACGCCGAGCCGCTTGCGCGGAGGTCCGTCCAGATCACCGACAGCGTGTGAATGTCCGTGGGCCACGGGTCAAGCGTGGCATGCAGGGCGGCCGGTGTGGCGCAGACGTGCCCGCGACAACGCAGGTCAGGCCCGCATCGAGGGCTGGCCCGGCCCGGACGGCACGGGAATCGACCGCGGGAGCGTCGGCGGCCTCGTGCCAGCATGGGGGCATGAGCGAGCGCCAGCGAGTGAACGACCAGCGAGTGAACGATGAGTGAGGACGACGTCGAACAGCTTCCCGGTGCCGTGGGCGGCGCCACCCGCATCGGTCGGACGGTGCGACGTCCCACCGGACCCTGGACCCCGCACGTGCACGAGCTCCTGACCCACCTGACGCAGGCCGGGCTGCACGGGGTGCCGACGGTCCACGGTCTCGACGAGGAGGGCCGCGAGGTCCTGTCCTACGTGGAGGGCCGTGGCGTTCCGGTGGACCGCGAGGTCGTGCTCGACACCGTGCTGGTGGAGGCGGTGACGTGGCTGCGGGAGTTCCACGACATCGCCCAGGACTTTCGCCCCGAGGGCGAGCTGCCGTGGCGCGGTGGCGCACGAGCCCTGGAGGCCGATGAGATCATCTGCCACCACGACCCCGGCGCCTACAACTGGATCATCCAGAGCGGTCACTTCGTCGCGATGATCGACTGGGACATGGCCGGTCCCGGGCAGCCGATCGAGGACCTGGCCTTCCTCGCCTGGACGGCGATCCCGCTCTACCGAGACATCGGTGCTGCCGAGACGGCGCGTCGGCTCGATCTGCTGGTGGACGCGTACGCGGAGTGGGGGCCCATGACCGTGCTCGAGGCGGTCGTGACCCGAATGTCCGCCGCAGCGGACCGGATCGAGGCGGGCATCGCGCGGGGCGACGCCGGTATCGCCAACCTCCGGTCCGTGGGGGAGCCCCAACGCACCCGCGACCGCGTCGCCGCCTTCGGTGAGCGCATCCCGCAGATCGAGGCACACCTGTGAGTGAGCGCCAGCGAGGGCACCACCGAGTCGTCACGGTGCCGCGTTCGTGTTCTCTGTCTTTCGTCACGGAGGTGGCGCTGTGACTGAGCGCCCGCGGCTCGCCGAGGCATTCGACCTCACGCCCCATCCCGAGGGCGGCTGGTTCCGTCAGACCTGGGCGTCGCCCGTCGAGGTCACGCTGCCCGACGGACGGATCCGTCCTACCGCGACCCTCATCTACTTCCTGCTGCCGGCCGGGGAGTCGTCTGCGTGGCACCGGGTGTCCTCCGACGAGCTCTGGCTCGCCCACACCGGGCAGGTGACGATCGAGCTCGGTGGACAGCAGAGCACCCCGGCGCTCGAGGCGACCCACGTCGTCGGTTCGGCCCGGCCTCAGGTCCTCGTGCCGGCCGGGCACTGGCAGCGCACCGTCCCGACCGACGCCGACGCGCTGGTCAGCTGCCTGGTCTCGCCGGGCTTCGACTTCGACGACTTCGAGCTCTCGCCCGCTTCAGAGTGACCTGCGCCACACGTAGAGTGCGGCCATGGACTCCGCACTCAGCACGGTGGGCCTGCCCGTCGCCCTGGGCATCATCATGTTCGGTCTCGGCCTGTCGCTGACCGTCGAGGACTTCCGCCGCGTCGGCCGGCACCCCAAGGCCGTCGTGGTGGCGCTCGTCTGCCAGGTCCTGATCCTGCCGGCCGTGTGCTTCGCCATCGTGCTGGCTCTGGATCTGCCGCCACTGCTGGCCGTGGGGATGCTGCTGCTGGCCGCATCGCCCGGTGGGACGAGCGCCAACCTGTTCAGTCACCTGTTCCGGGGCGACGTCGCACTCAACGTCTCCCTGACGGCCATCAACTCGATCATCGCGATCGTCACCCTGCCGATCATCACGAACCTCGCGATCGGCTGGTTCGACCTCGACGACTCGGTCTCCCTGCAGTTCCGCAAGGTGGTCGAGGTGTTCGTGGTGGTGCTCGGTCCCGTGCTCCTGGGCATGCTGGTCCGCAACAAGCGGCGGGCGTTCGCCGATGCCATGGACAAGCCGGTGCGCATCGCCTCGGCCGTGATCCTCGCCGTCCTCGTGCTCGCGATCCTCATCGACCAGCGCGAGAACGTCGGCACCTATCTGGCACAGGTCGGGGTCGCGGCGACGGCGTTCTGCGTGGCCAGCCTCACGGTCGGCTTCTTCGTCCCCCGGTGGCTGGGCGTCACCGACCGGCAGGCGGTGGCCTCCTCGTTCGAGATCGGGGTCCACAACGCGACGCTGGCGATCTACGTGGCCGTCGAGATCCTCGGCAGCACGCAAATCTCCATCCCAGCCGCCGTCTACGGGCTCATCATGTTCTTCCTCGCTGCCGGGTGGGGCATCGTGCTCACGCGTTTCGTCGTCCGAGATCGAGCCACCGGTCCAGCTCCAGCTCCGTGAGGAAGGCCTCGTCGTGGCTCACCACGAGCACCGCGCCCTCGTAGGAGCGCAGAGCCTGCACCAGATGGCCGACGCTGGTCAGGTCGAGGTTGTTGGTCGGCTCGTCCAGCAGGAGCAGCTGCGGTGCTGGATCAGCGAGCAGCAGGCAGGCCAAGGTGGCACGCAGCCGTTCACCCCCGGACAAGGTCTCGGCCAGCTGTTCTGCGGAACGGCCGCGGAACAGCAGACGAGCCAGCTGGTCCCGCACCTGCTGTGGTTCGGCCTGGGGCGCCCTGCGCGCGACGTTGTCCAGCACCGACAGCGAGTCCTCGAGCAGAGTCCCTGACTGGGGCAGGTACGCCACCGGCACCGGCATGGACATCGAGCCGGAGAGGGGCTCCACCTCTCCGACGAGCGTGCGCAGCAGTGTCGACTTGCCGGTGCCGTTGTCGCCGACGAGCGCCACCCGTTCCGGCCCACGCAGGTGCAGGTCCACGGACTCGCCGACGTGCGCGAGCACCAGAGCACTCGCCACGGCCACGTCCCGTCCAGCCGGCACTCTCGTCCCCGGGAGGTCCAGGCGGATCTCCCGATCGTCGCGGACCCGGTCGGTGGCATCGTCCACCCGTTCACGGGCCTGCGCCACGATCTGCTCGTGCTCGCCCCGCAGGCGGCCTGCGGAGACCTCGGCCTGCTGCCGCCGCCCGTGAGCGACGATCTTGGGCACCCGCTTCTCGTGCTCGGCCTTGGCAGCGGTCCGGGCCCGACGGGCCAGCTTGACCTGGGTGTCCTCGAGCTCACGCCGCTGCTTGCGCAGATCGGCCTTGGCGTCGCGGACCGCCCTCGCGGCCGCCTCCTGCTCCGCTGAGATCGTCCGCTCGTAGTGGCTGAAGGGTCCATGGAACGTCCGCAGTCCACCGGCGCGAACCTCGGTCACGTCGTCCACGTGCTCCAGCAGCTCCCGGTCGTGGCTGGCCACCACGAGGCAGCCGTTGAAGGTGTCCATGACGTCGAGCACGACCGAACGGGCTCGTCGATCGAGGTTGTTGGTGGGCTCGTCGAGGAGCAGGACGTCCGGCCGCATCAGGAGACGGGCACCGAGAGCCAGCAGACTGACCTCGCCGCCGGACAGCGTCGTGAGGTCACGATCGAGCGCTTCGGGGCCGAGATGGCCCAGCCCGAGGCGGCCGAGCACCGCGTGTGAGCGTTCCTCGATGTCCCACTCGTCGCCGAGGACGTCGAACCAGTGGGTGTCGGCGTCGCCGGACTCGATCGCGTGCAGGGCTCTGCGCCGGTCGGTGACGCCGAGCGCGTCGGAGGCCGTGCGCTCAGGGCCTGGGCCGAGGCCGGGGTGCCGGGCCGTGGGCGGCGAGGTCGAGCCAGTGTCCTGCGGCAGGTAGGCCAGCCGGCCGGCGACGTCGACCGTCCCGGACGTCGGCTCGAGGTCGCCGGTGAACAGGCGAAGCAACGTCGACTTCCCGCTTCCGTTGGAGCCGATGAGTCCGTGACGGCCGGGTCCGAACCCGAGGGTGACGTCGGACAGCACGCTCTCACCGTCGGGCCAGGACTGGGTGAGGTGGTTGAGGGTGATGGCAGCAGGCATGTCAGCTCCACGAGGGTCGC
Source organism: Aeromicrobium sp. CTD01-1L150 (assembly GCF_041951745.1). GTDB lineage: Bacteria > Actinomycetota > Actinomycetes > Propionibacteriales > Nocardioidaceae > Aeromicrobium. The sequence goes on from NZ_CP169555.1 coordinate 1,092,163, forward strand.
AGGGATGGACGCGTGGAGACGCTGCGCGAGTCTCGCCGGGAGATGCCGAGCCAGGGCCGGGCGTCACCGTGGGGTGCTGGGCACCTGAGGGACGGGGCCGTGGGCGAGGTCGACGAGACAGTGTCGGGATTGGCGCGACGATGGTCGCACAGGTCTCGGACCTCAGCTCTTCACGGCTCTGGACACCTTCGGACGGGGAATGTTGACCCACCCAAGACTAGCCGTGCGGACGATGTGCCGTCCACCGAGTTCTTCCTAGGGTCGGGCCCATGATGCAGACGTTGAGACCGCCACGCCACCGGATCGAGCGGCGCGCAGTCTGGTGGTGGGTGCTGCGTGCGCTGCTCACCTACGGCGCCCTCGTCGTCGTCCTGGCCGTGACAGCTGTGCTGTGGGACGCCGCACGCATGTGGCTGTTGCCACCGCTCGGCGTCGCCGCGATCGCCCTGGTGCTGCAGGCGGCCGTGGCACCGGGTTGGCGGTACGCCGTCCACCGGTGGGAGTCCACGGACGACGCCGTGTACGCGCTGACCGGCTGGTACGTGCGGGAGTGGCGGGTGGCGCCGCTGTCGCGGGTCCAGACCGTCGATGCGGTGCGCGGCCCGCTCGAGCAGCTCATGGGTCTGGCGACGCTCAAGGTGACCACCGCCTCCTCCTCCGGCGCGGTGGCGATCGTCGGTCTCGACCACGAGCTGGCCGCTGAGCTGGCCGAGCGGCTCACCGCCGTGACCGAGCAGATCCCCGGGGACGCGACGTGACCCAGCACGAGGATGCCGGCGTCCCCGCTGTCGTCGCGGCCGACGACGGTCCGTTCCCGGGAGAGAGCGGCCCGCGAGAGAACGGCCCAGACGAAGCCAGCACAGAAGCGACCAGCACAGAAGAGACCGGCCCGAGGGACGTGGGCCTGGTCGAGGAGCGGGACGCGCCGCTGGACGCGGATGCCCCCTGGCATCGGCTCAGCGGCCGGATGATCGTCGTCGACGTCGTCCGGACGCTGCTCTCGATCGCGCCGTCGCTCATCGCCTTCGGACTGCTCGACGTCCGCCTCACGTGGGGCACCGGTGGTCCGTTGCTGGGTCTGGCCGTCATCGGTGCCGTCGGCGCTGGGCACGACGCCCTGCGCTGGGTGACCACCCGGTACCGGCTCACCGAGGAGCACCTGGAGCGTTCCACCGGGCTGTTCGTGCGGCGCTACCGCTCGATCCGGCGGGAGCGGATCCGCAGCGTCGACACCGACGCTCGGCTGCGTCACCGCGTCGCAGGGCTGCGGGTCGTCCTGGTTGGCGCGGGGCAGCAGTCGGCCGCCTCGGAGTCCGCGCTCGCCCTCGATGCCATCGTGAGAGCCGACGCCGTGATGCTGCGTGACCGTCTTCTCGGCCACGATGTGGCGGCCGAGGAGGCACGGGACCGTCCTGAGGACAGCGTCTTCGCCAGGTTCCAGCTGTGGTGGATCGTGTACAACGTCGTCGGGGTCTGGGCCTTCCTCATGGCAGCCGGTCTGGTCGGAGGCGGTGGAGCCTTCCTCAGTGCGTTCGGTGTCAATGCCTTCGGGTGGGCGGGCGACCTCCTGGGGTGGGGGTCGCTGGACTGGGTGGCGCGCATCGGACTGCTCGTCGTGCTGCTCGCGGCGGTCGGTGTCCTCGGCCTGGGCGTGAACTACGTGACCGCGTACTGGAACTTCGAGCTGGCTCGGGTACCCGGCGGGGGTGCCGGGCCACGGGCGGCAGAGAGCACCGCCGGGGGTGCCGGGCCTCGGGCGGCAGAGAGCGCCGCCGGGGGTGCCGGGCCTCGGGCGGCAGAGAGCGCCGGCGGGGGTGCCGGGCCGGTGGCCGATGGCGCGCCGGAGATGAGCACCCAGCTACGGACCCGCCACGGGCTGTTCCGCACCCGAGAGGTCAACCGTGACGACCGACGCCTGCGCGGCGTCATGATCAGCGAACCCGTGCTGTGGCGGTGGATGCGACTGACGGACACCGAGGTCATCACCACCGGCCTGTCGATCTGGTCGCCCAACCAGCCGGCGTCGATCCTTCCGCGGACCCCGCGTTCGGTCGCGCGAGACGTCGCCTCCAGGGTGTTGCAGACCGATCCGGACCCCGTCGCGGCCGCGGTGCACCGGCAGCCCGCTCGGGCGCTGCGCCGGCGGCTGGTGTGGGCGACGGTCGCCGTCGCGGTCGCTCTGGCCACGCTCGCCTACGTCGTCGTGCTCACCAGCCTGCCCGGGTGGACGCTCTGGACCGCACTGGGGCTGTGGCCGATCGCCCTCGGTGCCGCCGTGGTGGCCTATCGGGCCCTCGGGTACGCCGTCGTCGGGACCTACGCCGTCGTCCGGTCGGGCCTGGTGTCCCGCCGCACCGCCATCCTGCAACGCAAGGCGGTCAGCACGATCATCGTGCGCGAGTCGGTACTGCAGCGTCGTCTCGGCCTGCGCACCGTGATGCTCGCGACCGCCGCCGGATGGGGCGCCTATGCAGCGACGGACCTGGACGCGGCCGATGCGGTGGAGTTCGCCACGCAGGCGGCACCCGGTCTGCTCGACCCCTACGTCGAGGGTTCCGACGCCCCGCGGGGCAGCGATATCGTCGAGTCATGAACGAGCGTGACCGAGTGAGCGACCCGAGCACGATCTGGTTCGACCCCGACGACGATCCCACCGAGCTCGTCAAGGCGCTGGAGGCCGAAGGCTACGCCGTGCAGGTCCGGCGCGAGGAGTTCGCCGGCGAGGACGACTCCGAGGACCGCTCCCTCGTCGTCATCGCCGAACCGTTCGACGACGGCGTCGAGGCGATGGTCGACGTCTACGGTGGCTGGTTGGCCGGTGACGAACGTCGTCCTGACGTCGACGACCCGCCCGACCTCCCGGATGGTCCCCAACGGTTCAAGCGCACCGACGTGTGAGGCCGGACCTGTTGTCGGGTGATGGTTCGCACCGGGCGGAGCGGGACCGACCGGTCAGGCGTGCAGGTGAGTCTTCAGGAAGTCGACCTGCAGGAGCTTGAGGTTCTCCGCGACGACCTCGGCGGTCGTCATGTGAGTGACTCCCGAGAGCGGCAGGACGGTGTGCGGACGTCCCGCGGCCAGCAGCGCGGAGGAGAGCTGCAACGTGTGGGCTGCCACGACGTTGTCGTCGGCGAGGCCGTGCACCAGCATGAGGGGACGCTGCAGGTCCTTGGCCAGCGGCAGCAGCGAGTTGCGGTCGTAGACCTCCGGACGGAGCGTCGGGTCCCCGAGGTACCGCTCGGTGTAAGCGGTGTCGTACAGCCGCCACTCCGTCACAGGAGCGCCGGCGACGGCTGCATGGAACACGTCGGGACGAGCGAGGACGGCCAGTGCGGAGAGGTAACCGCCATAGGACCAGCCGGTGATACCGACGCGTGAGACATCGACGTCGTCGGGGAACTGCGCCGCCACGGCCTCCAGGGCGTCGACCTGGTCGGCCAGCGTCACCTCGGCCAGCGAGTCCAAGACCTCCCGCTCCCACGCGGCCCCGCGTCCTGGCGTGCCGCGGCCGTCGGCCACGATCACGCAGAATCCCTGGTCTGCCAACCACTGCGGCTCCAGGAACATGCGTGCGTTGGCGAGCACCCGCTGAGCGTGCGGACCGCCGTAGGGATCCATGAGCACCGGCAGCCGTCGCGCCCCCGGAACGTGGTCTCGAGGGAACAGGACCGCGGTGCGCAGAGCGTGCGGGCCCGCGTGCAGCAGCGTGACGGCCGGCTCGAACGGCGCCGGCTCGGCGGCCACGGTGACTGGGCGGGAACCGCCGTCATGGTGGACGGTGATGGTCGTGCCGACGACGTCCAGGCCCGCACGGGAGATGACCGTGGTGAGACCGTCTGCCGCCCGTGGCCCGGCACCCCCGGCGGGGCTGTCTGCCGCCCGTGGCCCGGCACCCCCGCCGGTGACCGCTGAGTGCACCGCCGCGCTGGAGGTGACGGGCTCAGTGCTGCCGTCCAGGCCGATGCGGACCACGTGAACCTCGGTGGGCTCGTCGCTCGCCGTCACCACGACGGCATCAGCGTGCACGCTCACGATCCCGCGCACCTGCCACGTGGCCTCGCCGACCGGCTCACCGTCGACCACGAGCCGACGCACGCCGTCGCGGTCCTCCACCCCGACGAGATACCCGCCCGGGCCGAACCGCGGAGCGCTCGTCACCTCCACCCACGCCTGGTCGCTCAGCTCCCGCAGCACCGCGGTGCTCCCGTCGCCGACGTCAACGGCCAGCACCTGGGCCGATCGCTGGTCGCGGCTCATCACCTGCACCACCGGGACGCCGTGCTCGGTCCACGAGACGCTCGCGAGGTACTCGAAGCGCTCACGATCCCACGTCACCTCGGCCCGGGTGCCGTCCAGCCCGAGGTGCCACAGTCGCACCTCAGCGTTCGGTGTGCCGGCCGCCGGGTAGCGCTGGGCGACCGGCTGACGCTCCGGATGCTCCGGATCGCTCACGAACCACGTCTGCACCGGCGCCTCGTCGTACACCTCCACCAACAGCGACTCGCCGTCCGGCGACCACCAGAAACCGCGGTGGCGCGACAGCTCCTCTGCGGCGATGAAGTCAGCCAGCCCCCACACCTGGGTCTCGGACTCCGGCTCCACCAACGCCCTGTCAGTGCTGTTTGCCGCCCACGGCCCGGCACCCCCGCCGGGGCTGTTTGCCGCCTGTGGTCCGGCACCCTCGCCGGGGCTGTTTGCCGCCTGTGGCCCGGCACCCTCGCCGGGGTTCCCGGCGACGTCGACGACCCGAAGTGCTCCTGCGGCCGCGTAGGCGACGCGACGCCCGGTGGGATCGATCCGCGGATCGACCACGTCCCCCGTGCTGGGCAGGGCAGCGACGTCGCCGCCGACCAGGTCGACGATCCACGCGCGCCCCGACAGCGCGAACGTCGCGAACCGGCCCGCCGCATCCACGCTGTAGTCGACGATCCCGGCACCGCCCTCGCGGGACCGCTCGCGACGGGACCGCTCCTCAGCCGAGAGCTGCTCGCCCTCCTCACCCAGCAGAGCGTCAGGATCGACGAGGACCCGATCGGTCCCGCTGGCCACGTCGTGCTCCCACAGCTGACCGGTGCGCGTGACCCCGTCCGGGGTGCGCAGGTAACGGACCGAGCGACCATCGGGGGAGACGCTGATGCCGCGAGGGATGCCGAGCGTGAAGCGGGCCGTCCTGGCGGCCAGCCGCGGGTAGGAGGTCATGTGCCGATCCAACCATCAGTAGGCTTCCAGGTCTCGGTACGTCCCCCCAAGCACGCCCCCACTCGCTGCGCTCGCGGGAGGTACCCCCACGCTGCGCTCCGTGCAGGGAGGTGCCCCCACCCGCTCGTCCCTCGCGGGGACACTCGACCTCCTCCGCTACGCTCCGGACATGCTGCCTGATCGGCGAATCCTGTTCGTCCACGCCCATCCCGACGACGAGACCATCAACAACGGCGCCACCATGGCGAGGTATGCGCAGGAGGGTGCTCACGTCACCCTCGTCACCTGCACCCTCGGTGAGCTGGGCGAGATCCTCGTCCCCGAGCTCGAGCACCTCGCGGCAGATCGAGAGGACGGACTCGGCGCCCACAGGGCCACCGAGCTCGCCGAGGCGATGCGGCTCCTCGGCGTCACCGACTACCGCTTCCTCGGTGGCGAGGGCCACTACCGCGACTCCGGGATGCAGTGGGACGAGACCGGTCATGCCACCGCCGCTGACGAGACCAGCGACGACGCCTTCTGGCACGCCGACCTCACCGAGGCCGCCAACCATCTCGTCGCCGTGATTCGCGAGGTGCGTCCCCAGGTTCTCGTCACCTACGACGACTTCGGCAACTACGGCCATCCGGACCATGTGCAGGCCCATCGCGTCGCCCACTACGCTGCGACGCTGGCCGCCGCGCGTTCCTACCGGCACGACCTCGGCGAGGCCTGGGAGATCGCCAAGATCTACTGGACGGCCATGTCCGCCTCAGCGATGCGTCAAGGCATCAAGGAGATCCGTGAGGCCGGCGACCTGAGCTTCATGGACGGCATCGACCCCGACAACCTGCCGGCGTTCGCGATCGAGGACGCCGACCTCGACGCCGTGGTCGACGGTTCGGGCTGGGTGGACGCCAAGCTCGACGCGATGCGCGCCCACGCCACGCAGATCGCCGTCGACGGGCCGTTCTTCGCGCTCTCCAACGACATCGCCCAGCGTACGTGGGGCACGGAGTTCTACCGCCTGGTCAAGGGCGTGGCGGCACCAGCAGAAGGCTCCGACGTCGAGGACGATCTCTTCGCCGGGCTCGACTGACGTGCTGGCGCGCCTCGCCCTCGTGCTGCTGGGGCTGGTCACCGGGTTCGCAGGGGCCCTGGTGCACCGGCACGACGCAGAGGTGAGCGGGTTCGGCGTGCCGTGGGGACTGTTCCTGGCGCTGTGGACGACGGCGGCCGTTGCCTGGGGGAGCTCCACGCTGGTCAGGGTCGGTGCGGCATGGTTCGGTCTGGGGTGGACGTTGATGGTCCTGCTGCAGCAGTCCGTCCGCCCCGGGAGCCTGCTCGTGGCCGGGGACGCCGTCGGCTGGACGTTCATGGGCGCCGGACTGGCGCTCGTCGCCGGCGTCGTCGTGCTGCATCCGGTGGGAGGAGTGCGCAGGACCGACCAGGGGCCAACTAGTCTGGAACGGTGAGACATGAGACCGACGACGCTGCGTTCCGCCAGGCGTTGGGCCACTTCGCCAGTGGAGTGACCGTCGTGACGACCATCGTCGACGGTCTCGACCATGCCATGACGGCGAGCGCCTTCACGTCGGTGTCCCTGGACCCGCCGCTCGTCCTGGTCTGCTCACACCACACCAGTCGGTTCAACGACGCTGTGCTGGAGTCCGGTCACTGGGGCGTCTCCATCCTCGCCGAGAGCGGGCGCAAGGCCTCGGCCTGGCTGGCGCGCCGCGGCCGGCCGCTGGAGGGTCAGCTCGACGACGTGCCGCACCACCGGGCAGGCAATGGCGTCGCGCTGCTTGATGAGTCCCTGGCCTGGCTGGAGTGCACCACGACGCAGGCCGTCGACGCGGGCGACCACACGATCCTCATCGGCGAGGTGACGGCCGCCGCGGTTCGGGACCAGGAGGATGCTCCCTTGTTGTACTACCGCTCGCACTACGGCACGATCGTGCGGTCGGGGGAGAGTGAGAAGACGATCTACGAGGGTGGAGCATGAGCGACGATCAGCGCCTCGATGGTCCCGCAGATCCCCACGACGGCGTCAGCGACGACGACCTGGGGCCGGAGTGGGAGCTCGACGCCGAGGGCGAGACGCCTGACGACGGCTCGAGCGACGCCCCGGACGCCACCCCCGAGGACGGCACTGCGGACGCCGCTGACGACGGCACCGTGGCTGCACCTCTGCAGCCCGGTCTCCTCGCCGACGAGGACGGCGACGCCGGATCGACGGAGGCTGACTCGTCGCAGGCTGCGTCGTCAGAGGTTGAGGAGCAGCCTCCTGCCAAGCGCCGCTGGGGACGCAAGGTCCTGCTCGGTGCGGCGCTGGTCCTGGGGGCCCTCTACCTCATCGGTTTCGCCCTGACGGGCACCCGCATGCCCGCCAACGCCACCATCGGTGGTGTCGACGTGGGCGGCATGTCACCTGATGACGCCACGGAGGTCGTCGACGCTGAGCTGACGCCGCGCGTCGACGACCCCATCCAGCTCGTCCACACCCATGACGGGGACACCCAGGAGTTCGAGCTCAAGGCCGCGGACGCCGGGCTGGAGTTCAATCTCGAGCGCACGATCGAAGAGGCTGGTGGGAAGCGCTCGTGGGACCCGCGCGCCATGCTGTCGCTGTTCTTCGGTGACCACGAGTACGCCCCGGCTCTGGACGTCAACAGCGCCGACCTGGAGAGCACCATCGAACGCATCGGCGAGGCCGTCAACGTGGACGTCACCGAGCCGCTCATCACGTTCCCCGACGCCAAGCCCAAGGCACGTCAGCCCGAGCAGGGGTATGAGGTCAACGCCGAGAACGCCGCACGCACGATCCGTGAGGCCTACCTCGTCCAGACCGAGCCGGCCCCGGTGCCCACGGACGTCGTCCAGCCGGAGGTTGACGAGGCGGGTCTGGCCGATGCGATGACCACCATCGCCGAGCCGGCGGTCAGCGGCCCCGTCGTGATCGAGGTGGGCGACGAGGACGAGGTCGATCTACCTGTCTCGGCCTACGCTCCGGCTCTCACCGTGGCGGTCCGCGACGGCGCCATGACCCCGCAGATCGACGCCGAGGAGCTTGCCCAGCCGTTGAGCGACTCCACGACCGGCATCGGCGAGAAGGCGGTCGACGCCACGATCGACATCGTCGACGGCAAGCCCAAGATCACCCCCGGCAAGGAGGGCGTCGGCCTGCAGCCCGAGGAGATGGCCGAGAAGCTCGTGCCCGTGCTCACCGAGACCGGCGACGCCCGTGTGGTGCAGATCGAGGCGACGGTCGTCGAGCCGGAGTTCACCACCGAGGACGCCAAGAAGCTGGGAGTCAAGGAGAAGGTCAGCGAGTTCGAGACCTACTACCCCCACGCGGAGTACCGCAACATCAACCAGGGCCGTGCAGCCGAGCTGCTCGACGGCTACCTGCTGAAGCCGGGTGAGACGTTCAGCTTCAACGACACCCTGGGGGAGCGCACCGAAGCCAACGGATTCACCACCGGCTCGGTGATCAACGCCGGCCGGTTCCAGGACGAGCTCGGCGGCGGCGTCTCACAGGTGGTCACCACCACCTACAACGCGGCGTTCTTCGCCGGACTCGACGACGTCGAGCACCACCCGCACGCCTTCTACATCGACCGTTACCCGGTGGGCCGGGAGGCCACCGTGTACTACGGCTCGCTGGACCTGAGGTTCAAGAACTCCACCGACTACGGCGTCCTCATCAAGGCCTCCGTCGACAAGAGCACCCCGGGCAACCGGGGGACCATGCGTGTGTCGATGTGGAGTACCAAGGTGTGGGACATCGAGGCCGGCAAGTCGCAACGCCGCAACCACCGCTCACCGGGCACCCGCTACGACGAGTCCAACGGGTGCACCCCGCAGGCGCCCATCGCGGGCTTCGACATCGACATCTACCGCACGTTCAAGCAGAACGGGGAGACGGTCAAGTCCGAGACGGTGACAGCCAACTACCAGGCGGCCGACCGGGTCATCTGCGGCCCGCGTCCCGGATCGGACGACGACGATGACGATGACGACGACTGAGCTTGTTCAGTCGCCGGGCCGCAGGTAGCGGTAGGCGTGGTGGGTGACGAATCCGAACGGCTCGTAGAGCGCCAGCGCCGCATCGTTGGTGGGCATCGTCTGCAGGTAGGCCTTGGTCGCGCCGCGATCGTAGGCCCAGGCCAGTGACGAGGTCACCACGGCCCGCGCCAGGCCGCGACGTCGGTGGGCCGGGTCGGTCTCCACGGCGGCGACGCCTGCCCATTCTCCGGTGACGACGATGCGTCCGACGGCGACGGTCGAACCGTCCTGCTCGAGCTCGGCGAAGGCGACGGTCCGCGGCCCCTCCAGGACGGCACGGGCCGCTGCGGCGTCGGCCACTCGCTCGTAGCGGGCCAACCAGGAGTCGGTGACGTTGGCCCGGAACGTGACGCGTGGATCGGGTTCGGGAGCGGCGCCCAGGTCGGCCACCTGGACGATCGCGCCGCCGCGGTAGCTCGTCAGGGGCTCCCAGCCGGCGTCGATGAAGCGGCCCTCCCAGTCCGAGTCCACGACGACCTGGGCCAGGGGTGGCAGGCCCCGGCTCTCGTAGAACGCCACCACGGCGTGCAGCGCCTCGGTGGTCGAGGTTCCCGGGTCCCCGTGCACGGCTACCGAGTTGGCGCGGCCGGTGAACGCCGCCGCGGCACGCAGCTCCCACGCGCCGAGTGGCACTGACTCGGTCGCCGGCCACCCGCGCGACGTCACGCGGGTGAGATCTTCCTCACTGATCGCCGCCGCCGGCCGCGAACGGGTCGGCCGGTCCGGGACCACCCGGAGGAGCAGGACGTCTCCCGCCCGCACTCGAGCGAGCGAGCCGTCCCGTCGTTCCAGCAGTATCGCCGTGTCATCGGCGTCGAGGACACGGCCTACGACGTCGCTGCTGGAGTGCGTGTCGTCGACGATCTGGTGGCGTACCGTGACGCGACGTCCGATCAGATCGGGCCCCACGAGGGGCGCGGGTTCGGGCATGGTCGGAGCCTGCCACAGGTTTCGGGTGTCCATGTGGCGGGCCTCGGTTCGGGTTCTTCAGGTGCAGGGGCGATACTGGACGTCGGCCCGAACGGTCGGATGTCGAAGGAGAAGCCGTGACCTACGTGATCGCCCAGCCATGTGTGGACGTCAAGGATCTCGCATGTGTGGACGAGTGCCCCGTGGACTGCATCTACGAGGGAAAACGGATGCTCTACATCCACCCCGACGAGTGCGTCGACTGCGGTGCCTGCGAGCCGGTCTGCCCGGTGGAGGCGATCTTCTACGAGGACGACACCCCGTCGGAGTGGAAGGAGTACTACGACGCCAACGTGAACTTCTTCGACGACCTCGGGTCACCCGGCGGTGCTGCGCGCACGGGCGCCATCGACAAGGACCACCCGATCATCGAGGCGCTGCCGCCCCAGAACCAGGAGTGAGTGTGCCGTCCGCCGCCGGTGAGGGGCGCGGCGTGTCCTCCCGCTTCCCCGACTTCCCCTGGGACACGATCGCCGCGGCCAAGCAACGCGCCGCCGACCATCCCGGAGGCCTGGTCGACCTGTCCATCGGCACACCGGTCGACCCGACGCCGTCAGCCGTCCGTGAAGCGCTCGTCGCTGCCGCGGACTCGCCCGGGTACCCCACCGTCCTCGGACCGGAGTCGGTGCGCCGGGCCGCCGTCGACTGGCTCGAGCGCCGTGCCGGCGTCACCGGCCTGGACACCGACCAGGTGCTGCTGACGATCGGGTCGAAGGAGCTCATCGCCAACCTGCCCACGCAGCTCGGTCTGGGACCGGACCAGACCGTCGTGATCCCCGAGCTCGCCTACCCGACGTACGAGGTGGGCGCCCGGTACGCAGGCTGCCAGGTCGTCGCTGCCGACTCGACGGTGGCGATGGGCCCGCAGAGTCCGTCGCTGGTCTACCTCAACTCCCCGGCCAACCCGCACGGCAAGGTGCTGGGTCCGGAGCACCTGCGCAAGGTCGTCCAGTGGGCCCGCGAACGCGGTGCGCTGCTCGTCTCCGACGAGTGCTACCTGGAGTTCGGCTGGGAGGCCGAACCGCTGTCCGTGCTGCACCCTGACGTCTGCGACGGGAGCCACGAGGGTCTGCTGGCCGTGCAGTCGTTGTCCAAGCGTTCCAACTTCGCCGGCTACCGCGGTGCCTTCCTGGCGGGTGACCGCGATGTCGTCGGTGAGCTGCTCGCGGTCCGCAAGCACCTGGGGTTCATGGTGCCGGCGCCGGTCCAGCACGCCATGGCGGCAGCCTTGGCCGACGACGAGCACGTGCGCGCGCAACGAACCCTGTACGCGGCGCGCCGCGACGCCCTGCGCAAGGCCCTGACCGGCAGCGGTTTCACCATCGACCACTCGGAGGCCTCGCTCTACCTGTGGGCCACGAGGGGCGAGCCCTGCCGTCAGACCATCGACTGGCTCGCCGAACACGGCATCCTGGCCGCCCCGGGCGACTTCTACGGACCGCGCGGGGCCGAGCACGTGCGGATCGCGTTCACCGCGACCGACGAGCGCGTCGAGGCAGCCGTCTCCCGACTGCTGTGAGCCCCTAGGCTGATCCCATGACATCGGTGGGGATCAGCGTCGAGCACCTGACCAAGCGTTTCGGCTCCGTGACCGCGGTCGATGACCTGACCTTCGATGTCCGGCCCGGGGCGGTCACCGGCTTCCTGGGGCCCAACGGCTCTGGCAAGACCACGACCTTGCGCATGCTGCTCGGGCTGGTGCGGCCCACGGCGGGCGCTGCCCGCGTCGGCGATCAGGCCTACACGGACCTGGAGCGCCCGGCGCAGCACGTCGGGGCGGCACTCGAGGCCTCCAGCTTCCACCCGGGACGCTCCGGACTCGGTCATCTGCGAACGCTCGCCCCGCAGGTGGGCATCGACGACGCCCGCTGCCACGAGCTCCTGGAGCTCGTGGGCCTGGCCGATGCCAAGGACCGCCGGGTCGGCGGTTACTCGATGGGCATGCGACAGCGGCTCGGGCTCGCCGCGGCGTTGCTCGGAGACCCCGGTGTCATCATCCTCGACGAGCCCGCCAACGGACTCGATCCGCAGGGCATCGTCTGGCTGCGGCACCTGCTGCGGTCCTTCGCGGCGGAGGGACGCACGGTGCTGGTCTCCAGCCACGTCCTCAAGGAGGTGCAGAGCACCGTCGACGACGTGGTCATCATCACCGAGGGCCGGCTGGTCCACGCCTCGCCCCTGTCCGGGCTGGAGGAGCTCGCCGAGCAGCTCGTCGTCGTCCGGACGCCCACGCCCGGGCCGTTGGAGCAGGCGGCCGCGGAGCGCGGCTGGCAGGTCGAGCGTGACGGAGCCTCGCTCCTGGTCCGGGGTGCCACCGGCAGTGAGGTCGGTGCGGCCGCGTTCGCGGCCGGCATCGAGCTGCACCAGCTGGCCGACCGCAGCGTCGAGCTGGAGGACGTCTTCCTCAGACTCACCTCATCACCGGACGTTCCGGCCGCACAGCAGGAGGTGGCGTGATGATCGCCGCGCTCACCGCCGAGTGGCGCAAGCTCGTCACCACCCGGATGTGGTGGATCATCGCCCTGGTCATGGTGGCCTACCTGCTGTTCGTCACCGCCGTGCTGGCTTTCTCGATCGCCGCTCCTTCGGGAGAGCAGGCAGCGGCCCTGCCGAGCGGGGTCGAGGCCGCGTCCATGGTCTACTCCGCCGCCAACCCCATCGGCTACGTGTTCCCCCTGCTCATCGGCAGCATGGTCTTCACCACCGAGTTCCGCCACCAGAGTGTCACGGCCTCGTTGCTCGTGGAGCCCAGGCGGGGCCTCCTGCTCGGCGCCAAGCTCGTCACGGGCGCGACGCTCGGCCTCGTCTACGGCGTCATTGCCGCGGCATCGGTGGTGCTGGCGGGCGCCCCCGTCCTCACCATCATCGGCGACGGAGCCTTCCTCACCGACGGTGCCGTGTGGGAGGTGCTCCTCTGGTCGGTCGTGGTGTTCGGCGGCTGGAGTGCGATCGGGGTCGCCTTCGGTGGACTCGTCACCAACCAGGTGGCCGCGATCGTCGTGATCCTGGCTTTCACCCAGTTCGTCGAGCCCGTGGCTCGGATGGTCGGGTCCTCCATCGACGCCCTCTCCGGTGTGGCGCAGTTCCTTCCCGGAGCCGCGGCGGACGCCGTCATCGGCACCAGCTTCTTCAGCTCGTTCGGGGGAGGAGGTGGGGACCTGCTGCCCCGCTGGGGCGGTCTGTTGATGCTCCTGGCCTTCGTCGCGCTCTTCGCCCTGCTGGCGCGCGTCGTCACACTCCGCAAGGACATCGCCTGAGCGGTCTGGTCGCGCCGCTTCGCGCACGGCGGGCTCAGCCGGCGCAGTCCCGGCAGGTCTGGGTGGTCGGCAGTGCCTCGAGCCGGGCGGCTGCGATCGGCGTACCACACGAACCGCACCGGCCGTAGGTACCCTCCGTGACTCTCGCGGCGGCGTCGTCCAGGTCGACGAGCCGCTGCCGGGCCCGCGCGACGAGCGCTGACAGCTGCTCTCGCTCGAACGCGATCGTGGCGCCCTCGGGGTCGTGCTCGTCGTCGGCGTTGGAGCTCCGTGACGCCTCGACGATGCCGTCGACATCGCGCTCGAGGGCGGCAAGGCGACGCACGGCCTCGGCGCGCTGCTCGGCCAGCAGCCGTGCCACGCCGGCCATCAGACGTCCTCGGACTGCAGGACTCGCGTCCGGGACGCGAGCACCTCCACCTCGGGGTGGGAGAGGACCACCTGCTCGGCGCGGGCGAGCACCTCGACGACGTGTGCGCGGTCCGCGGCCACGAGACTGACGCCGACGCCCGCTCGACGATGCAGGTCGAGCGACGACGTCTCCGCGGCAGCCACCTGCAGCGTGCGCCGCAGATCGGCGACGATCGGCCGCACGAGCGACCGCTTGGCCTTCAGCGAGTGGACGTCACCCAGCCGCAGGTCCAGCTCCAGCCATCCGATCCACATGTGACCTGCAACGTCGGCGGTACCGGATGATGTTCCCTGCGTAGTTCCTTGTCAGGCACTGCCTAAGCCCGCCGGTAGGTCACGACGACGGCACGGTGGTCGGAGTCGCCGAGCGTGATGATCTTCGCGGTCAGCGGCGTCCAGGTCAGTGGGTCGCTCAGCTGGTGGTCGATGCCGGCGCCGAGCCAGCCGGGTAGCTTGACCGGCCAGGTCCCGTGCGCGGACAGGCCGAGGTCGTCGGTCGCGCTCCTGCACCGGTCGAGCCCGGAGCGGTTCAGGTGGTCGGCGATGGCGTTGAAGTCGCCGGCGACGATCGCCTCCTCGTGGTCCTCGCACCACTCGACGCTCGTGCGCACCTGGTTCCTCCAGTGCGCAGCCGGTGCCCAGCGCTGCACCGGAGGCGGGGGGTGGACGGCCGTGAGGTGCGCGGGTCCGTGGCCGCCGCCCTCGATGGCCACGGACCCGAGCTGCAGGTCCGGTCCGTCGACCTGCTCGTAGGTGCCGAGCCGGTTCTGCACCACGATGCCGACCGACTCGAACCGGTTGGAGGCGAAGTCCTCGTTGGTGAAGGCCGTCGTGCCCTCGACCTGCTCGCTGACCTCCGTCACGATCGCGGCCGGAGCCTCCACGAGCATCGTGACGTCGGCGTCCTGCGCGCGGATCGCGTCGGCGATGTCGTCGGCCGAGGTCTCGCTGGCGTTGAAGCTCATGACGACGAGGTCGTGCATCCCGGCGTCGTCGCCCTGGCTGGAGCGCAGGGCGCCGTCGCGGACGAGGGAGGTGCCCACGACAGCCACACAGACCAGGCACACCAGGGCGGTGACCAGGCTCGGTCGCAGCAACGACCCGCGTCGTGCGCGTACGGCCCACAGCAGGCAGCAGATCGCCCCTGCGGCGATGCCGAGCGCCGTGAGCATCCGCATCGAGGACAGCTGGGTGAAGGGGTAGAGCTGCCACAGGCCGAGGTGCCCGGGGATCGTGAACAGCACGACCCCGAGACACGAGATGGCCGCGAGCGCCCAGCGGGACCGGGCGAACCTGACGTCGTTCCTGCTCACACCCCCAGTTTGCCGGTGCCCCGGTGAGCAGCCGGCACCTCGTCAGGAGGTCAGCTGCTTCTTCTGCACCTTGCCCATGGCGTTGCGGGGCAGGTCGCTCACGAAGCGGATCTCCCGTGGCCGTTTGTGGCGCGAGAGGTCCCGCGCGACGTGCTCGATGAGCTGCTCGGCGACGTCGTCGGTGGCGTCAGCGGGGTCGGCCACCACGTAGGCGACGATGCGTTGCCCGAGGTCCGGGTCGGGCAGTCCCACGACGGCGACCTCCTTGACCTCCTGGCGAGCCAGCAGGGAGGTCTCGATCTCACCGGCCCCGATCCGGTACCCGCCGGACTTGATGAGGTCGACGGACTCCCGCCCCACGATGCGGTGGAACCCGTCGGGGCCGACGACTGCCATGTCGCCGGTGATGAACCAGCCGTCGTCGGTGAGACTCTCGGCGGTGGCTTCGGGCAGGCCGAGGTATCCGTCGAAGAGCAGGGGGCCCCGGACCTCGAGACGTCCGATCGTCTCGCCGTCGCGTGGGACGTCCTGTCCGTCGTCCGTGCGCAGCCGGGTCTGGGTGCCGCCGACGGGCAGTCCCACCCAGCCGGGGCGGCGTTCACCATCGGCGCGGGTGCTGAGGGTGATCATTGTCTCCGTCATCCCGTAGCGCTCCACGGGCGGCTGTCCGACCAGCTCTCGGAGCCGCTCGAAGACCGGGACCGGCAGGGGAGCGCTGCCCGAGACGATCAGCCTGGCCGAGGAGAGTGCCCGGGCGGACTCCTCGTCGGCGGCGATGCGTGACCACACGGTCGGCACCCCGAAGTACATCGTGCCCCGGGCGGCGGCGTAGCCCTCCGGGGTGGGGCGCCCGGTGTGCACGACCCGAGACCCCAGGTGGAGGCCGCCGAGGACGCCGAGGATCAGTCCGTGGGTGTGGAACAGGGGCAGACCGTGGACCACGGTGTCGTCGGCCGTCCAGTCCCACGCGTCCGCAAGGCCCTCCAACCCGGCGACGATCGAGCCGTGGCTCAGCAGGACGCCCTTGGGAGCGCCGGTGGTGCCGGAGGTGTACAGGATCATCGCGATGTCCGACGGCCGGGAGCGAGCCGGTTCCCGCGGTGGCACGTCAGTGGCCGCATGGTCCGGTGTGGGCAGCTCGACGCCGTCACGCCCGGGGCCGAACCAGGTCGTGGCGCCGGAGTCGTCGAGGATGTGCCGGACCTCGGCCGCCCCGGCGTCCGGTGGGACGGGGACCACGGGGACGCCGGTCAGGATGCCCGCCGTCACGGCCAGGACCGTCTCCAGCGTCGGCTCGGCGAGGACGGCCAGCGGACCGGAGCCCGGTAGTCGGCTCCCGAGCCGCAGGGCGTCGTCGCGCAGCGCGGCCAGCGAGGTGGGGCGTCCGTCAACCGTCAGGGCGGGGGAGGTGTCGGATGGGTCGGCGGCGCGCAGGGCGGCCAGGAGCTTTGTCGTCACGAGAAGATCATCCCCGGGACGATGAGAGTCAGGCCGAGCACCACCGGGCCGACGACGACCATGGACAGGCCCCAGCGGGTGAGCAATGACGTCATGCGGGGTCGTTGCTCGTCGTCGACCGTCGTGGCCACGTAGGTGGCACCCACGGTAGAGAACGGTGAGACGTCGACGATCGAGGCGCAGATGCCGATCGCGCAGATGAGTGCCCAGCCCGGGATCCCTCCGTCGGCGATGAGGGGCAGTGCCAGTGGGACGAGGGCCGCGAGCATGCCGGTCGTCGAGGCGAAGGCGGATACGAGTCCGGCGGCCGCGCACAGCAGCAGGGCGGCGATGATCGGGGTGCCGAGCTTGGTGGCCCCCTCGCCGAGCAGGTCGACGACGCCCAGCTCGGTGAGGACGCCGACGTAGGTGATGATCCCGCCGACGAGCAGGACCGAGCCCCAGTCGATGCGGGTCATGGCGCCCTTGCCGGCCTTCGGGTCGAACAGGGCGAGCATCGCGCCGAGAGCGAAGCCGAGCACGCCGATGTCCGGTTCAAGGCCGCTGAGCGAGAGCACGACAACGGCACCGACCAGCAGGACCATGAAGCCGATGGTCGTCAGCTGCTCCGACGTGGCACGGCCGACCTCGGGGACCTCATCGGCGTCACGCTTCGACCCTGATCCCGATCCGAGGGTGGACTGGCCGTACTCGCTCAGCTGGGCGCCTCGAGCGACGGCCGCCTCGGCGAAGGATGGAGGGCCGGTGCTGGGGCGCCGGTTGAACATCACGTAGGCGACGGCGAGCAGTACCAGGTTGAGGGCGACCGCGACGCTGAACAGCAGCAGCGGGCTGAACTGGATCCCGGCGGAGTTGGCCGTACCCCAGGTGATGATCCCGAACAGGCTGGTGGGTGCGAAGGCGCCGGCGCTCAGGCCGGTTCCCATCGCGAGGGCCATGAGCATCGGGTCGATGCCGCGCTTGTGGGCGAGGCTCATGCCCATCGGAGCCATGACGAGCCCACCCAGCGGCGCGCCCATCGCGGAGATCCCCGCGGTGAGCACGAAGAAGACCGCGGGAAAGAGAGCGTCGCGCTCGCCGACCTTGGTGAGTGACTTGCCGATGAGCCAGTCGATGGTGCCGTTGCTGTGCGCGATGCCGAAGAAGTAGGTGACGCCGACGAGGAGCACCAGGATGCTCAGTGGGAAGCCGCTCACGATGTCTTCGAGGGCCATGTCGGCCACCCAGAGCCCGACTGCCGCGGCCGCAGGGAACATCACGATCCCGATGTTGACGTTGCGCATGGCGGCGATCGTGAACACCGTCACGAATACCCCCAAGGCGATGAGCTGGTCAGTCACGACTCCTCCTCAGACTTGACAACTGCGGTCCACTCAGTGGCACAATGGTCCATGCAGTGAACCGCCGGTGTAACGTACCTCACCGTTCGTGATGAGGCAATGCCCAGGGGAACCTCGTGAGGAGCAGTCATGACCACCACCAGCGTCGTTTCCGCCTTCCGCGTGCTGGAGGCCGTCGCCGAGCACCAACCCGTCGGTCTGTCCGAGCTCGCCCGCGCCGTCGAGCTTCCCAAGAGCACGACGCAGCGCTGTCTGCTGACGCTGCAGGAGATCGGGTGGCTGCGCGGGTCCGATACCTCCCCGACGCGCTGGGGCCTGACGTTTCGCGCGCTCGCCGTGTGTGGCCGTGGGGGCGGCCAGGAGAGCCTGCGCGATGTGGCAGTCCCGGTCATGAACGAGCTGCAGCTGGCCACCACCGAGACGGTGCACCTCGCGGCGCCCGATGGTGATCACCTGGTGCTCGTGGAGCGCATCGACACCTCTCACCGGCTGCGAGCCTTCCTCGCCCTCGGTGAGTACATCGCGCTGCACGCCTCCGCCACGGGTGTGGCCTACCTGTCGGCGTGCTCTGACGCACAGGTCGAGGAGTACGTGTCGGGGCCGCTGGAGCCCCAGACACCCGACACCATGACCGATGCCGAGCAGGTGTGGGCAGCTGTGCGCCGCGTCCGGGAGATCGGATACTCCACCAATGTCGGCGGACTGTCGGCGGGGATCAGCTCACTGGGCGCGCCGATCGTCGACTCGCGGGGCGCACCGCTGGCCGCTGTCTCTGCCTCCGGACCCAGTAGTCGGATGGTGCCCGAACGGTTCGGCGACCTCGGACCCATGGTCGCTGAGGCCGCCGAGCGGATCAGTCGGGAGCTCGCCGGCCGCCGCTAGGAATGGTTGGAGTTCCTCCAGGAGTGGGTCTACGTATTCGCGGTAGTGACTCGAAGGGGCTCCTGGCTGGTGCTGAACAGGATCACGGTTGGGAGGGCCACGATCTGGTGTCGACGAGACAGATCGGGGGAGGCCACCTGCGGGTCGGCAAGCGACCACTTCTCAGGTGATGTCCCGGCGCATCGAGACCCGGGCACCAACGATGGCGAAGAGCAGCCCATAACCGGCGAGCACCAGCCCGCCCAGCCACGGGTCGAGATAGTCCTGGGTGCTGAGCGAGACTTGGGTGAGGGCTGCGGAGGCCGAACCGGGGAGGTACGCCGTCGCCTGGGAGAGTGCTGGGACCGTGGTGAGGATGGGCTCGGCCACGAAGCGGTAGACGAGGAGTCCGACAACGGTGGCGACCTGGTTGCGCAGGAGGGCGCCCAGGCCGACGCCGATGACGCCGAAGATCGTCACGTCGGCGACGACTCCGGCATAGGTACCGGGGAGTCCGTCGCCGAGGAGCGACAGGTCGATGTCCTTCGCGGCGAGCCACGGCCAGGCGATCGCGACGACCACCACCAGGCAGGCGACCGCGTATCCGACGCCTACGCCGGCATAGGTCGCCAGCTTGGCAGCGACCACCTTTCCGCGTCGTGGTGTGGTGAGGAAGGTCGCGGTTGCGGTGCGGTGGCGGAACTCCCCGGTGATGCCGATCGCGGCCAGGACGGCGACAAGGGTGTTGGCGCCACCTGAGGCAACGGAGAAGAGGGTCTGTTGGCCGGTTGCCGTGTGTAGCGACGCGGTGATGGTGTCGGGGTCGTCGCTGAATCCGATCAACAGGGTCGCGTAGAGGGCGGTCAGCGCCATCGAGGCCAGGAGCAACCAGAGCCACAGCCGGGTGGAGCGCAGCTTGTGGAGCTCGGCGGCGATCAGAGGTCTCAAGGTCGCGGCTCCTGCTCGGTGGCGAGGTTGAAGAAGGCGGTCTCAAGGTCGCCGTGGGCGTCGGCGAGCTCGGCGAGCGTGGCCTGCTGCACCAACCGGCCGCGGTGGACTATGATCACGCGGTCGACCAGCTGCTGCATCTCGGTCAGCACGTGGCTGGAGACGAGCACGCTCCGCCCGGCGTCGGCGTACTCCGTGAGGAAGCGGCGCAGCCAGACAATGCCTTGAGGGTCGAGCCCGTTGGCCGGCTCGTCGAGGATCAATGCGGCGGGATCCCCGAGTAGTGCGGTGGCCAGGGCGAGCCGTTGGCGCATACCGAGGGAGTAGCCACCGACCCTTCGGCCCCTGGCGTGGCCGAGGCCGACCAGGTCCAGCACGGCCGCCGCTCGTGAGGATGGCAGGGCCGCCGCCGCTGTGTAGGCCCGGAGATGATCGAGACCGGTGCGTCCGGGGTGGAACCCGGTGGACTCGAGGGCCGCGCCGACGGCCTCGAGTGGCGCTGCGAGATCGGCGTACTCGATCCCGCCGATAGTCGCCCCGCCGCCGTCGGGACGTACCAGAGCGAGCAGCATCCGCAGCGTGGTGGTCTTGCCGGCGCCGTTGGGCCCGAGGAACCCAGTGACCGATCCGGGCTCGACGGCGAAGCTCACGTCGTCGACCGCCGTGACCCCACCGAAGTGCTTGGTCAACCCACTCACCTCGATCCGTGCCATGGATTCACCCATCGCCATCACCTGCAAGTACGGGGACACCGCTGTCCATGGCCCCTGCCATCGCCGAGTAGGGCCGGGCGAACAGCGGTCGCGGTCGAGGCCAAGCGATCCCCGCGCAGATAATGTTTACTCGCATGTATACAACCATAGATGTAAACTTAGCGATATACAAGAGAAGGAGAGTGACATGCCCCAGTCGGGAGCGAAGGCACGGTTGCCCCGCGCGGAACGACGCGCCCAGATCCTGGCGGCCGCCACGCGCGCATTCGCCCGGCACGGGTTCGCCGACACCGGGCTGGATGACATCGCCGAGGAAGCCGGTGTCACCCGAGTCGTGCTCTATCGGCACTTCGACTCCAAGGCCGAGCTCTATCGGACGATCCTCGACCGGGCGTGCGAACGGCTCGCCGAGCGCGTCGGCACCGACGGCTTCGAGGACGACGCGATTCCTGCCCTGCTAGGTGCTGCCGCAGACGACCCTGACGCCTTCCGGCTGCTCTTTCGTTTCGCCAATCGCGAACGAGAGTTCCGGGATCTGACCGACAGCCTTTCTGCTGCGGCAGCCACGGTGGCGCGCACCAATCTCGCCAAGCAGATCCCGCCCGGCCCCTGGCTTGACTGGGCGGCCCAGTTGATCCCCACCATGACGACGGACGCGGTCATCGCGTGGCTGGACAACGGTCAGCCCGATCCGGAGACGGCCGCCGACCGAATCCGTGCCGCGATTCACGGCATCAGCGATGCCGCAGGGCGGCCTCAGGGCGCCGGCCTGCGGCAATGACGAGCCTCGCCCGGCGTCCGCAGGACCAGGTGGGGGTCTGGATCGACCCACACCCTTGCACATGCAAGAGCGCCCGCTCCCCTGTGGGGAACGGGCGCTCGCGCGACGTCACACTCAGAGAGGCGTGATGTTCGTGGCCTGCAGACCCTTCTGGCCCTGCTCGACGTCGAACTCGACCTTCTGGTTCTCATCCAGCGACCGGTATCCGGAGGACTGGATGGAGCTGTAGTGCGCGAAGACGTCGTCGCCGCCGTCGTCGGGAGCGATGAAGCCGAAGCCCTTCTCGGCGTTGAACCACTTGACGGTTCCGGTTGCCATGCATTTCTCCATTCGGTGGTGCGTTCGCGCCTATAGCGAACGTCTGGGGGTGTCGCGACGCACATCAACCTGGGAGTAGAACTCACACCCTCGCTGCGCGAGAGGTACTGCATTCGAATCTGCGGAAAAGGAAACGCCAAACAACGAGCATCAGCCTACCAATGCCCGCCACGTTGGTCGACGCCGATCGGCCTGCGACACGCCGGGACGTTGATAGCGTCGCCACGATGTCGGAGATGTTGACGGTGATGGTGGTGAGCGACCCGGGCCTGCCGAGCCGTCGGGTGGCGCACGTCCGCGACCAGCTGGAGCGCGACGTGCAGGAGTGGTGCGGCCGTCCGGTGACGGTCGAGATGCGGCAGCGACAGCTGCGCCTCACCCCGCAGAACTCCCTCGAGCTCGACGAGATCGCCCATGTCACCGAGGAGCTGGAGCTCGGGGCGGACACAGTCCTCGTGGTCACCGAGATCCCGCGGCACTCCCAAGGCAAGCCGCTGGTCGCCGAGCTCCGCCCGGACATCGGGGCGGCGATCCTGTCCCTCCCGACTCTCGGGGTGGTCCGCACACGAGCGCGGCTCCGGCGCCTGATGCTCGCCTGCATCGCGCGGTCCGTCCCGGTCGCCCCCGGTCGTGACGTCGCCGACCTCGACCGACGATGGGCTCACTGGGGGGACACCGTGCACGGACAGACGTGCGCCCTGCTGGCGTCGACGTGGACCGCGGCGCCGCGCATCGTCGCGGGCATGACGGCGGCCAACGAGCCGCTGCGCGTGGCGTTGAGACTGTCCAGTGCGTTGGCGGCGGCTGCCGCCGTCGGGGCGTTCGGCATCTTCTACCACTCGATCTGGCAGATGGCCTCGGCGTTGTCCGTCCTGAGACTGGCGGTCATCGCGGTGGCTGCCGTGGTGGCGATGACGTTGTGGCTGCTGCTGAGCAACAGGCTCTGGGACCGAGCGCGGCTGGAGCCGATGCGCAGGATCGTGGCGCTCTACAACGTCTCGACCGTGCTCACCCTGGTGGTCTGTGTCGTGGCGCTCTACGCGGTGCTGAGCGTGCTGATCCTGGTGGGCTCCGCTCTGGTCATCGACCCGGATTTCATGGCCTCGGTCCTGGGTCAGAAGGCGTCGTGGGCCGACTATGCGGCCGTCGCCTGGCTGAGCGCGGCGATGGGAGTCGTCGCCGGAGCGCTGGGGTCGAGCTTCGACTCCGACACCGAGGTTCGCGACCTGACCCACGGCCAGCGCGAGCGGCAGCGGTTCCAGCAGCACACCGAGGACTGACCGGGCCGTGACACGGTGATGGTGCGCCATCAGGGACTCGAACCCCGAACCCGCTGATTAAGAGTCAGCTGCTCTGCCAATTGAGCTAATGGCGCGCGAGGAGAGACTCTAGCAGCGGCTCCGCCACGGGGTGAAACTGAGTCGACGTGACGGCCGTGACATGTGTGAGGTAGCTGTGGCCCACCGGCTACCCGAAACTCTCCAGGAGTGCGTGTGCCGCATTGTGGCCGGCGATGCCGCTGACGGCGCCGCCGCGTCGTGCGCCACTGCCACACACGAGAACCCGTGGATGCTCGGTCGCCACGCCCCACCGCGCGGCAGGGGTCGCGGCCTGCTCCTCGTCCTCCAGCCACGGCCAGGCGAGGTCGCCGTGGAAGATGTGGCCGCCGGGCATGTTCAGCTCCGCCTCCACCTGTGACGGTGTCTTGTGCTCCACGCCGAGCACGAGGGGCTCGAGCGGCTCGGCGAGATGCTGGTCGATGGCCTGCAAGAACTGCCGGTAGGCGCGATCGCCGGACTCGGTGTCGGTCAGGTTCTCGCACGGAGTGTGCAGGCCGAAGTAGGTGAGGGTCTGCGCCGGCGAGTCAGCCAGCTCCGGTCCGAGGATCGAGCGGTCGGTGAGCGTGTGGCAGTACAGCTCACCCGCGGCGAACGGAGCCTGCCCGCGCGTCGCCGCGGCATGGAGCTCCTCCAGCTGGGACATGTCCTCGTTGACGTGGAAGGTCCCGGCGAACGCGACGTGTGGGTCGAGGCCTGAACGCAGGGCGGGCAGTCGGGAGACGAGCAGGTTGATCTTGAACTGCGCTCCGGACGGCTTGGCCTGCGTTGGCGACGCGTCGGGGAGCAGGCCGTCGAGGACCCACGGCGCGACGCCGCTGAGCACCCAGTCCGTCCGCGTCTCGTGGTGGCCCGTGGCATCCCGCCACTGCACGGTGACCCCGGAGGTGTCGGGGTCGATGCCCACGACGTCGGCCCCGGTCAGGATGCGCACTCCCGCGTCGAGGGCCACGCGCTCCAGCTCTGCGGTGACGGCGCCCATGCCCCCGACGGGGACTCGCCACTCACCGGTGCCGTTGCCCACGAGGTGGTAGAAGAAGCAGCGGTTCTGCACGAGGGAGTCCTCGTGCAGGGACGCAAAGGTGCCGATGAGCGCGTCGGTGCCGACGACCCCGCGGACGACGTCGTCGGTGAAGCGACGCTCGATCGCCTCGCCGAGCGGGCGCTCCACGACATCGGTCCAGATCGGAAGGTCGACGCAGCCCAGATCCTGGCGGCGGGGCAGCGGCTCCAGGAAGGTCGGCGCGACAGCCTCGGCGAGCTCGGCGACCTCGGCGTAGAACTCCTGCCAGGCGCCGAAGGCCTCGTCGGAGCCTGTGAGCTCACGGAACGAGGCCCGCGTGGCCTCGCCCTCGTCGGTCTCCACCAGCAGACCGCGTGCGATGCCGTCCCGTTCGTACGGGGTGAAGGAGGCCGTGGGGCGCGAGCGCAGCTCCAGCTGCAGGCCGAGGTCGTCGACCAGTGACTGCGGCATGAGGCTCACGAGGTAGGAGAAGCGCGAGAGCCTGGCGTCGTGGTCGGGGAACGCCCGGGCACTGACCGCAGCGCCACCGACGTGCCCAAGGCGCTCCAGCAGCAGGACGTCCCGGCCGGCGCGGGCGAGGTAGGTCGCGGCCACGAGCGCGTTGTGGCCACCGCCCACGATCGTCACGTCGGCCGGCTGGGAACTCTCGCGGTTCGTCATGGCTCCATCATGGCCGAGCCGCTGCACTGGCGGGCAGCCGCCTGCAGGGCACAGAGGTCGTGCTCGCGGAGGGGGCGGGCCGGCCCGTCGGGGCTTCGGGCAGACGACCCAGAGCCGTCGTTCGCGTCGTCGCCGGACCAATCGCGGCGAGAGGAATACCTGA
This sequence comes from Aeromicrobium sp. CTD01-1L150, assembly GCF_041951745.1. Lineage (GTDB taxonomy): Bacteria > Actinomycetota > Actinomycetes > Propionibacteriales > Nocardioidaceae > Aeromicrobium. The sequence goes on from NZ_CP169555.1 coordinate 1,116,962, forward strand.
ATATGATTGAATGTTAAACTAAGAAACATCAAGTCAAAGGAGTGGATCGAGATGCCCGCTGTCACCGCCCCCGACTGGACCGTCCTGCCCCGAGTCGCCGCCGGTCCGACGCAGACCGAGGACCGAGCGCCAGTCAGCGTCACTTCAGCGCCGCAGGGTTATGAGGGCGAGGGATTCCCGGTGCGCCGGGCCTTCGCCGGAGTCGAACCGCACCTGCTCGATCCCTTCATCCACCTGGACCAGATGGGCGAGGTCGAGTACGCGCCAGGCGAGCCCAAGGGCACGCCGTGGCACCCGCACCGTGGGTTCGAGACCGTCACCTACATCATCGACGGCGTCATGGATCACCAGGACACCCACGGCGGAGGCGGGTCGATCACCGACGGCGACACCCAGTGGATGACGGCGGGCGGTGGGCTGCTGCACATCGAGGCACCTCCGGAGTGGCTGGTCGTCAAGGGCGGCCTGTTCCACGGCCTGCAGCTGTGGGTCAACCTGCCGAAGGCGGACAAGTGGAAGCCGCCGGCCTACCAGGACATCCGCGGTGGCGACGTCGGTCTGGCCTCAACGCCTGACGCCGGTGCGCTCCTGCGCATCATCGCCGGCGAGGTGGACGGCGTGAAGGGCCCTGGCAGCACGCACACGCCGATGGCTCTGGTGCACGCGAGCGTCGCGCCGGGCGCACAGATGGTCGTCCCGTGGCGCACGGACTTCAACGCCTTGGTGTACGTCTTGAGTGGCGATGGCCACGTGGGGCGAGAGCGTCGCCCGCTGCGCACGGGCCAGCTCGCCGTCCTCGGCCACGGGGAGACCATCACGGTCGGCGCCGACCAGCGCCAGGAGGCTCGGCACAGCGTGCTCGAGGTGGTGCTGCTCGGCGGTCTGCCGATCCGTGAGCCGATCGCGTGGGCCGGCCCGTTCGTCATGAACACCAAGGCCGAGGTCATGCAGGCGTTCGAGGACTTCCAGAAGGGACGGCTGGGCACCATCCCGACCCAGAAGGTCCCCCACGCTGGCGTCGAGGGTCAGATTCTCTGACCTGGGCGGGTCCGGCGGGGACCGGCGGTGGCTAGGGTGAGCGCCATGTCACAGCAGTACGTCGGGGCCATCGACCAGGGCACGACCAGCACGCGCTTCATGATCTTCGACCACGACGGTCGCGAGGTGGCTCGCCACCAGATCGAGCACGAGCAGATCCTGCCGGCAGCCGGATGGGTCGAGCACGACCCCGTCGAGATCTGGACCAACACGCAGGCCGTCCTCCAGGGTGGGCTGGAGACCGCCGGGCTCGGCGCCGCAGACCTCGCTGCCATCGGTATCACCAACCAGCGCGAGACCACCGTCGTGTGGGATCGTCGCACTGGTCGGCCGTACACCAACGCGATCGTCTGGCAGGACACCCGGACCGACAAGATCGCCGCGGCACTGGTCGAGGACGGTCACGGTGAGACCATCAGGCGCAAGGCCGGACTGCCGCCGGCCGCCTACTTCTCAGCGGGCAAGATCCAGTGGATCCTGGAGAACGTCGACGGCGTGCGTGAGGACGCCGAGGCCGGGCACGCCATCTTCGGCAACACCGACACCTGGCTCATCTGGTGGCTCACCGGCGGGCCTGGGGCGGCGACGGATACCGGCGGGCCGTGGGCGGCGAAAGGCACCGAGGGCCTGCACGTCACCGACGTCACCAACGCCGGCCGGACGATGCTGATGGACCTGGAGTCGCTGGCCTGGGACGACGAGCTCATCGCACTGTTCGACATCCCGGTGCAGATGTTGCCCGAGATCCGCTCGTCGTCGGAGGTCTACGGCCACACGCTCATCGACGGTCCGCTCGGCGGAGAGGTGCCGGTGGCCGGTGACCTGGGCGACCAGCACGCTGCGCTCTTTGGCCAGGCCTGTTTCGAGCCCGGCACCCTGAAGAACACCTACGGCACGGGGAACTTCCTCGTCCTCAACACCGGACACGAGATCGTCCGGTCCGACAACGGCCTGCTCACCACCATGGGTTACCAGCTGGGCGGCCAGCCTCCGGTCTATGCGTTGGAAGGCTCCATCGCGGTCACCGGGTCGGCCATCCAGTGGCTGCGTGACCAGCTGGGCATCATCTCCGACGCCGCCGAGACCGAGGAGCTCGCCGGCTCGGTCGAGGACAGCGGGGGAGTCAGCTTCGTGCCGGCCTTCTCCGGCCTGTTCGCACCGCACTGGCGCCCCGACGCCCGCGGCGCGATCGTCGGCTTGTCGCGGTTCAACACCAAGGCCCACCTCGCACGGGCCGCGCTGGAGGCCATCTGCCACCAGAGCCGGGACGTCGTCGCTGCGATGGTCGAGGACGCCGGCCTGGAGCTGGCGGCGCTGGAGGCCGCTGGGCTCAAGGTGGACGGTGGGGTCACCGCCAACGCGCTGTGTATGCAGATCCAGGCCGACATCCTCGGCGTCGACGTCAGCAAGCCGGTCGTCGCCGAGACCACGTGCCTCGGTGCGGCCTATGCGGCCGGTCTGGCCGTGGGCTTCTGGTCCGGCACCGACGAGCTCGCCGCCAACTGGGCCGAGGCCGACCGGTGGCGTCCCCTGTGGGACGACGCTCAGCGTGAAGCCGCCCAGGCCCAGTGGCGCAAGGCAGTGGAGCGCTCGCTCGGCTGGATCGAGGCGTCCTGAGGGCCTGTCCGCTACACGCTGGGTCGCTGCGCCTGATTGACTGATCGCATGCGAGCCGTACCTCTGTCCTCCGCGTCCCGTGAGGCCGCCCTCGACGCGATGGCCGCCGAGCCGCTCGACATCCTCGTGATCGGTGGCGGGGTCGTGGGTGGTGGTGCAGCACTCGACGCCGCCACGCGCGGGCTCAGCGTCGGTCTGGTGGAGGCGCGCGACTTCGCCTCCGGGACCTCCAGCCGCTCCAGCAAGCTCATGCACGGCGGCCTGCGCTACCTGGAGATGCTTGACTTCCGCCTCGTGGCCGAGGCGCTCAAGGAACGTGGCCTGAGCCTGCAGAAGCTCGCACCACACCTCGTGCGAGAGGTCGGGTTCCTCTACCCGCTCACCCATCACGGGTGGGAGAGGTTCTACGCCGGCTCCGGGGTGGCGCTCTACGACGCGATGAGCAGGGCGTCGGGCTACGGGGCCAGCGTCCCGTTGCACCGGCACAAGACCCGCCGCGGGGCCCGCAAGCTCATGCCGGCGCTGCGCAAGGACGCTCTCGTTGGTGCCATCCACTACTACGACGGTCAGGTGGACGACGCCCGTCACACGATGTTCCTGTCGCGCACCGCCGCCGCCTACGGAGCACACGTCGCCAGCCGCACCCGCGTCATCGACCTCGTGCGCGAGGGCGATCGGGTGGTCGGCGCCCGCGTCAAGGACCTGGAGTCCGGGCGCGAGCTCGACGTCCAGGCGCGACAGGTCATCAACGCCACCGGCGTCTGGACCGACGAGACACAGTCGTTCGCGGGGGAGCGTGGGCAGTTCCACGTGCGGTCCTCCAAGGGCATCCACCTGGTCGTCCCGCGTGATCGCATCCGGGGGGAGTCCGGCCTGATCCTGCGCACGGAGAAGTCCGTGCTGTTCGTCATCCCGTGGGGTAGGCACTGGATCATCGGCACGACCGACACCGACTGGAGCCTGTCCAAGGACCACCCGGCGGCCAGTCGCTCCGACATCGACTACCTCCTCGAGCACGTCAACTCCGTGCTCAACGAGCCCTTGACCCATGACGACGTCGAGGGTGTCTTTGCCGGTCTGCGTCCCCTGCTGGCCGGTGAGGACGACGCCACCAGCAAGCTCTCGCGCGAGCACGCCGTCGGCACCGGGGTCAAGGGGCTCATCGTCATCGCCGGCGGCAAGTACACCACCTACCGCGTGATGGCCGAGGACGCCGTCGATGCGGCAGTGCACGGCATGAGCAGCCTGCTCGATCGCAACGTGCCGCCGTGCTGCACCGAGGACGTCCCGCTGCTGGGTGCCGACGGGTTCGAGGCCCTGTGGAACCAACGGCAGAAGCTCGCCCGCGAGAGTGGGCTGAGCGTCGCACGCATCGAGCACCTGCTCGGACGGTACGGCTCGCTCGTGACCGAGCTGCTCGAGCTCGTCGCGCAGCGGCCCGACCTGGGGCGGGGGCTCGCGGGTGCCGACGACTACCTGCGCGCCGAGGTGGTCTACGCCGCCTCTCACGAGGGCGCCCGGCACCTGGACGACGTGATCGCCCGACGCACCCGTATCTCGATCGAGACCTTCGATCGAGGCACGGAGGTGGCGGCCGAGGTGGCCGACCTGATGGGGGATGTCCTCGGGTGGAGTGGGGAGCAGCGTGAGCGCGAGATCGACCACTATCGCAGCCGTGTGGAGGCCGAGCGGGAGAGCCAGAGGATGCCCGACGACGAGACGGCGGACGCGGCGCGCCTGGGTGCCCCGGATGTCGTCCCGGTGCTGCGGGCGGTCGACGCGTGACGTACGACGACTCCAGCGCCCTCGATGACTTCGCCGATGACCTGGAGGAGCTTGAGGAGCGCTCGCCGCTGGCGCGAACCCTCATCACGGTGGCCGGGACGGTGGCGATCGTCGCGCTGGTGATGGGAGCGGTCCTCGGTGTCTCGATGCTCATGAAGGGGACCGAGACTGCCACGAGCCGGCTGGATGCCGGCCAGCTGCCGCAGGTCGCGTTGCGTTCCGGCGACGCTGCGATCACGGTGGTCGAGGGTGACGGCGACGACATCACCGTCACGGCCACGGTGACCAGCGGGCTCCTGGGCACGGACTACGAGCTGCGCCGCCGCGACAGCGAGTTCGAGATCGTCTCGGGATGCTTCACGCTGGTCAACCCCGGTTGCGGTGTCCAGGTCGAGATCGAGGTGCCGGCCGGGCTGCCCGTGGAGGTGACCACGGAGTCCGGCGACGTCGTGGCGCACGGCATGAGCGAGCGGATCCTGACCGTGGTCTCGGGCTCGGGCGACGTTGCGGCCGACGACCTGGCGGTGGACGAGCTGTCGGCCACCACGAACAGCGGCGATGTCACGGCGACCTTCCGTGACGACCCGTTCGCGGTCAAGGCCGTCACCGACAGCGGTGACATCGACGTGACCCTGCCTGCGGAGGGTCAGGAGTACCAGGTGGACATGCAGTCCTCCTCAGGGCTGGTGCAGCAGGACCTCGAACCCAGCGACGATGCCACCGCGTTCATCCGTCTGCACAGCGAGAGCGGCGACGTGGAGCTGGCGCGAAACTGAGCGTGAGTTCGCTCAGGGTCGCATGGTCGCCCACGGAGAGTTCGCAACTTCCCGTGAGATCGTCGTCCACCGATCCGACTGGCGGGCGGGGGCGGAGCGAGCCACTGACCGCAGCTTCGATGGGAAGGTCGAAGGTGAGATCGGTTCTCTCGCGCCGCGGGCGTACGCCAGGCCATCGTCGCAGGATCGTGTCGATGACGACCCGGTTCTCCACCCCGGTCGTGACCTGAATCCGGGTGATCCCTGCGGCCTGTAGGCGGGTGAGGAGTCCGCGCCCGAGCTCTGTCCCGATGCCACGCCGCTGGTGGCCGTCGGCCACCATGATCGCCACTTCCGCCGTGGCGCCCTGGGGCTGATCTGGCTCGACTGCCGCCCACATCGCGTGGCCGACCAGCGCGCCGTGCTCGAAGGCGAGATGGGCCTCGCCACCCCCGTGCGTCATCAGCAGGTGCGAGACCAGGCGCTGGGGCGGCTCTGTTCCGACTCCGGTGCGGAACCGGGCCCAGGTGGTCTTGGCAGTCGCTTGGGAGATCAGCGTGTTCAGCGCATCGTGGTCGTCCTTCGTGGCAACCCTGATCGTCAGATGCCCGGGGGGCTGCGTCGCTCCAGCGCGCGTTCGGACCACTTGATCCAGGCTCATGACAGCCTCCTGGTGGCCAGGAAGTCCAGGACGGCGTGGATCACCTCGGGGGAGTCGAGCGGCCCGCTGTGCCCGAGCCCGCTGGTCTCGAGGAGCGTCGACCGGTCGTGGTGCACCGCGAGCAGGCGCGCGGCCTGGCCGGGAGCCACCACGGCGTCGCCGGTGTCGTGGACCACGAGGAGGTCGCAGTCCGCGGCCCGGTCCGCTGAGAAGCGCCGCCAGATGCCGTGGTCCCCCTCGAACAGGACACGTTCGATCGCACGTCGAAGGCCACTCGTCACGGGCTCGGACAAGCACAGCTCCGCGCAGAACGCGTCCACGAGGTAGGCGAAGTCACACATGCCGTTGAGGGCGACCACCCGGTCGACGTCCAGCCCTTCTCGGACGGCATGGAGGGCGAACGGGACGCCTAGTGAGTGAGCGACGATGGCCTCGAACCTGCCGTGGTCTGCACCGAGCCGGCGCATGATCGCCTCGTGGTCGACGATGGTGCCCGTGCTGCCGAGGCTGGCACCGTGTCCAGGTGCGTCGTAGGCGACCGGACTGTATCCGTGGGCGACGAGGGCCTCGATCAGGTCCGCATAACGCGACGATCGTGAGCCCCAGCCGTGCACCAGCAGGACTGGCCGTGCGCCGTCACCCCACCGATACACCACGACGTGACGTCCAGCGTGTCCCACAGTGCGTGCCATGGCCGCGTCGTGGACGGCGCGCTCCCCGATGCGGACCTCGCTTCGCCCCCACGGACGACGCCACAGCTCGAGGGCCAGGCGCCCTGCCGCGTCCGCGTTCACGCGCCCGACGGCGTTCAGGAGGTGATGCAGTCCTCCCGTGTTCCGCGCCGGCCGCGTCCTGCTGGCACGAGACGGCGCACGATCGTTCGTGATCTTCCTGTGGATCGCCTCTGCCATGGGAGTCTCCTTCGCTCAACAAATAATACGAACGATCGTATCAGTAGTTTGCCGAACAGGCCATGCCCTAGAGTGGGGACGTGGACGAGGACGCGATGACGATCACCGACGGTCGGGTGAAGCGCGGTGATCACACCCGGCGAGCGGTCCTCGCTCACGCCGTCGACGTGGCCTCCACCCAGGGACTCGAAGGGCTCTCCATCGGACGGCTCGCAGCCGACCTGTCGATCAGCAAGAGCGGACTGTTCGCTCACTTCGGTGCGAAGGAGGAGCTCCAGCTGGCGACGATCCGCGCCGCCCGCCGGATCTACGCCGACACCGTGATCTCGCCGGCCATGGAGACCCCGCCCGGGCTCGGTCGGATCTGGGCGCTGAGCGAGGCATGGATGGCGTACTCCCGTGGGCGAGTCTTCCCGGGGGGATGCTTCTTCTCCAAGGCCGCGCACGAGTTCGCCGCGCGCCCCGGTGTCGTGAGGGACGCGCTGATCGCGGCGAACAACGAGTGGCTCGAGATCCTTCGCCGTGCCGTGGACGATGCCCGCAGTCTCGGTGACCTGGCGCAGGACGTCGACGTCGATCGGCTGGTCTTCGAGCTCAACGCTCTCCTCGACTCAGCCAACCTGCGATCGATCCTGGGCGATGACCGGTCGTACACCCGTGCCGCCACCTCCGTCCGCACCTTGCTCGACGAGGCCGCCAGCGAGGAGGCCCCTCGGCCCTGGGAGACGTGACGCCCTCTCGACCGTCACCGCAGGAGCGGTGGAGCGAGGGTCGGTGCTCGCCAAGGAGGGAGGTCTTCCTGGCCGGACGGTCGCTTCACCGGTCCACCCGATGTCGTGACACCTCAGAGGCTCTGCGCAAGTCCGACCAGGATGCCCTCGGGGCCGCGGATGTAGCAGAGCTTGTACACGTCCTCGTACTGCACGACGTCGGTGCTGACGAGCTGTGTGCCGTGCCTGTCGAGGCGCGCGAGCGTCGCGTCGATGTCGTCCACGGTGAACATGACGCGCAGGTAGCCCAGGGCGTTGACGGGTGCCGTGCGGTGGTCCTCGATGACCTCCGGCTCCAGGAAGTGGGAGAGTTCCAGTCCGCCGTGACCGTCCGGCGTGCGCATCATCGCAACCTCCACACGCTGGTCGCCGAGACCGGTGCAGCGCCCGGCCCACTCGCCTTCTGCCATGGCACGGCCCTCGAGCTCGAGCCCGAGGTCGCCGAAGAACGCGATCACCGGGGTCAGGTCCTCGACGACGATGCCGATGTTGTCCATTCTGATCGTCATGAGGTCAGCCCAGCTCCTCTCCGGCGAGGTGTCGTCCGAAGTTGGTGAGCGCCTCGTCCCAGCCGTCGTAGACGAAACCGTCGCCGGGCTTGCCCTCGTGTCCGCGCATGTGGAGCACGAGCTCGGTGCGCTCGCCCTGTGGGGTGAGGGTGAGTGTGATGACTGGCGTGCCCGCGACGGGCGCCTCGGGGTCGCCCCAGGTGAAGGCGAGCCGCTCGATCGGGTCCACCTCGAGGTACTCGCCTCCGGTCGGGAACTTCTCACCCGTCTCGTCGTTCGTCATGGTGTATCGGTATCGGCCGCCCACGCGGACGTCGAACGACACGCTGTCGGTTGACACCCCGAAGGGGTGGAGCCACGTCGCCAGCTCGGCCTCCTCGGTCCACGCTCGCCACACGAGCTCGCGCGGTGCGTCGAAGACGCGGGTGATCGAGAACTGAGGGGCTTGCGCTACTGATCCGTCTGTCGTGTTCATGATCCTGCTTCCTGGGTGGTGTGTGCGTTCGGCTGGGTCTTCATGGTCTGCAGATGCGCGTCGAGGGCGTCGAGGCGCAGGTTCCACTCCCGGCGCTGCGTCTCCACCCATTCCGACGCCTGCTCGAGGGGTTCGGTCTGCATGGAGAGGGTCCGCCACTGGGCGTGCGTGGTCCTGGTGACGAGCCCTGCGCGCTCCAGTGTCTTCAGGTGCTGGGAGATCGCGGGGGCGCTCACGGAGAACGGCGCGGCCACCTCGCCGACGGTCGCCGGCCCCTGGGCCAGTCGCGTGAGGATCGCGCGGCGCGTCGGATCGGCGAGGGCACCGAACACGAGACTCAAGGGGTCTGAGACAGGCATTTTATCCGATCCTTAATTAATGAATACCTTTATTAAGGCACGCGTCGGACGGATTGTCAACGTGTCTGACCGAGGACGTGAAGCAGCTCTGGACGGCAGAGGCCAAAAGGTGGGAACGGCCTGCTCCGGACCAGGCGCTGGTTCAGGGCTACACGAGCTCGCCCTCGCCCACGCGAGCCACCGACCACTAGGTGGCATCCAACGCAAGAGGGCCGGACCCATGTCACATGGATCCGGCCCTCCGCGACGTCCTGAGACATCACATGGGGTGGACGACGGGATTTGAACCCGCGACCACCGGCATCACAAGCCGGGGCTCTACCGCTGAGCTACGCCCACCATGGTGTGCCGGGCATGTGCCCGACAGCGAGGACGATCATAGCCCAGATGGTGACGCGCCCCGTTCGGGGTCCCGGGTGGAGTCAGCCGTCCTCGCCATCCTGGGCTGCCGGGGCCCCGCCGATCTCGGCGGCGATCGCCCGTGCGGAGTCGCTGTCGGGACCGGGGTCGGCGAAGATCGTGCGTCGGTAGTAGCGCAGCTCGTCGATGCTCTCGGTGATGTCGGCAAGCGCCCGGTGGTGGCCGGCCTTGGCCGGCGCCGCGAAGTAGGCACGCGGGTACCACTGGCGGGCGAGCTCCTTGATGGAGGAGACGTCGATGACGCGGTAGTGCAGCCAACCCTCCAGCTCGCTCATGTCCCGGGCGAGGAAGGCGCGGTCGGTGCCGATGGAGTTGCCCGCCAGCGGGGCCTTGCCCGGCTCGGGGACGAACTGCCGGACGTGCTCGAGCACCTGCTCCTCGGCGTCGCGCACGGAGATGCCGGAGTCCAGCTCGGTGATCAGGCCCGAGGCGGTGTGCATCTGCGTCACCACCTCGTTCATCTGCTCCAGCGCCTGGGCCGGTGGCTTGATCACGAGGTCGACGCCCTCCCCGAGGACGTTCAGCTCGTAGTCCGTGACGAGCGCGGCAACCTCGACGAGGGCGTCGTGCTCGATGGACAGTCCGGTCATCTCACAGTCGATCCACACCAGCTTGTCGTTCACCCGCCCGACCCTAGGGCATGTCCCTGCAGGCCATCGCCGGTCGGCCTCCACCTGGCCCGGTAGGCTCGCCGGGAACCGATCGCGGCCGATACCCGTTGGTCTGTTCGGCAGGACTCAGATCCCAGGAGCCAGATCCCAGGAGCACCGCAGTGACGAACGACCGCAAGAAGCGAGCCGAGCGCGCCGAGCTGATGCGCAAGGAGCGCGAGAAGGCCGACAAGCGTCAGCGCAACATCATCACCATCGTCATCGTCGCGGTGGTCGTCGCGCTGATCGCCGCCTTCGCCTGGGGGTTCTACGTCCTGTCCGAGGACAACGCCAAGTCCACTGAGCTCGTCGCCCCCCAGGGTGCCACCGACGACTACGGCGTCCTCTACACGCCGCAGGACGCCGGCGCCGAGGACACCGAGGGTGATCCGGTCGTCGTCGAGCTCTACGAGGACTTCCTCTGCCCCGGCTGCGCCGCCTTCGAGCAGGCCAACGGCCAGTTCCTGAACCAGGCCGTGGCCGAGGGCGAGATCTCCATCCTGTACCGGCCGTACGCCTTCCTCACCGGGCAGAGCACCAACCGGTACTCCCAGCGTGCCGCCAACGCTGCGGCCTGTGTGCTGGACGACTCCGGTGTCACGGCGTTCAAGCAGATGCACGACATCCTCTTCGCCAACCAGCCGTCCGAGGGTGGTGCCGGCCCCGAGGACGACGAGCTGGCCGACTTCGCCGAGCAGGCCGGAGCCGGTGACATCGAGCAGTGCCTCAGGACGGAGAAGTTCACGCCATGGGTCGAGAAGGCCCTCGAGCGCGGGCAGGAGGAGGACGTCAGCGGCACGCCGACGGTCCGCATCGACGGCGAGGACGTCAGTGGAGCCGACGAGGGCACGATCCCCGGGCCCGCCGAGCTGCAGGGAGCCATCGAGGCCGCCCAGGCCGGCTGACCTCCGCACCAAGGGGGCGTCGCTCAGACGATGACGTGGCCGAGCGTCGCCGCAGCGAGGCACGCGATGAGCATGCCCGCCGTGCTGGCGAGCGCGCGCAGGTCGTCGCGACGCAGGGACAGTCGCGCCGTCGCCAGGCTCGCAGCGCTGAGCGTGGTGTAGCCGCCGAGGAACCCCACGCCCAGCACGAGCGTCCAGGCCTCGCCGGGATCACGTGACGTGAGCAGTCCCAGCGCGAACGATCCCGAGACGTTGACGACGAGCAGTCCCCACGGCCATCGCGCTCCTGCCCGCTCGCTCACTGCTGCGTCCACGAGGAGCCGGACGGCCGACCCCAGTCCGCCGGCGACGGCGATCAGCAACAAGGTCATCGCACCCACCGCCGTCCGATCGCCAGGCCGAGGAGCGCGAGGAACCAGCCACCCGCCAGCGTCGCCAAGACGTATCCCACGGCGATCGGAGGGTCCGTGACGAGGAGCTCACGCGTCTGCACGGCCAGGGCGCTGTAGGTGGTGAAACCCCCGAGGAAGCCCGTGGCCAGGCTCTGACGCCACGCGTTCGAGGCCACCGCGGCCACGACCACGCCGATCAGGAGCGAGCCGAGCAGGTTCACCAGCAGCGTCCCTGACGGCAGGCCGCCGTCTTCTCCGAGGCCGGTCACGACACCGTGACGGGCCAGTGTGCCCAGTGCGCCGCCGACGCCGACCAGAGCCACGGCGCGCAGCGGGACGTGAGGCATGTCCCGAACCTACGCCGCTAGCTGCCCTCGCGCGCATAGGGTCGGGGGGTGGACGTCTCACGACTCGTGCTCGGCACCATGTACTTCGGCACCCGCACCGACGAGCGGACCTCGGTGGCGATCATCGACGCATTCGTCGCCGCCGGCGGACGGACGCTGGACACCGCCAACTGCTACGCCTTCTGGTGCTCGGCCGACGGCCGCGGGGGTGACAGCGAACGGCTGCTGGGCCGCTGGCTTGCCGCCGACGCCGGACGCAGGCAGCTGGTGGAGATCGCCACCAAGGTGGGCCAGGAACCGACGGGGTCCGGGGTCGAAGGGCTCTCGGCCGAGGTCGTCCTGCGTGAGTGTGACCGCAGCCTGGAACGACTGGGGGTGGAGACGGTCGACGTCCACTGGGCGCACGGCGAGGACCGATCGATCTCCTTGGCCGAGACCGTGACGGCGTTCGGGGAGCTCGTGACCTCCGGCCGTGCCCGGCGGGTGGGCGTCTCCAACCATCCGACATGGCGGGTCGAGCGGGCCCGACGACTGGCCGCCGACGCGGGGGTCGAGCCGTTCACGCTCCTGCAGCTGTCGACCTCCTACGTCGAGCCCCGTCCCGGCACGACGGTCGAGGGCAAGGACCACCGGTTCGGCTTCGTCACCGACGAGACGATCGACTACCTGCAGGAGCACCCCGAGCTGGAGCTGTGGGCCTACTCGCCGCTCGTGCAGGGCGCCTACGACCGGGCCGACCGGCCGTTCCCGCAGGTCTACGACCACCCGGGCACGACCCAACGGCTGGCGGTCCTGCGAGCGGTCGCCGAACGACGTGGCGTGGCTCCCTCGACGATCGTGCTCGCGTGGTTGCTGGCCCGCAGGCCGCAGGCCAGGCCGATCGTCGGCGTCAGCACGCTCGAGCAGCTCGACGCAGCGCTCGCGGTGGCCGACATCGATCTCGAGCCCGAGGAGCTGGCCCGACTCGACGATCCTCGGTGACTGCACTGGCGCGCCCGGCAGGACTCGAACCTGCGACCCAGAGATTAGAAGGCTCTTGCTCTGTCCAGCTGAGCTACGGGCGCTCGGGCCCAAGCCTAGTCATGCCGTGGCGGTGTGCGGGTGTGCCATAGGGTCGGGCGGGTGGAACAGACCAGCACTGCACCAGCGCGCAGCAGAACCAGTCGCGCTGACGCAGCCGCCGGCCAGGGGGACATCCCGATGCGGCTGCCGAAGCGACGAGAGCACCCCACCCAGCGGGGACGCCTGCTGCTGAAGATCCTGTTCACGCTCGTCGCCGTGCTCGGCGTCGTCGGAGGAGTCGTCATCTCCCTGGAGGCGGGTGATGCAGCCGGAGCAGGTCTGTCGGTCGCCTACGCGTTCATCCCGCTGCCGCTGCTGTGGCTGGCCTACTGGTGGCTGGACCGCTACGAGCCGGAACCACGGCGGTACAAGATCGCTGCGTTCATCTGGGGAGCCGTCGTGGCGGTGGCGATCGCCCTGGCCGTCCAGATCGGCGTCCAGCTGACGTTCGACCTCAGCGACGAGCAGATGGCCTCCTTCATCGCTCCCATCTCCGAGGAGCCGGCCAAGGGCCTGTTCCTGCTGCTGACGTTCCTGCGCTGGCGGCGGATCATCGACGGGTTCATCGACGGTCTGGTCGTGGCCGGCCTGGTCGGTGTCGGGTTCGCGTTCGTGGAGAACATCGGCTACTACGCCGCCAGCTATCTCGGCTCGCCGGACCTCAAGGTGGCCGGGGCCGACGGCGCCACGTCGACGTTCATCGTGCGCGGCATCTTCAGTCCCTTCGCGCATCCGTTGTTCCTGTCCGCCTTCGGCATCGCGATCGGCATCGCCGTCATGCTGCGGTCCCGGGTGCTCAAGATCCTGGTGCTGGGTGCCGGCATGGCGGTCAGCATCGCGCTGCACGGCCTGTGGAACGCCTCGCTGTCCTACGGCGGCGGCGCGGCCTTCGTCCTGGTCTACCTCGTGCTCGGTGCGCTGCTGCTGGGGCTCGGGGTGATGGCCGTGGTCGTGCGGGTCGGGCAGGTCCGCACCCTGGAACGGTCACTGTCCTACGTCGCCGAACGTGGCTGGATCCACCCCGCCGAGATCCCCTACCTCTCACGGTTCGGGCACCGCAAGGCGGCGCGCAACCACGCCCGCGCGAACTACGGCAAGGTGGCCGGCCAGGTGGTGACGCGATACCAGCGACTCGCCACCGAGATGGCCTTCCTGCACGACGCGATCATGACCGGGCGGGCGAAACCACACGGCATCGAGCGCACCTACGGACTCCTGGACGAGATGCATTCACTGCGTCCGGCGTTGCGTCTGCCACCGGCGCTCACCCCTCTGCGGCCGCGCTGAGCGGGCGGCGCCGGGACGCCCGGCCCCAGAGAGGTGCTGCGTCCACTAATCTGGTGCGTACGTGACACGTGAGGTCAAGAGAGGAGAACTGGTGCTCAGCGAACACGCTTCTGTGCAGCAGCTGGGCGCCCTGAGCCGGTTGCTGGCCGCCGTCAAGGGGATCGACCTCTCCCTCGACGTCCCCGGTGCCCGGGACATCCGCGAGATCAGGGCCGAGATCGCCGACCAGCTCTCCGACTACGTGATCCCGCGACTCGTCCAGCTCGACGCGCCGCTGCTCACCGTCGTGGGCGGTTCCACCGGTGCCGGCAAGTCGACCCTGGTGAACTCCATCGTCGGCGAGAGCGTCACCGAGTCCGGCGTCCTGCGCCCCACCACTCGCTCGCCGGTGCTGGTGCACCACCCCGACGAGGGAGAGTGGTTCCAGCCCGATCGCATCCTGCCGGACCTGCCCCGTACGGAGGCCGTCACCAACGACGTCTACGCACTGCGACTGGTGGCCTCCCGGTTCGTGCCGCGTGGCCTGGCCGTCCTGGACGCTCCGGACATCGACTCCATCGATGCCGCCAACCGTGAGCTGGCCGGTCAGCTGCTGGCCGCAGCCGATCTGTGGCTGTTCGTCACCTCTGCGGCCCGCTACGCCGACCAGGTCCCGTGGGACTACCTGCGCCGCGCGGCCGAGCGCAGCACGTCGGTGGCCGTCGTCCTGGACCGCACCCACGACGACCACGTCGTCGAGGTCAGGGGACACCTGGCCCGCATGATGACCTCGCGCGGTCTCTCCGACTCCCCGCTGTTCACCGTGCCGGAGTCGGAGATCGAACCCAACGGCCTGCTCCCGCGTGCGGCCGTCGCCCCGATCGTCAGCTGGTTGCACGACCTCGCCGCCGACCCCGAGGGGCGGGCCGCGGTCGTCCACGGCACCCTCGACGGTGCCGTGCGGCACAACGTCATGCAGTCCCACGACATCGCCGACGCCTTCGACGCCCAGGTGGAGGCCGCCAAGCAGCTCCGCGGCGACGTCGACGGCATCTACCGCAAGGCGGCCGAGACATTGGCCGCCCAGACCGCCGACGGCACCCTCATGCACGGTGAGGTGCTGGGACGCTGGCAGGAGTTCGTCGGCAGCGGAGAGCTGATGAAGTCCGTCGAGGAGCGTGTCAGCCGACTGCGAGACCGTCTGCTGGACAACCTGACCGGACGACGGGCGCAGTCCGCCGAGGTGGTGGACGCCGTGGAGTCCGGGCTGCAGGCGCTCATCATGGAGCACGCCGAGTCCGCCGCCGAGCAGACCTATCGTGCCTGGTCGTCGACGCCGCCGGGCAAGGCACTGCTCGCCAGGCAGCGCGGACTGGACCGTGCCTCACGCGACGCCCGGGTCAGTTCCGAACGCCTCGTGCGCGACTGGCAGGCCCGTGTCTTTGAGATGGTCCGTGCAGAGGGAGCCGACAAGCGACTCACCGCCAAGTTCCTCGCCTTCGGTGTCAACGGGGTGGGCGTGGCGCTCATGGTGCTGGTCTTCGTGCAGAGCACCGGTGCCGGCGGCGCCGCGCAGGTCGGTGTGGCCGGCGGCACCGCCTACGTGGCACAGAAGCTGCTCGAGGCGATCTTCGGTGCCCAGGCCGTCCGCGATCTGTCACGCCGGGCAGGCGAGGACCTGCAGGCCTGCGTCATCGCGCTGCTGGAGACCGAGCAGAAGCGGTACACCGACCTGCTCGTCGACCCCGCGGCCCTCGAGGCCGCCCAGGCAGAGCTTCGTGAGGCGGCGCGTCAGGCAGAGTACGCGCGGCACGCCGACTTCTTCGAGGACGGGGGGAAGCACCGATGAGCGGGTTGGCCGATGCCGCGAAGAAGGTCTTCGCAGGCGACAGGGCTGAGGTCTCCGACCGGCTGGATGGCCTCACCGAGGCCATCGACGCCGCCGACGAGCGGCTGGACGACTCACTGCTGGAGGCCGCGCGTTCGCTGCAGGAGCGCGCCTCCGAGCGGCTCCAGCTCTCTGGCGAGCACACGATCGTCGCGCTGGCCGGTGCCACCGGATCCGGAAAGTCGTCGTTGTTCAACGCCCTCACCGACCTCGAGCTCGCCGGCGTCGGGGTGCGACGCCCCACGACGTCGTGGGCGCTGGCGTGTGCCTGGGGCCCGGACGGTGCCTCGGAGCTGCTGGCATGGATGGGCATCCCGGCCCGTCACCAGGTCTCCCGCATGAGCATGCTCGACCATTCCGCGTCGGACACCAAGCTCGAGGGTCTGGTCCTGCTCGACCTGCCTGACCACGACTCCACCGAGGTCTCCCACCACGTGGAGATGGAACGGCTGGTGGAGTACACCGACCTCATCATCTGGGTCCTCGACCCGCAGAAGTACGCCGACGCTGCCATCCACGACCGCTACATCAAGCCCATGGCGGCCTACAGCGACGTCACGATGGTCGTGCTCAACCAGATCGACCGCATCGCCTACGGGGAGCGGGAACGGGCGCTGGCCGACGTCAGCTCGATCCTGGCGCGCGAAGGGCTGTCCGACGTCCCCGTGCTGGGTGTCTCCTCCACCCGCGGCGACGGCATCGATGACCTCAAACGTGAGCTGGTGCGCCGCATCAAGGCCAAGAAGTCTGCCAAGGACCGTCTCAGCAGCGACCTGTCCCACGTGGCCCGCCGTGTCGCGAACGCCGGCGGCACGAGCGCCGTCCCCGGGGTGGGCGACGTCGACAAGCAGGCGCTGGAGGCCGGACTGCTCGACAGCGCCGGGGTCCCGCAGCTCGTCGAGGCCGTCGAGGCCTCCACCAGGCGTCGTGCTGCGCGCCACACGGGTTGGCCCGTCACCCGTTGGCTGGGTCGGACGCGCAAGGATCCCCTCGCCGAGCTGGGGCTCGGTGACGACGTCACCGGAATCGTGCGGGACTCGTTGCCGTCCACCGATCACGTGCATCGTGCGCAGGCCGAAGGTGCCGTGCGTGAGCTGGCCGAGAAGGCCTCCGTCGGGCTGGCGCCGCCGTGGCGGGACGCCGTCCGCGAGGCCTCCGTGCAGCGCACCGACGACGTCGTCAGTGCCCTCGACGATGCCGTGGTGGGGACGAACCTCGGCATCGCGCGACCGGCACTGTGGTGGCGACTGGTCGATGCCGTGCAGTGGCTGTCGCTCGGCGCCCTGGTCGTGGGACTGGTGTGGCTGGGTCTGCTCGCCGTCGACGCAGTCGCCCCGGTCGACGTCCCGCAGGGCCCCGAGGTTGCCGGGTTCTCGCTGCCGGTCGTGCTGGCGGTGGGGGGCCTGGTCGTCGGTGTCGGCCTGGCCGTCCTGTCGCGGCTGCTGGCACGGGTTGCCGCACGCTCCAAGGCCCGGCGGATCGAGGAACGGCTCAGCGAGTCCATCGCCCAGGTCGCCCACGAACGGGTCCTGGCGCCGGTGGAGTCGGAGCTGGAGCGCTACGCCCGCTACCGCGCCGGCATCGTGCGTGCCCAATCCTGATCAGCTCCATCTGATCCGCCCCGTCTGATCCGGCCCTCGAGCACGCGACCCGGCTCGGTAGGCTGGCAGGCCTATGGCTGACTACGTTCTCTCTCTGCGCAACGTCCGCAAGGCCCACGGTGACAAGGTGGTCCTCGACGACGTCTCGTTGTCCTTCCTGCACGGCGCCAAGATCGGTGTCGTCGGCCCCAACGGCATGGGCAAGTCGTCGCTGCTCAAGCTGATGGCGGGGCTCGACCAGCCCAACAACGGCGACGTGATCCGCGACGCCGACGCCACGGTCGGCATGCTGCAGCAGGAGCCCCCGCTCACCGAGGGCAGGACGGTGCTGGAGAACGTCGAGGAGGCGGTCGTCGAGGTCAAGGAGAAGCTGCATCGGTACAACAAGATCAGCGAGGAGCTTGCTGATCCGGAGGCCGACTACGACACGCTGCTCGCTGAGATGGGCGACCTGCAGACGGCGCTCGACCAGCACAACGCCTGGGAGCTGGACTCCCGTCTCGACCAGGCGATGGACGCCCTGCGTTGCCCGCCGCCCGAGGAGCTCGTGGACCATCTTTCCGGTGGTGAGCGTCGCCGTGTGGCCCTGTGCAAGCTGCTGCTGCAGCAGCCCGACCTGCTGCTGCTCGATGAGCCCACCAACCACCTGGACGCCGAGTCCGTCCAGTGGCTGGAGGGCCACCTGAAGAACTACCCCGGTGCCGTGCTGGCCGTCACCCACGATCGCTACTTCCTGGACAACGTCGCCGAGTGGATCGCCGAGGTCGACCGGGGACGGATCCACGGCTATGAGGGCAACTACTCCACGTACCTCGAGTCCAAGCAGGAGCGCCTCACGGTGGAGGGCCAGAAGGACGCCAAGCGCGCCAAGAGGCTCGAGAAGGAGCTGGAGTGGGTGCGTTCCAACGCCAAGGGACGCCAGAGCAAGTCCCGGTCGCGTCTGGCTCGCTACGAGGAGCTCGCCGCCGAGGCCGAGCGCGCCCGCAAGATCGACACCAGCGACATCAACATCCCCGCCGGACCGCGTCTGGGCGACGTGGTGCTGGACACCAAGAACCTCACGAAGTCCTTCGGTGAGCGTCCCCTGTGGCAGGACATCTCCTTCTCCCTGCCCCGCGCCGGCATCGTGGGCGTGGTGGGTCCCAACGGTGTGGGCAAGACGACCCTGTTCCGCATGATCACGGGCGCGGAGACGCCTGACTCCGGCACGCTCGACGTCGGCCAGACGGTCAAGATCTCCTACGTCGACCAGACACGAGCCAACATCGACGGCTCGAAGAACGTGTGGGAGGTCGTCTCCGACGGACTGGACTTCATCAAGGTCGCGAACTTCGAGATGAACAGCCGCGCGTACGTGGCGTCGTTCGGCTTCAAGGGCCCCGACCAGCAGAAGAAGGCCGGGGTGCTCTCCGGTGGTGAGCGCAACCGGCTGAACCTGGCGCTCACGCTCAAGCAGGGCGGCAACCTGCTCCTGCTGGACGAGCCGACCAACGACCTGGACGTGGAGACGCTGTCGTCGCTGGAGGACGCGCTGCTGGACTTCCCCGGGTGCGCCGTGGTCACCTCGCACGACCGCTGGTTCCTGGACCGCATCGCCACACACATCCTGGCGTGGGAGGGCACCGAGGACGAGCCGGGCCGCTGGTTCTGGTTCGAGGGCAACTTCGCCTCCTACGAGGCCAACAAGATCGAGCGCCTCGGTGAAGAGGCCGCCCGCCCCCACCGCGTCACGCACCGCCGACTCACGCGGGACTGAAAGCCCGGTCAAGCCGGTCGGCGCTTGCGCCGACTCACGCGGGACTGAGAGTTGACTCGAGCCGGTCGGCGCTTGCGCCGACTCACGCGGGACTGAGAGTTGACTCGAGCCGGTCGGCGCTTGCGCCGACTCACGCGGGACGAGGAACGTGGAGTGGTGCACGGCTTGCTGGCGCCTGCACGGGAAGTTTCGGATGCCCGCGCCCGAGAACCGTGCCGCGGACCCAATTCCCATGACGTCATGGGGATTGCGCAGCCCTGGTCAGAACGGGCGGCCGTCGAGCGTCTCGCGCACGGCCTCCATGACCCGTCCGACGGCGCGGAAGTCGTCGGGATCGACGATGCGGACCAGATAGTCCTGCACTCCGCGCACATGAGTGTGCGCGGCTTGTTCCAGCAGTGCGAAGCCCTCGTCGGTGAGCTCGGCGATCACCCCGCGGCGATCGTCGGTGGCCTGGCCACGCTGCACCAGGCCGCCTCGCTCGAGCCGGGCGATGGTGTGCGTGATGCGGCTACGTGAGTGGGCCACCGAGGCGGCCAGCTCGGCCATGCGGATCGAGCGGTCGGGTGACTCCGAGAGTCGTACCAGGATCTCGTACTCCGGCATCGACAGCCCGTGCCCGGCTCGCAGGTCACGGTCGAGCCGGTCGATCAGGACGGTGGTGCCCCCCAGCAGGGCACGCCAGATGCGCTGCTGGTCGGCATCAAGCCACTCAGTGTCAGGCATGGCGAGATCCTATCCGTCTCACAATCTGGTCGACCGGGCGTGTGTGATCTACAGAGCAGGGAATTGATTGAAGCATAAACCAGTTGTACCGTGGTGAAGGTCGAGAGATCGACCAAGACTTCACCCTTCACGACCATCTAGGAGCAGCCATGAGCACCGCCACCGCCATCAGCACCGGCACGTGGAACCTCGACCCCACCCACACCGAGATCGGCTTCACCGTCCGTCACCTCATGAGCAAGGTCCGCGGCAAGTTCGAGACCTTCGAGGGCACCCTGGTGACCGCCGAGGACATCACTGCCTCCAGCGTCAACGTCTCTGTCGACCTGACGTCGATCAACACCGGCACCGCCGACCGTGACGCCCACCTGCGCTCGAACGACTTCTTCGACGTCGGGACCTACCCGTCGATGACGTTCCGCTCCACCGGCGTCGTCCAGAAGAGCGACTCGGACTTCGTCGTCACCGGCGACCTCACCGTCAAGGACGTCACCAAGCCGGTCGAGCTTGCCGTGGAGTTCCTCGGCGAGGGTGGAGACCCGTGGGGCGGCACGCGTGTCGGCGTCGAGGCCAAGGGCGAGATCAGCCGCAAGGAGTTCGGCATCGACTTCAACGTCCCGGTCTCCGGCGACAAGGTCATGATCGGTGACAAGATCAGCATCGCGATCGTCGCCGAGGCCGTCCTCCAGGCCTGACCCGAACCCACGCACGCCACGAGCGGCGTCGTCCCGACCGGGGCGGCGCCGCTCGTCACTGCTCGGAGCCTCAGGGGGCGGGACGGGTCATCCGCAGCGCCAGATCAGCATGCAAGCGGGCGATGTCCTCGGGGCGCTGGGAGCCGTGTGGGGAGAACCACCGCAGCAGGTCGATGCTCAGTGACAGCAGCGCCCGAGCGGTGCCGGAGAGGTCGCCCACGTCGAGGACGCCGCGAGCGACTCCGTCGGCGATCACCTCCTGCATCTGTGACTCGATCGCGCGACGCAGATCGGCGATCTCGGCCCGGTGCTCCGGGGTGAGGGCATGGAACTCGTACTGGACGATGCGGCCCACGCGACTGTTGCTGGCGTGCCAGGCGCTGAAGTCGTGCACCATGCCCGCAAGCCGCGCGGCCGGATCGGTCTCGGCGGCTGCGGCCTGCTCGATGACCTCCAGCGCGGCCCGGTGACCGGAGAGGCTCACGCTGAACAGCAGGCTCTCCTTGCTGTCGTGGTGGACGTAGACCGCCGCCGGGCTCATGCCGGCTCGCGAGGCGATGTCGCGAGTGGTGGTGGCCGTGAAGCCCTTCTCAGCGAAGGCCTCGACGGCAGCTTCGATGAGTCGCTCGCGCGCGGTGACGGTCATTCCACCCCTCTCCATGAGTTGACAGCATGACCCATGCGGGGCACGCTAAGCAAGCGCTTAGTCTTGCTGTTCTCGACCAGCCACACCGTGAAGGGCCCCCGCATGGAACGCACCCTGTATGACGATGACCACCAGTCGTTCCGGGAGACGTGTGAGTCGTTCCTCGCCAAGAAGGTCGCCCCGAACATCGAGCAGTACATCGACGACATGTCGCTGCCGCGGGAGTTCTGGCTGCAGGCCGGTGAGCTCGGCCTGCTGGGCCTGGAGATCCCCGAGGAGCTCGGCGGTGCGGGCGCTCAGGACTTCCGCTTCAACGCCGTCTGGGCCGAGGAGCTCAGCAAGGTCAGCGCCGCACTCGGCTCGTGCGTCGGCATCCACTCCGACATCACCGCTCCCTACCTCGTGGACCTCGGGACGCAGGAGCAGAAGGAACGCTGGCTGCCCAAGGTGGCGACGGGCGAGACCCTGCTCGCGATCGGCATGACCGAGCCCGGTGGCGGCTCCGACCTCGCCGCACTCAAGACGACGGCCGTCCGCGACGGCGACGAGTGGGTGATCAACGGCTCCAAGACCTTCATCACCAACGGCTTCAGCGCCGACCTCGTGGTCACGGCGGTCCGCACCTCTCCCGAGAAGGGCGCCAAGGGGATCACGCTGTTCGGCCTCGAGGCCGACGACGAGGGGTTCAGCCGTGGCCGCAAGCTCGACAAGGTCGGCCAGAGTGAGTCCGACACCGCCGAGCTGTTCTTCGACGCCGTGCGCGTGGGCGACGACCGCGTCATCGGCGAGGTCGACCGAGGCTTCATCTACATGATGGAGCGTCTGCCGCAGGAGCGGCTCAGCTGTGCCGTCTCCAACGTCGCGCACGCCAAGCAGATCCTCGCCGAGACGATCCAGTACGCCAAGGACCGCAAGGCGTTCGGGCAGTCCATCGGCAGCTTCCAGTGGAACAAGTTCCTCATCGCCGAGCTGGTCACGTCGATCGAGGCGGCCGAGTCCTACGTCGACGCGGCCGTCGCCGCCCACGCCGAGGGCAGGCTGACAGCCATCGACGCCGCCAAGGTCAAGTGGTGGAGCTCCGACGTCCAGAACCGGGTCATCGACCACTGTGTCCAGATCCACGGCGGCTACGGCTACATGAACGAGTACCGTGTCGCCCGCGCCTGGCGGGACGCCCGCGTGAGCCGGATCTGGGCGGGATCCAACGAGATCATGAAGGAGCTCATCGGCCGTGACCTCGGACTCTGACGCTGGGTTCAAACCTAGCCGCCCACGGCCCGGCACCCCCGCCGGGCTCACATCTCGCCGCCCACGGCCCGGCACCCCCGCCGGGCTCACATCTCGCCGCCCACGGCCCGGCACCCCCGCCGGGCTCACATCTCGCCGCCCACGGCCCGGCACCCCCGCCGGGCTCACAGCGCAACCAGTTCTCGCACCCCACCTGGAAGGTGAACTCCCATGACCGAAGCCGTGATTGTTTCCACCGCCCGCTCGCCGATCGGTCGAGCCGGCAAGGGATCGCTGAAGGACCTGCGGCCCGACGACCTGGCCACGTCCATGGTCAAGGCTGCGCTGGAGAAAGTTCCCGCGCTCGACCCACGCGACATCACTGACCTGCACCTGGGCATCGGGCAACCGGCCGGCGAGGCCGGGCACAACATCGCGCGTGCCGTCGCCGTGCTGTCGGGGCTGGACCACCTGCCCGGCGTCTCGGTCAACCGCTACTGCTCCTCCTCGCTGCAGACCACCCGCATGGCGTACCACGCCATCAAGGCGGGGGAGGGAGACGCATTCATCTCCGCCGGGGTGGAGACCGTCAGCCGTTTCCAGAACGCCTTCGCCGACGTGCCCGGATCGCAGAACCCGCTCTTCGCCGACGCCATGGCGCGGACGGAGAAGCGTGCCGAGGGAGGCGCAGAGACCTGGACGGACCCGCGTGAGCGTGGCGAGCTGCCCGACCTGTACATCGCGATGGGGCAGACCGCCGAGAACGTCGCCCAGCACCTGGGCATGAGCCGCGAGGAGCAGGACGAGTTCGGTGTCCGGAGCCAGAACCTGACCGAGCAGCGAATCGCCGAGGGTTTCTGGGCCAAGGACATCACGCCGCTCACGCTGGCCGACGGCACCGTCGTCGACGCCGACGACGGCCCCCGGGCCGGTGTCACGCTGGAGGCCGTGAGCCAGCTCAAGCCGGTCTTCCGGCCTGACGGCACCGTCACGGCAGGCAACGCCTGCCCGCTCAACGACGGCGCCGCTGCCGTGGTGGTCATGAGTGATGAGAAGGCCAAGTCGCTCGGGCTGACGCCACTGGCGCGCATCGTCTCCACCGCCGTCACCGGCCTGTCCCCGGAGATCATGGGCCTCGGTCCGGTCGAGGCGATTCCGGCGGCCCTGCGCCATGCCGGCATGGGCATCGACGACATCGACCTGTACGAGATCAACGAGGCCTTCGCCGTCCAAGCGTGGGGCTCGGCCAAGCAGCTCGGCATCCCGCTGGACAAGCTCAACGTCAACGGCGGCGCGATCGCCGTCGGTCACCCGTTCGGCATGACCGGTGCACGCATCACGAGCACGCTCATCAACTCTTTGCAGCACCACGACAAGCAGTTCGGCGTGGAGTCGATGTGCGTCGGCGGCGGCATGGGCATGGCCATGGTCCTGGAGAGGCTCTCCTGATGAGCGGGCGTCTCGACGGCCCCGCGGCGGACGGCCGCTTCAAGGGCAGAGTCGCGATCGTCACCGGCGCCAGCCGCGGCATCGGCCTGGGTATCGCCGAACGCCTCGTGGCCGACGGCGCGCAGGTGCTCATCACCGCGCGCAAGCCCGACGCTCTCGCCGAGGCAGCCGAGTCTCTGGGCGATGGCCGTGCCTTGTGGGTAGCGGGTTCGGGTGACGACCCGGCGCACCAGGAGGAGGCGGTCACGACCGCGCTCGAGGCGTTCGGCCGTCTGGACTTCCTGGTCAACAACACGGGGATCAACCCGGTGTACGGCCGGATGATCGACATCGACCTGGAGGCGGCAGCCAAGATCTTCAACGTCAACGTGCTGTCGGCCGTCGCGTGGGCCCAGCAGGTCTACCACCGGTGGATGGGTGAGCACGGAGGTGCGATCGTCAACGTCGCGTCCGTCGGTGGGCTCAAGCCGGCGCCGAACATCGGCATGTACGGCGCGTCCAAGTCCGCGCTCATCCACGTGACCGAGGAGCTCGCGGTGGAGCTGGGTCCGGGCCTGCGGGTGAACGCGGTGGCCCCTGCAGTCGTCAAGACGAAGTTCGCCAGGGCCCTGTACGAGGGCCGCGAGGGCGAGGTGTCGGCCCCCTACCCGCTCAAGCGACTCGGGGTGCCGGAGGACATCGCCGGCGCGGTGGCCTTCCTGCTCTCCGAGGACGCCAGCTGGGTGACGGGCCAGACCCTGACCCTGGACGGCGGGCTCACCCTGACCGGCGGGGTGTAGCTGACTAGCGCAGGACCTGCACGGCCCCGGGGGCGACCTCGATCCTGACAGGGTCGGCCCCGAGCGTGCCGAGCGGTTCGCCGTCGCCGCCCATGGCCACGCCGTCGGGGCAGGACAGGGTGATGCTGCGACCGCGGAAGAGGTGGACGGGCGCGAGGTCGACGTGCCGGCCGTCATAGACCTTGGGGAACGAGCGGATCATGTCGAAGCGTCCTGCCGCCTCGATCACGACCACGTCCAGCTCACCGTCGTCGATGGAGGCCGGAGGGGCGATCAGCATCCCCTTGCCGTAGTAGCCCGAGTTCGCCACCACGACAGTGGCGCCGGTGAAGGCGCGTGAGACGCCGTCGATGTCGACGGCATACTGCGCGGCCTTGAACGTGGCCAGTGCGCGCACGGTCGCGAGGGGGTACTGCAACTTCCTGGGCACCCAGCGTGAGCGGTTGACGAGGTCGGCGGTCCGCGCGTCGACGCCGGCGTAGACCGACCCCGCCACGACTCGCAGCGTCCCGTCCGGCAGCTGGGCGTGGACCAGGTCGGTGGGCTTGGGCTCGGACTCCAGCAGCACGTCGGCCACGGCGTCGCTCTCGGTGGGGAGCTCGAGCATCCGGGCGAAGTCGTTGCCGCGGCCGGCGGGGACCATGCCCAGGGTGCCGCCGAGGCGGGCGACCTCGCCGGCGATCGAGGAGAGCATGCCGTCGCCGCCGACGGAGACCACGACGTCGCCACGCCCGACGGCCGCCGAGACGAGCTCGAGGATGGCCCGGGGGCCGGGGGAGTAGGTGACCTCCACCGTGGCGCCGGCATCGCGCAGGAGCCGGGCGACCGGCACCACCGCTCCCGGCGCGGCGCCACCGCCGGAGGTGGGGTTGACCAGGAAGGTGAAGGAACGGGTCACGGGATCATCACTCCGGGGTTCAGCACGCCGGTGGGGTCCAGGCCGTCCTTGACCGACCGCAGGATGGACACGCCGACCGGGCCGATCTCCTGGGCGAACCACGGCAAGTGATCGGTGCCGACCGCGTGGTGATGGGTGATGGTGGCCCCGGCGTCGATCATCGCCTGGCTGGCGGCGGCCTTGGCGGCGGCCCAGCGTCCCAGCGGGTCCTCGTCCTGACCGGTGGCGACCGTGAAGTACAGCGAGCAACCGGTCTCATAGACGTGGGAGATGTGGCAGAGCACGATCGTCTGCTCGCCGAGCTCGTGGGTCAGCGCGTCCCTGACCGCGGTGTAGACCCGCTCACGGTCGGCCCAGAACGTGGCGGTCTCGAGGGTCTCGGCGAGGACGCCGACGTCGAGGAGGGAGTCGCGCAGGTAGGGCGCATGGAACCGGCCCTCGGCCCAGGCGGTGCCGCGCTCCTCACCGAGCGAGACACCCCCGAGCCTGGTGAGGGCGTCGGCGACCAGCGCGCGGCGCCCGACGACTGAGCCGGTGGCTGAGGCGTCGGCTGGGCCCTCGTGCCCGACGATCATCAGGCAGCCGCTGTTGGCCTCGCCCCCGACGTCGGACTGCGACGCAAGATTGAGCGCGGTCTCTGCCTCGTCGGAGAGCCGCAGCACGGTGGGCATGAGGTTGTTCTGGGCGAGGTGACGCATGGCATCGGCGCCTTTGGCGAACGAGCCGAACTGCCAGGCCTCGTAGACCTTCTCTGCCGGCAGCTCCTTCACCCGCACCCGGACCGCGGTGATGATGCCGAAGGTGCCCTCGGAGCCGAGCACGAGCTGGCGCAGGTCGGGACCGGCCGCATTGGCCGGCGAGCTGCCCAGGTCGAGGGTGCCCTGCGGGGTGGCCACCGTGAGGCCGACGACCATGGCGTCGAACCGGCCGTAGCCGGCGGAGGCCTGGCCGCTGGAGCGCGTCGCGGCGAACCCGCCGATGGAGGCGTACTCGAAGGACTGAGGGTAGTGGCCCAGGACCAGTCCATGCTCGGCGAGCAGCGCCTCGGCCTCCGGTCCGCGCAGTCCGGGCTCGAGCACGGCCGTCATGGACCTGCGATCGACGTCGCGCAGTGCCTTCAGCCGGACGAGGTCGACCGAGAGCAGGCCGGCGTACCCCTCGCGCCGCGCTGCGAGTCCGCCGGTGACGCAGGTGCCTCCGCCAAAGGGGACGAGTGCCACGTGGTGGCGGACCGCGAAGGAGATCAGGTTCTCGACGTCGGCGTGCGAGCCCGGACGGACCACGGCATCGGGCGCGTCGCTCAGGTCGCCGGCGCGGGCCTTCAGCAGGTCGGGGGTCGACTTGCCACGCGTGCGCAGCCGCCGCTGCTCGTCGTCGGTGAGCACGTGCTCGGCCCCCAGGAGCTGCGCGAGCTCATCGAGCAGGCCGGGCTGCAGCCGTGACGGCGGCAGGCTGACCTCGCCGACGGCCGGGGTCTCCTGGATGCCCAGGGCGATCTCCACGAGGTCGCGGGTGGACTCGGGCAGCTCGCCGGCCATGGTCGGGTCGCCCCAGCGGCTGGGGTGCATCTCGGACGTCATGTGTTACAGTGTGACACATGACGTCTACTCGTCACAATGCCTATCTCGACGCTGCTCGCGAATCGATTCTCGAGGTCGGGCTGAAGCGGACCACGCTGACGGACGTGGCGCGGCGTGCCGGGGTCTCTCGGATGACCATCTACCGCGCCTGGCCCGACATGCAGACGCTGCTCGCCGACCTCATGACGCGTGAGTGGGCCGGGTTGGCGACCGCTGACCCCGCGCCTGAAGGAGATGCCCCGACGCCGGAGCAGATCGCCGGCGAGGTCGTTGCGGCCATCCGGGCCCTGCGCTCCAACCCACTGTTCCGTCGTGTCCTGGACCTCGATGTCGAGCTCCTGCTGCCATACCTGTTCGACCGCCGCGGACGATCCCAGCAGGTGATCGTCGCGGCCCTGGCCGCGCGGATCACACAGGGGCAGGAGGCAGGGCGCGTGCGCCAGGGTGATCCCGAGGCCCTGGCGCGAACGGTCGTGCTCGCCTCCCATGGGCTGGCCCTGTCGGTGCAGACCATGACCGAGCCTGACAGTCCCGATGCGTCCGGACTGTCGGAGACGGGTTTGGTCGCGACCTTCGCCGACCTCCTCGCCGGAGGTCTCGCCCCGTGACCGGGCTGCCCGCCTCCCCTGTGCGGTCGGCCGTCGGCCACGGGCTCGAGGGCCTCCCGGGCGAGGTCGACGTCGTCGTCGTCGGTCTGGGCGTCACCGGCGCCGGTGTCGCCCTCGATGCCGCCGCGAGAGGGCTGAGTGTGGTGGCTGTCGACGCCTTCGACATCGCCTTCGGCACCTCTCGGTGGTCCAGCAAGCTGGTGCACGGCGGCCTTCGCTACCTGGCCAAGGGGCAGGTGGGGGTGGCCCACGAGAGTGCCGTGGAGCGCGGCATCCTCATGGAGCGCACCGCGCCGCACCTCGCGCGACCCATGCCCATGCTGCTGCCGCTCATGTCCAGTGTGTCGCGGCCGCAGGCCCTGCTGGCGCGGCTCGGGTTGGCGGCCGGCGACATGCTGCGCCGAGTCGCCCGCACCAGCGCGGGGACCCTCCCGAGGCCACGTCGCATCTCGCGGACCGAGGTACTGGCGATGGCGCCGGCGCTGCGTAGCGGAGGTCTGCGCGGCGGCCTGCTCTCCTGGGACGGCCAGCTCGAGGACGACGCCCGCCTCGTGATCAGCATCGCCCGGACGGCCGTGGCGCACGGGGCCGACGTGCGCACCCACGTGCGCGCGACCTCCCTGACCGGTCATGGCGCGGAGCTGCGCGACGAGCTCACCGGAGCCACGGCCACCCTGCGGGCCAAGGCGGTGGTCAACGCCACCGGCGTGTGGGCGGGAGACCTGGTGGACGTCCGCCTCAAGCCGAGCCGCGGCACCCACCTCGTGCTCCGTGCAGAGACGCTGCCCGGCCTGAGGGCGGCGGTCACGGCGCCGATCCCGGGTACCAGCAACCGGTTCGTGCTGGTGCTGCCGCAACCGGACGGGACCTTCTACGTGGGGTTGACCGACGAAGAGGTGGAGGGTGAGATCCCGGACGTCGCCGAACCGTCGGACGCGGAGATCGGCTTCCTCCTCGACGTCGTCGCGGCCGCCTTCGACCGGCCGCTTCGGCGCAGTGACGTCGTGGGCGCCTTTGCGGGACTGCGGCCCCTGTTGGACAGCGAAGGGTCACCGGCAGGGGCGCTTGGGGGAGGGCGGCGTGAGGACACCGCGGACCTCTCGCGTGAGCACGCCGTGCTCACGTCCGGTTCCGGGGTCGTCACCGTCGTGGGCGGCAAGCTGACCACCTATCGGCAGATGGCCGAGGATGCCGTGGACGCGACCGGCCTGGCGCCAGGGCGGTGTCGCACTCGAGACGTGCCGCTTCTCGGTGCGGCGCCCCGCAGCGTGCTCGCGCGGCTCGAGGATCATCCTCGTCTCGTGCGCCGGTTCGGCACGGAGGCAGGTCTGGTCCTCGCCAATGCGCGCGAGGTCAGCGGGCTGGGGGACGAGGAGCTGCTGACCCCCATCGCTCCACACGTGCCGGTGACGCTGGCGGAGCTGATCTTCGGCGTGACTCACGAGGGCGCCGTGGACGTGGACGACCTGCTGCAGCGGCGCACGCGCGTGAGCCTGGTGCCCGCGGACCTCGAGGCCGCGCGGCCGGCCGCCGAGCGGGCGCTGCGGCTGGCGGACCTCGCACGGCCCGTCCAGGACTCGTCGAACTAGCCAGAACCACTGCGCCACAGACGTCCTGTGCACGCGGACGATGCTGGCGCCGCGCACCCGCTTCCCGTCATGACCGGAGCGGCCAGCGACGGAGCCACCTGGTGATCTTGGCCCGCACCGGGGTGTCCAGCGACTCGAGGCTTCCCTGTGCGTCGCGCATCCAGGTGCGTCCGTAGGTGTCGGTGAAGGTCAGTTCCACACGCACCTCGGTGATGGCTGGGCGAGTCTGCCCGGACTCGACCGTAGCCTCCTTGAGCTCCTCGAAGGCTGTCCGTGTCTTGACGTTCCACGTCAAGGGTGTGTTGTCATCGCCCGGAGGAATCACCGGCCTGACTCTCGTCCTGCCCAGCTCCTTGCCCTCGTAGAGGTAGCGGACGCTCCACTGGTAGATCGGGGTCGACGACGCGTTCCTGACGTGGAGCATCCGGTCCCGGGTGACCCATGCACCCACCTGGTCGGCCTGCCGGCGCCTCGTCATCCGGACGGTGCGCCGGTACGTGAGCACTGACACGAGCAGCGCCACCCCGGCGATGAGGACAGAAGCAGCTTCAGGGCCCCAGGTCGTCATCTGCTCATGCTGCCATCGTCGGGCTGTGCCTCGTGGCAGGTCGAAGTGACGAAGAACATGAGGATATCCTCGGATTAAAGTTGAGGAACCCCTCATGTTTTGGGACGATGGTGCGGTCCGCACTTGTCGTACCGGAGGGGTTCATCGCGTGACCACGTTCGAGACCACTGCCAGCACCGTCGCCCCAGCCGATCGCCGCACCGCGCTCGTCGACCACCTCCGCGAAGGGGTCCCCTACGCCGTCGTGCTCGGTGGGCAGGGCGCGCCGTGGCTGGAGTCGCTCGCCGACCTCGTGCGGGACTTCGCGCTGGAGGCCGAGCTCGAGCAGCTCGTCCAGCAGGCCGAGGAGCTCCTCGCTCCGGTGGCTCCCCACTTGCTGCGCACCGGTGCCGACGTCACACCGCTGGCCTGGGCCGACGTGCTCGCCGTGGGCGAGTCCGCCGAGGACGATGACGCCACACAGCCGCCGTCGGCCGAGGCGCTCGCCGCACCCGTGGCCTCTGTCCCCGGCATCCTGCTGACCCAGCTCGCCGGACTGCGTGCCCTGCGCCGCCAGGGGCTCGACACCCAGACCGCACGACCCACCGCCGTCGCCGGACACTCCCAGGGCGTGCTGGCCGTTGCTGCCCTCGACGGCCTGGGCGACCCTGGACTCGACGACATGCGGCTCTACGCCTATGCCCGCCTGATCGGTGCGGCCGCCCAGATCGTCGGGCGACGTCGCGGACTGCTGGGCGAGACGATGGTCAGCATCACCGGTGAGCAGCCCGAGCGCGTGGCCCAAGTCCTGGCCGACCTGCCCGCCTCCGCGCGGGTCGTCACCCACCTGCGCAACGGACGACGGGCCGTCGTGCTCTCCGGGCCCGAGGCCGGGTTGCGGCGTGCCGTCACGCTGCTGGAGGAGCGTGCCGAGGCCGAGAAGATCGAGCGCGAGCGCAAGACCACCGGTGGTTCGGCGTTCGCGCCGGTCATCGAGCCGGTGGTCTCCGGTCTCGCCTTCCACCATCCCGACCTCGCCGAGGCCGCCGACCTCGTGGCCGAGTGGGCCGCTGAGGCCGGACTCGACGCCGAGCGGGGCCGCAGCCTGACGATGCGATCCATCGTGGACCCGGTCGACTGGGTCCAGACCCTCGAGGAGACCCTCGACTCCGGTGCGGCATGGCTCCTGGACGTCGGTCCCGGCGACCTCGCGGCACGCATGAGCGCCGCCGAGGCGCGCGTACGGGGCGTCGGCGTCGTCGCAGCAGCCACACGTCGTGGACACCGGGAGCTCACCACCCCCGGCGCCGCACCCCGCCGCCCCGCCCCGTGGTCCTCCTTCGCGCCCGCAGTGGTCACGCTCCCCGACGGAACGGTGCGCGCGGAGACCCGCTTCACTCGTCTGACCGGCCGCTCGCCCGTCCTGTTGGCCGGGATGACCCCCACCACCGTCGACGCGCAGATCGTCGCCGCCGCGGCCAACGCCGGATTCTGGGCCGAGCTCGCCGGCGGCGGCCAGGTGAGCGAGCAGATCTTCACCGATCGCGTCGCCGAGCTCGACGACCTCCTGGAGTCCGGCCGGACCTACGCCTTCAACTCGCTGTTCCTCGACCCCTACCTGTGGAAGCTGCAGGTCGGCGGTCAGCGGCTGGTGCAGAAGGCCCGGGCCACCGGAGCGGCCATCGACGCCGTCATCGTCACCGCCGGCATCCCCGAGCGGGACGAGGCCGTCGCGCTCGTGCAGGAGCTGCGGGACGCGGGCATCGAGCACACCGTCTTCAAGCCCGGCACGGTCAAGCAGATCAAGCAGGTCCTTGCAATCGCCGACGACGTCGCCCCTCACCCCGTGATCGTGCAGATCGAGGGAGGCAAGGCCGGGGGCCACCACTCCTGGGAGGACCTCGACGAGCTGCTCATCGGCAGCTACGCCGACCTGCGGGCCCGCGACAACGTCGTGGTCTGCGTCGGTGGCGGGATCGGTACACCGCAGGCCGCGGCCTCCTACCTGACCGGTGACTGGGCACGCTCGTACGGCCACCCCGTCATGCCGCTGGACGGCGTGCTCGTGGGCACCGCAGCCATGGCTGCCCTCGAGGCCACGACGTCGCCGCAGGTCAAGCAGCTCCTCGTGGACACGCCTGGCACCCCGGACTGGGTGGGCGCCGGAACCGCCGAGGGCGGCATGGCGTCGGGACGCAGCCAGCTGGGCGCCGACATCCACGAGATCGACAACACCGCCTCGCGCACGGGCCGGCTCCTCGATGAGGTGGCCGGTGACGCGGACGCCGTCGCCGAGCGACGCGAGGAGATCATCGAGGCGCTGGACCGCACGGCCAAGCCGTACTTCGGCGACGTCGAGCAGATGACGTACGCCCAGTGGCTCGGGCGGTTCGTCGAGCTGGCGTACGGCCACACGTCCATCACCGGCCACGACGAGGACCACTCCGTGGGAGAGGACTGGCTCGACGTCACCCTGCGGGACCGGTTCCATGCCATGCTCCAGCGGGCCGAGGCGCGCCTGGTCGAGGCCGACCACGGCACGGTGTCCACGAAGTTCCCCGACGCCGACTCCGTCGAGGACGGACCGGCCGCGCTGGCGAGCCTGCTCGAGGCGTACCCGCACGCCGCCGACGTCGTGCTGCACCCGGCGGACGTGCCCTTCTTCATCCAGGTGTGCCGCCGCGCGGGCAAGCCGGTGA
Organism: Aeromicrobium sp. CTD01-1L150; assembly: GCF_041951745.1. Taxonomy (GTDB): domain Bacteria; phylum Actinomycetota; class Actinomycetes; order Propionibacteriales; family Nocardioidaceae; genus Aeromicrobium. The sequence goes on from NZ_CP169555.1 coordinate 1,149,572, forward strand.
ACTTCGTGCCCGTCATCGACGCCGACGTGCGCCGCTGGTGGCGTTCGGACTCCCTGTGGCAGGCCCACGACGCCCGCTACGGCGCCGAGGACGTCTGCGTGATCCCGGGCACCGTCTCGGTGGCCGGCATCACCCGCGCCGACGAGCCGGTGGCCGAGCTGCTGCAGCGCTTCGAGGATGCGGCCGTGGACTCGGTCCTCGCTTCCGGGCGGGCACCGCTGCAGGTCCCGGGCCGCCGGCGCACGGACGACGTCGCCGACGCCGTCTCCCTCGTGCTCGCCTCGCCCGATGCCGTGTGGGCCGGGCGCACCGTCCGCAACCCCGTGCACCGGCTGGGCGACGGCTGGGTCCTCGTGGACGGCCAGCGCGCCGAGCACCCCGAGACCGGGGCGACGCTGACAGCGGTCGCGACCGACCGGGCTGACCTGGTGGTGTCGCTGACCGCCGACCGGACACTCACCCTGCCGCTGTCCGTCGGGTCTCATGTCGCCGACGGCGGTGTGCCGGTGGTCGAGGCCGATGCTGCTGCCGCGGCGATGCTCGAGCTCCTCAGCGCCGCAGCCGGGGGCTCGCTGCCCGTCGTGCAGGACGGGCGAGCACGTGTGGACGCCACCTGGACGCCCGACCTCGCGGCCGACCACGCCGGAGTGACGGCTGCCGAAGACATACATGCCGTCCCCGATGCGTTCGTGGGGCTGGCTTGGCCGGCGGTCTTCGCCGTCATCGCCGATGCCCGTACCGAACCAGGTGAGGCCGTCGTCGAGGGAATGCTCGACCTCGTCCACCTCGACCACGTCGTCGACGCCGTCCGCCCTCTGGACGGCACTCGTGGGGGTGCCGGGTCGGGGGCGGCAGACGGGACTGATCTGGAGGTGACCGCATCGCTGTCCGGCGTGGAGGCCACCGAGCTGGGCCGCGTCGTCACCGTCGACGTCGCCTTCGCCGACGACTCCGGGGACGTCCTCCGGCTCACTGAGCGGTTCTGCGTCCGCGGTCGTCCCGGCACGTCGGCGGTCAGCGACCCCGCACGCGCCGGCGACACGCTCCAGGACCCCCGCGAGACCCCGCGCCGCGCCCGTGCCTCGGCGACGCTCGCGGCCCCGTCGGACCTGCATGCCTTTGCCGAGGTCTCGGGGGACCACAACCCAATCCACACCAGCACCGCCGCGGCCCGCCTGGCGGGGCTCGGCGACACGATCGTGCACGGCATGTGGCTCTCCGGGGCAGCGCAGCACGTGGTGGCCTCGCAGACCGGCCGCCGCCTGCTGGGCTGGACGGCACGGTGGCTGAGCCCACTGCTGCCGGGCGCCTCGGTGGAGATCCGTGCCGATCGTGTGGCCCTCGAGGCCGGCGACGAGGTCCTCGACGTCACCTGCCGTGCTGACGGCGAGCTGGTCATGTCCGCCACGGCCAGGCTGGCCGCACCGCGTACCGTCTACGCCTTCCCGGGCCAGGGCATCCAGCACGCCGGCATGGGCATGGCGGGCTACCAGCGCTCCAAGGCGGCCCGTGAGGTCTGGGACCGCGCCGACGCGCACACCCGTGAGGCGCTGGGGTTCTCCATCCTGACCGTGGTCCGCGACAACCCGACCGTCCTGGTCGCACACGGCACCACCCACAAGCACCCCGACGGTGTGCTTTTCCTGACGCAGTTCACCCAGGTGGCGATGGCCGTCCTGGGTGCCGCCCAGATGGCCGAGCTGCGCGAGTCCGGAGCGTTCGTCGAGGGCTCGATCCTCGCCGGCCACTCGGTGGGCGAGTACAACGCGCTGGCCGCCGTCTCCGGCGTCATCCCGCTGGAGGCGGTCGTCGAGGTGGTCTTCCAGCGCGGATCGGTCATGCACACGCTGGTGCCTCGCGACGCCGAGGGCCGCAGCGACTACCGCCTGGCCGCGATCCGTCCGTCACAGGTCGGACTCGCCGACGACGAGGTGCTCGGCTACGTCGAGCGCATCGCCGAGCAGTCCGGTGAGTTCCTGCAGATCGTCAACTACAACCTGCGTGGCTCGCAGTACGCGATCGCCGGTACCGTCCGCGCCCTGGAGGTGCTCGAGGCCGACATCGCCGAGCGTCGTGACCGTTTCGGCGGCAAGGCCGCGTTCATCCTGGTGCCCGGCATCGACGTGCCGTTCCACTCCCGCGTCCTGCACGGTGGCGTCCCGGACTTCCGCGCCCGGCTGGAGGAGCTGCTGCCGGCCGAGATCGATCCAACGATCCTGGAGGGTCGCTACGTCCCCAACCTCGTGCCGCGGCCCTTCACGCTCGCCCGCGAGTTCGTGGCCGAGATCAATGAGCTCGTGGGGCCAGCTCAAGACGGCACAGGCCCGCTGGAGGCGGTGCTGGCGGACTACGACGCCTGGGCCGCCCGACCCAGTGCCCTGTGCCGCACGCTGCTGGTGGAGCTCCTGGCCTGGCAGTTCGCGAGCCCGGTCCGTTGGATCGAGACGCAGGACCTGATGTTCGCTGCGGAGTCCGAGGGTGGACTCGGCGTCGAGCGGTTCGTCGAGGTCGGCGTGGGCCAGGCGCCCACCGTCGCCAACCTCGCCTCGTCGACGCTCAAGCTTCCGGCCATCCGCCGGCTGCTCGACCAGGACGTCGAGGTGCTCAACATCGAGCGTGACGCCGGTGCGGTTTTTGCCACTGACGAGGACCCGGCGCCCGTCGAGGACGAGGCGCCCGAGACGCCAGCCGCAGAGCCTGCCGAGGCGGCACCCGCGGCACCTGCTGCGGCACCGACGGCGGCGGCAGGCGCTCCGCGTCCTGCCGACCTCTCCTTCGACGCGGCCGACGGCACCAAGACGCTCATCGCGTGGTGGACCAAGCTGCGGCCGGACCAGATCGGGGCGGCCGACTCCATCGAGTCCCTGTGCGACGGCGCGTCGTCGCGTCGCAACCAGCTCCTGGTCGATCTCGGCGGTGAGCTCAACCTCGGCGCCATCGACGGCGCTGCCGACGCCGACGTGCCCACGCTGTCGACGCAGGTCACGGGTCTGGCGCGTGGGTACAAGCCGTTCGGCCCGGTCCTGACGTCAACCTTCGCCGACCACTTCAAGAAGCTGCTCGGGCCTACGGGGCGCAAGCAGTCCTCGGTCATCGAGCGCGTCACCGACATGTGGCAGCTCGGCCCGGGCTGGGGGAGCCACGTCCTGGCCGAGCTGGCGCTCGGCACGCGCGACGGCGCCAGCGTGCGCGGGGGAGACCTCGCGACGATCCCGATCCCGGGCTCGGGTGCCGACGTGGACGCGGCGATCGACGCCGCCGTGCAGTCCGTCGCTGCACGGCACGGTGTCAGCGTCGATCTGCCGGCCACCGGTGGATCGGACGCGACCGTCGACGCTGCAGCACTGGCCGAGATCACCGGCGAGATCACCGGCGAGGACGGAGTGCTCGCCAGCACCGCGCGTCACCTGCTGTCCAGGCTCGGCCTCGACCAGGCCGCGGACGGGTCCGGCGGGGGTGCCGGGACTGGGGCGCCAGACAGTGCCGATGCCCGTGTCCTCGAGCGCGTGGAGAACGAGCTCGGTCCTGACTGGGTCGACCTGACGGCTCCGGCGTTCGACGAACGCCGCGCGCTGCTGGTGGACGACCGTTGGGCCACCGCGCGCGAGGACGTCGCCCGCATCGCGTTGGGTGGCGGGGCGGACGCCGAGTCCGTCACTGCCGGTGCCGTCTTCGCCGGCGCCGGTGAGGCGGTCGCCCAGCAGGCTGGCTGGTGGGCTGCGCGCACCGAGGGTGACGTGGCGGAGCGACTGAGCACCATCGCCGCCGAAGCCGTCGACCAGACGCCGGGCGTGTGGGCCGACGACGTTGCCGTCGTGACCGGCGCCAGCAAGGGCTCGATTGCGGCGTCCGTCGTGGCAGGTCTGCTCGCCGGTGGCGCCACCGTGGTCGCAACGACGTCACGCCTGGACCGTGACCGCCTGCGCTTCTACCGCCAGCTGTACCGCTCGAACGCCCGTCCAGGTGCGCGGCTGTGGGTGGTTCCGGCCAACATGGCGTCCTACACCGATGTCGATGCGCTGGCCGAGTGGATCACCACCGAGCAGTCGCGCACGATCGGCAGCACCAAGCACGTCAGCAAGCCGGCCCTCACCCCGACGCTGCTCCTGCCGTTCGCGGCGGGCCGCGTCATGGGCGATCTCACCGACGCCGGGAGCCGGGCTGAGGTGGACACCCGCATTCTGCTGTGGTCGGTGGAGCGACTCATCGGGCGACTCGCCGCGCGGGGCCGTGACCACGACCTCGCCGCCAGCCTGCACGTCGTGCTGCCGGGCTCGCCGAACCGCGGCATGTTCGGCGGCGACGGCGCCTACGGCGAGGCCAAGGCCGCGCTCGACGCGATCGTGACCAAGTGGTCCGCAGAACGCACGTGGGCCGATCGGGTGACCCTCGCGCACGCGATCATCGGCTGGGTCAAGGGCACCGGTCTCATGGGAGGCAACGACCCGTTGGTCGAGGCCGTCGAGGCCGCCGGTGTCCAGACGTGGACGACGGACGAGATGGCAGAACAGCTCCTGCAGGTCAGCACTGCCGCGGCCCGCGAATCAGCCGCCGAGAAGCCGTTGACCGCCGACTTCACGGGCGGACTGGCCGGAGCAGACCTGGATCTCGCGGCACTCGCCGCCACCGTGGAGCGCCCTGAGCGTGCCGCCGAGGACGAGCCTGGGGGCATCGCCGCCCTCGCGCCGTCGCCGGCGCAGCTGCCGCAGACCGTCACCCCCGAGTGGGGCGAGGTCACGGCGCGACCCGAGGACCTCGTGGTCGTCGTGGGGTCCGGGGAGCTGGGGCCATACGGCTCGGCACGGACCCGCTTCGAGATGGAGGTTCATGACGAGCTGTCCGCCGCGGGCGTCCTGGAGCTCGCGTGGAGCACCGGCCTGATCACCTGGGACGAGCAGAACGGCTCCTGGTACGACGTGGAGTCCGACGAGCCCGTGCAGGAGTCCGAGATCCACGAGCGCTACCACGACGTCGTCGTCGAGCGCTGCGGCATCCGTCGCTATGAGGACGACGGCTCCATGGTCGACAACTCCGCTCCGCTGCTGACGTCGGTCTACCTCGACGAGGACCTCACCTTCTCGGTGGGGAGCGAGGCCGAGGCGCGCGCGATGGTGGAGGCCGACCCCGAGCGCACCGTCGCCACACCAGTGGGTGAGGGCGAGTGGACGGTCACCCGCAAGGCAGGCACCGAGATCCGTGTACCACGTCGGATGAGCCTGAGCCGCACCGTCGGCGGGCAGATCCCGACCGGTTTCGACCCCTCGGTCTGGGGCATCCCGGCAGAGATGCTGGAGTCGGTGGACCGGGTGGCGATCTGGAACCTCGTCAGCACGGTGGACGCGTTCCTGTCCAGCGGGTTCACCCCGTCGGAGCTGATGCGTTGGGTGCACCCGGCGTTCGTGGCCAACACGCAGGGAACCGGCATGGGCGGGATGAGCTCCATGCATGCGCTGTACATCAACACGCTGCTGGGGGAGAGCAACCCCAACGACATCCTGCAGGAGGCGCTGCCCAACGTCATCGCCGCGCACGTCGTGCAGTCCTACGTCGGCAGCTACGGCGCGATGATCCACCCGGTCGCCGCGTGCGCCACCACGGCGGTCTCCGTCGAGGAGGGCGTGGACAAGATCAAGGTCGGCAAGGCCGAGTTCGTCGTGGCTGGTGGCTTCGACGACCTCAGCACCGAGGGCATCATCGGCTTCGCGGACATGTCCGCCACCGCCGACACCGGGGCCATGACCGCCCAGGGCATCGATGAGCGGTACGTGAGCCGAGCCAACGACCGGCGTCGCGGCGGGTTCGTGGAGTCGCAGGGCGGCGGCACCTTGCTGCTGGCCCGTGGCGACGTCGCGGCCCGCATGGGCCTTCCGGTCCACGCCGTGGTGGCCTTCGCGGCGTCGTACGCCGACGGCGTGCACACGTCGATCCCGGCACCGGGTATCGGCGCGCTGGCGGCCGGTATCGGCGGGGAGCAGTCGATGCTGGCGCGATCGCTGTCGTCACTCGGCCTGTCGGCCGACGACATCGGCGTGGTCAGCAAGCACGACACGTCCACGGACGCGAACGATCCCAACGAGTCCGAGCTGCACGAGCGGCTCGCGGCGGCGCTGGGACGCAGCGAGGGCAACCCGCTGTTCGTGGTCTCGCAGAAGACACTCACAGGGCACGCCAAGGGCGGCGCGGCCGCGTTCCAGCTCATCGGCCTGTGCCAGGTGCTGGGCAGTGGTGTGCTGCCACCGAACCGCAGTCTGGACTGCGTCGACGATGCGCTGGCTGAGAACCAGCACCTGGTGTGGCTGCGGGAGCCGCTGGCGACGCCGGGCCTCAAGGCTGGTCTGGTGACCAGCCTGGGCTTCGGGCACGTCGCGGGGATCATCGCGCTGGCGCACCCGGAGGCGTTCGTCGCCTCGCTCGACGAGCAGGCCCGCGAGACCTACCTGACGGCGTCGCGTGAGCGGGTCGTCGAGGGACGGCTGCGTCTGGCCCGCACGATGGTCGGCGGCGCACCGGCGTACGAGCGACCGGCCGACCGGCGGCTCGGTTCGGGGTCCAACGGCACGGCGCGGTCCTTGGAGGCCTCGGTGCTGCTGGATCGCGGTGCCCGGCTGAGCGAGGACGGCGTGTACGCGTGCCGGTGATCGGTGTGGGTACCGATCTGGTGCACGTACCGAGCTTCGCCGAGCAGCTCCAGCGGCCGGGCACCCGGTTCGCGCAGGTGTTCACGCCGGGCGAGCGACGCGATGCGGCCGACAGGCCCGCGTCGCTCGCCGTCCGGTGGGCCGCCAAGGAGGCGTTGGTGAAGGCCTGGTCGGCGTCGCTGTTCGGTTCGCCGCCGTTGATGGGGGATGAGGCCCTCGGCCAGGTGGAGGTCGTGCGTGACGCCTGGGACCGACCGCGGCTCCGCCTGCACGGCGACGTGGCCAAGCACCTGTCGGGAGTCGAGGCGCACGTCAGCCTCAGCCACGACGCCGACCATGCCATCGCGTACGTCGTCCTCAGCACGGAGCCGGCGTCCTGACCACGTCTCCCATGTGGGCAGAGCTCTCCCGATGGTCATGGGAATCGTTGGTGTCGTCGGGGTCTGCGTCTGGGATCCAGTGATGCCGGTGGAACCAGCTCGGGGATGCCGTCGGGCGTGAAGTGCACGTCCCAGCCGTCGTTGTGCAAGATCCGGTGGTGGTGGGGACAGATCAGGACGCCGTCCTTGAGGTCTGTCTTCCCGCCGTTGGCTCAGGTTTCTCGGGCATGGTGGACGACGCACCATCCGGGTGGCCGGTCGCATCCGGGAAAGACGCAACCCTTGTCGCGGAGCTCCAGTGCTCGACGCTGGTGCGACGTGAAGAGTCGTCGATCGCGACCGAGGTCCAGGGGTAAGGAGTCGCCGCCGAAGACGGCCGGGAGGAGTCGGTGTTCGCAGGCCATTCGGCGGGCCTGACCGGCGCTGAGAGTCTCGCCCGTGGAGAGCGCCGCGACCTTCAACTCGTTCACCAGTGCTTGGTGGTCGATGTTGATGGTCAGGATGGGGCCGGTGTTGTTGGTCTCGGGGAGTCGGTCGAGTGGCAACAGTTCGCACAGGTGGGTGAACGCCCAGCCCTGACGACGTGAGTACGACGGCCGTTCGTCCAGGAGGACGTCGCCGGTGGCCCGCGTAGCTTCACCGGGCGCGGTGATCTCGACCTGTGGGGCACACAGGGCCTCTAACGCGACCCGCAGGTGGGCTGCCTGGGCCTCGGGGATCGTGAACCCGCCCTTGACGGTCCCACCGACCGGCGGGGCCATCCAGAACTCTGCGGTGTTCCAGGCCTTGGTCTCACGATCCTCGACGATCTCGTTCTCGACCTCATCGAGTGCCTCGTCGTCGGTGTCGTCTCGCTGCTCGGCGATCAGTCCCGCCACGACCCGGTCGGCCTGACGCTGGAAACGTCGAATGTCCATGCGGGGTGCATCATCGACCAGCTGGGTCTCACACGCCTCACGCTGGGCAGCGCCGACATCAGCCGGCAACAAGTCCAGCGCCTTCTCGATGATCTTGGCTTGCTTGGCCGTCAACTTCCCCTGAGCCATGGCCTGATGGGACTGGGGAGTCTTCTTGATCTTCTTGGCCTTGCGGACCGTGCCACAGGTGCCTCGATGGTCGCCACCGAAGTCGTTCGACAACATCGACGCCGTCGACGTCGACCCCTGCCGCCGGGCCTCGCCCGACTGCTCGACCGCGGACACAGCCGCCAGCTTGTAGGCCGTCACCCGCGCTTCCAGACGAGACAGGGATGTGGCAGCTTCACGCTGCTGCGCCCCACTCAATCCAGAGAACTCAGACGTGGCGATCGAACCCAACAGATCATGCACCTGCGCGAGCACACCCACCACGTCCGTGGTGGGCTCCAGCACCAGTGCCGCCATCAAGAACACATCCCTCAATCGAAGATATTTTCCATACTAGAGACCCCTGCTGACACCCACCAGAGACCAACCCGAACCTGTGGACAACGGTGCCGTCAGGTGTCCTGCTGGTCAGCGGTCGCTGACGGCCGACTCAAGCAGCTCGGCCGCCCGTTCGGTGATCAGTCGCCGCACGGTGAGCGCCGAGGGGGACGGCTGTGTGTCGCGTCGTTGGACCAGGCAGATCTGAACCGATGGCGTGTCCCGCAACCGGATCCAGCGCAGACCCGGCACGTCGGAGGAGGTGTCGAAGGAGGTGAGGATCCCGATTCCAGCACCCTGCGCGATCATGAGCTTGACCGATCGGGCCGACATCGCCTGCACGACCACCTGCGGGTTGCTGATATCAGCCTGTAGTCGCTCCCACATCACGGTGCCCTCCCGCATCGTCACGATCGGCCACGTCTCCAGGTCGCTCCAACGGATGCTGTCACGATCGGCTAGCAGATGATCGAGCGGTACGACGGCGCCGATGGGGGCCTGGAACAGCACCGTCCGTTTAATGGACGTGTCGGGAGGTGTCGAGGGCATCGTCGCAATGCCGAGGTCCAGGTCGCCGGCGCTCACGGCTGCCTCGATGGCTGCCGAACTTGTCTCGGTGACGGTGAACCTCAGGTCCGGGTGGCGTACGCGAAGTCGCCCGACGACATTGGCGATGACCATCTCGGCGAGCGCTGGAACTGCGCCGATTGCCACACGGCCGCGATAGGCGCCGCCTGACTCCGCCGCGGCCCAGCGCAGTGAATCCTGCGCCGCCACCAGGCGCGCCATCGGCTTCAAGAGATCCTGGCCGGCCTGAGTGGGGCGTACCCCCAGACGACCCCGGGTGAGCAACACGACGTCGAGCTCCTCCTCCAGCAGGTCAATCTGCTGGCCCAGCGCCGGCTGACTGATGCCGCAGCGGGTCGCCGCTCCACGGAGCGAGCCCGCCTCGACGGCAGCAAGAAAGTACCTGGCTCGCTCGACACGCACGGCCAGCATGATAGCCAACGCTTTTCACCCTTGGAAGGTTTCGCTCAGTTCCCGCAGCGCCGTGCGGTCGTCATAGTCATCTGTGATGCGCCTCACGAGCTGTGAGCGCCACCCTCGACTGAAAGGCATCGACCGTGACGCACGCCCCGCTGCGCGGAGTGAGGGTCTTGGACCTGTCCACGATCCTCGCCGGCCCGCTGACATCCTCCCTCTTGGCCGAGTTCGGTGCCGAAGTCATCAAGATCGAGCAGCCGGGGGACGGGGACCCTGCACGCTCCTATCCGCCGCTGGAAGACGGAGTCTCGCCGCAGTGGTCCCTCCTGGGGCGAAACAAGCGCAGCGTCACCATCGACCTGCACCAGCCTGGGGCAGCCGACGTCGTCGGGCGGCTGGCTGCGGCAGCCGACGTCGTGGTGACGAACTTCCGCCCCGGGACGCTTCGCCGCTTCGGCGTCGACTTCGACGACCTGGTGGCGTACCGCCCAGACCTGGTGATGGTGCACATCAGCGCCTTCGGGCGGACCGGCCCCTACGCCGACCGGCCGGGGTTCGCGCGGGTGGCCGAGTCCTACGCCGGACTCACTCATCGCACCGGTGAGCCGGATCGCCCGCCACTCTTCGCGGGCTATCCCGTGGCCGACGGCGTCACCGGCATCTACGCCGCCTTCGCCGCCTTGCTCGCACTACGCCAGCGCGACCTGACGGGGGAGCCGCAGCTGGTTGACATCGCTCTCTACGAGCCGCTTCTGCGGATGATGGAGGACTTCATCGTCGGCTTCGACGCGACCGGCCACAGCATCTCTCGCCAAGGCAACGAGAATCCGCACATCAGCCCCAACAACCTGTACCGGACTCGTGACGATCACTGGCTCGCCCTTCCGGCATCGACCGAGCAGATGTGGCGCCGACTCATCAAGGTGATGGGGGCCGACGATCTCGCCGGGTACACCGACATGTCGCAGCGCATCGCTCACCGCAAGGAGATCGAGGCGAGGGTCCAGGCGTTCGTCGCCTCCCACGACCTCGATCCCCTCATGGAGATGCTGGTCGACGCCGGTGTCGCGGCAGGCCCGGTGAACTCGGCTGCGGAGATCTGCGCCGATCCCCATGTCCGTGAGCGCGGTTCGATCGTGTCTGTCCCCGACGGTGCTGGTCGCCAGCGCCTCATGCAGGCGCCGGCGGGGATCTTCTCCGGGTTCGAGGGATCCATTCGATCAGTGGCGCCGACGCTCGGTCAGGACACCGATGCGGTGCTCACCCAGCTGGCAGGCCTGAGCGACGACGACGTCGCCGGCCTGCGCGAACGAGGAGTCATCTGATGCCCACACGCTCGAGCTGCAGCACCCCGGCAGAAACCGGAACACCATCAAGGAGTGCCATGACCATCACCTCTTCCCGGCGCCCAGGTCGACTCGCCGTGCTCACCGGCGCGGTGACCCTCGCCCTCACGTTGGCGGCATGCAGCGGGACCGACGGCGCCTCCGGCGGTGGCGGCACCCTGACAGTCGGCGCGGCCACCAATGTGCAGACCCTCGATCCGCAGATGGCCGCCGTTGCCCAGGAGTACTACCTCAACCCGGTCTTCGACACCCTGGTCCAGGAGCAGAGCGACGGCACCCACGAAGCCGGCCTGGCCGAGGAGTGGGAGATTGTCGACCCCACCACCTTCGAGCTCCAGGTGCGCCCAGACGTCACGTTCAGCGACGGCGCACCGATGGACGCCGATGCCGTGGTGGCCAACTTCGAACGCGGCATGGCGATGGAGGCCAGCCCCTCGGCGTCGTTCTACAGCAACATCGACTCCGTCGAGGTCGTCGACGACTCGACCGTGCGCCTGAACCTGACCGAGCCCACCACTGACATGCTCTCCCAGCTCAGCCGACTGCCCGGGATGATGATGAGCCCGGCATCCTTCGACGCTGATCCGGACACCCAGCCGGTCGGAGCCGGTGGTTGGACCCATGACGCGGCAGCGTCCAACCCGGGAGAGGTGCAGGTCTATCAGGCCAACCCGGAGTACTGGGACCCGGACCGGGTCGGCGTCGACACCATCGAGATGAGGGTGCTCGAGGATGCCTCCGCAGCCACCAACGCTGTCCTCGACGGACAGGTCGACATCATCGAGATGCGCAGCGAGGCCGACCGCTCGACCCTCGAGAACGCGTCGCTGCAGCTGATCGAGCGCGCGAACCCGAACGTGTACTACCTGCAGATCATGGACACAGACGGAACCCTCGTCGACGCGATGGGTGACGAGCAGGTTCGCCGGGCCCTCAACCTGGCCATCGACCGCGAAGCCATCCAGGAAGGTCTGCAGTTCGGTCAGGGAGACCCGAGTCCCGGCTTCTGGCTCTCGGACAGTCCGTACCACGAGGAGTCCCTCGAGGATCTTGCCCACGACCCCGACGAGGCCCGGCGGCTGCTCGCCGACGCCGGCTACGAGGACGGATTCTCGGTGACGTTCCCGGCCTTCGGAGCCATCACCGAGATGGCCGAGGCGATCCAGCAGATGTGGGCAGACGTCGGCATCGACGTCACGATCGAGCAGGTCGAGCCCGGCACGCTCGCCGATGTGATGCGCAACGGTGAGACCGCCATGGCCGTCACGCTCGCACGAGGCTTCACCGCCGAGTCCCACTACGACGAGAGACATGCCCCCGGAAGCCCGTACGACCCGTTGGGCACGGACCGCGGTGAGGTCGCCGAGCTCGCCGACGTGGCGCTCAACGCCGAGACGGAAGAGTCCCAGGCCGAGGGTTGGCGCGACGTCTACACCTATCTGATCGAGCAGGGCTACCTCATGGTCGTGGCCCACCAGGTTCCCGTGGTCGTCACCTCCGAGCGTGCCTCGGGTGTGGAGCTCTCCTCCTCGGACAACCTGCCCAAGCCCTACGACATCACGTTGGAGTGAGCCTTGCTACGCGTCGCACTCAGCCGCCTCGTGGCGCTGGTTCCGCTCGTGCTCGTGGCCAGCTTCACGGCGTTCCTGCTGTTGCAGCTCACCGCAGTAGATCCAGCCGTCGTACGCCTCGGTGAGACGGCGACGGAGGAGTCGTACGCGGCCTTCCGTCACGAGATCGGCGTGGACCGTCCTGTCCTCATCCAGTACGGCAGCTGGCTGTTCAACGCCGTGCAAGGTGACCTCGGGACCTCGTGGGCGAGCTCGACCTCGGTGACGGCCTCACTCATGGGTCGGTTTCCCGTCACACTGACGATCTCACTCGGGGCGTTGATCGTGGGTCTGTTGATCGGCGTCCCGGCGGGCATCGCGGCCGGCGTCCGAGCCGGCCGGAGCACCGACTCGCTGCTCACCGGTGGGGCGTCGATCGGCCAGGCGATCCCGAGCTTCTGGTTGGCACTGCTGCTCGTGGCCTACGTCGCCATGACGACTCCGTGGTTCCCGGCCACCGGCTACGTGCCCTTCGCCAGCGATCCGGGGGAGTGGTTGCGCAGCATCACGTTGCCGTCGATCGCCCTGGGCGCGGCCGCTGCCGGTGCGTTCGCTCGTCAGACCCGTGCCGGGTACGTCCGGGTGCTGCACGAGCCGTACGTCCGCACGGCCGTGGCCGGCGGGCTGGCTCGCCGCCGCATCCTGTGGCGCACCGCCCTGCGCAACGCCTCCGTTCCCGTCGTGACGACGATCGCCGGTCAGGCTGCCGTGCTCGTGGGTGGAGCAGTCGTCATCGAGCAGGTCTTCGCGCTGCCGGGCCTGGGGCAGCTCGTGCTCAATGCGATCCGCAACGGCGACATGCCGGTCGTGCTGGGCTTCGTCGTCCTCATGGCTCTGCTGATGGCGGTGATCCAGTTCCTGCTGGACCTGACCTACGCGCTCGTCGATCCCAGGGTGCGTGCCGCATGATGGGCCGCAGCTCCGTCCTGGTGAAGGCGTCCTGGCTCGTCCTGGTCGTGGTCGGTTTCCTCGCCGCCTTCGGACCGTGGATCGCACCCTACGACCCCACCGATGGCACGATGGGTGACGCGCTCGCGAGTCCCGGGGCCGACCACTGGCTCGGCACCGACTACCTGGGTCGCGACACCCTGAGTCGTCTCATCGACGGTGCCCGGGTCTCGACGATCGCCGGCTTCGAGGCGACGGCGGTCGCGGTGATCCTCGGTGGTGGGATCGGCATGGCGATCGGTCTCGTTGGCGGCTGGGCCGACCGCATCGTGATGCGGATCGTGGAGGGGATCTCGGCGATCCCCGCGATCGTCCTGGCGATTGCGCTCATCGCAGCGCTCGGCAGCGGACTCACGACGTCGATGTTCGCGGTCGGGATTGCCTTTGCCATGGGGATGGCGCGCTTGGCGCGCGGCCTGACCATGGCAGAGCGCGAGCGGTTGTACGTCGACGGGGCGCGGGTGGTCGGTGCGAGCCGGCGACGACTGCTGCGGCGTCACATCGCCCCCAACATCGCCGCGCCGATGGGGGTGGAGGCCACGCTGGTGTTCGCGCACGCGGTGACCATCGAGGCGGCGCTCAGCTTCCTGGGTCTCGGGACCCAACCGCCAGCGGCGAGCTGGGGCATCATGCTCTCGAGCGCGCAGCGCACGATCCGCGAGGCTCCTTTCCAGGCGATCCCGCCCGGCCTGGCGCTCGTCCTCATGGTCCTGGCGCTCAACGTCGTGGGCGATGCACTCATTCGTCGCCGCCGGGGTGTCAGCATCGACAACCCGACGGGTTACCTCGAACCGGTCGGCGTCGTGGCAGCCACGGGTACCCGGCCCGCCGGACACGGTTCCGGTGGCGGGGTGCGAGAGGGCGCGACGGCACCGTTGCTCGACGTCCGGGGCCTGACCGTGCGTTACGGCGAGACGACAGCAGTGAACGACGTGGACCTCTGCGTCCACGACGGTGAGGTCGTCGCCCTCGTCGGGGAGTCCGGCAGTGGGAAGACCTCGGTCGCCATGGCGCTCGCCGACCTGCTCACCCTGCCCGCGTCGAGCAGCGCCGACCGGCTACGCCTGCGCGGCCACGATCCACTCGACCTCGTCGAGGCCGACCGTGCCACCCGGACAGCGTGGCAGAGCCGGGTCGGGGTCGTCTTCCAGGAACCCTCGGCGGCGCTGAACCCGCTCCAGACGGTGGGACGCCAGCTGCGCGAGGTCATCGAGGCTCAACGCCGTCTCGTCGGTGGGCAGGAGGGTGGCGATGCCCGGAGGACGGTCGAGGAGGAGATCGTCTTCCTGCTGACGTCGGTGGGGCTGCGTCGCCCGGAGGAGGTGGCCAGGCAGCGACCCGGCCAGATCTCCGGTGGCATGGCACAGCGCGTCATGATCGCCCTGGCGCTGGCCAAGTCTCCCGACCTGTTGATCGCCGACGAGCCGACCACGGCTCTCGACGTGACCGTCCAGGCCGAGATCATCGCCTTGCTTCGCCGGCTGTGCACGGAGCGTGACTTCGGGGTGCTCCTCGTGACGCACGACCTCGGTGTGGCCGGTGAGCTGGCCGACGAGGTGGTCGTCATGCTCCGGGGTGACGTGGTCGAGTCCGGACCGCTGGAGAAGGTCGTCCGCCGGCCCGGTCACGACTACACGGCCAGTCTCGTCGCAGCTGTCCCACGCAACGAACCCGGCCGAGCCATCCTGGAGCCCCGGACGAAGGAGGAGGCGCTGTGAGTCCACACGAGCTGCTGGGTTCCATTGAGAACCTCACGGTGGAGTTCCCGCGCAGACGGAGCCTCGGTGATCTTCGACCCGCGCCGTTCACAGCGGTCGATCACGCCACGCTCGACCTGCGCCCCGGTGAGATCACCGGACTCGTCGGTGAGTCCGGGTCCGGCAAGTCCACCGTGGCCAGGGCGTTGCTGCGGCTCGTGCCGTTCAGCGGGCGGGCGACGGTCTGTGGGTTCGAGGTCGGCGCGTTGCCGATGCCGGCACCGCTGGCCTACCGGCGCGCCGTCCAGGCGGTGTTCCAGGATCCGATCCAGGCGCTCAACCCCCGTCACACGGTCGCCGAGATCGTCGGGGAGCCGCTGCTCATTCAGGTCGACTCCGATGCGGCGACCCGACGTGACCGAGTCGTCGCGACGCTCCAGTCGGTCGGGCTCGACGAATCCTTCCTGCAGCGCACGACCCGCGAGCTGTCCGGTGGTCAACGCCAGAGAGTGGCCATCGCTCGCGCGATCATCGTCGAACCGTCCCTGCTGCTCCTCGATGAGGCGCTGAGCGCTCTCGACGTGACCACCGCGGCCTCGGTGGCGCGTCTGCTGCACGGCCTCCTCCGACCGGACTCGGCGATGCTGTTCATCGGCCACGACCTGGCGATGGTCCGGCAGCTGTGCGACCGGGTCCACGTGATGCGAGAGGGGCGCATCGTCGAGTCGGGCACGGCCGAGCAGGTGTGTGGTGCGCCGCAGCACGAGTACACGCAGCTGCTCATCGAGTCGATCCCTCGGTTGCTGGGCGCCGAGACCGTCTGAGGCCCGGAGCGGCGTGGTGGCCTCGCCCCGGGTTCAGGCGTACTGGGCCGACGTGCGCAACGCGTGCTTGGCGAGCTTGCCACTGCCCGTCTTGGGGAGCTCGTCGACGACGACGACCTCATCGGGCAGCCACCACGACGCCACCTGTGGCGCGAGGTGAGCGAGGAGATCCTCCGTCGTCGTCCCGGGGTCGCGCAGCACGACGTAGGCGACAGGACGTTCAACCCACCGCGGATCCGGACGAGCGATGACCGCAACCTCGACCACGGACGGGTGCGACGCGATGGCAGACTCCAGCTCCACCGAGGAGATCCACTCGCCGCCGGACTTGATGAGATCCTTCAAGCGATCGACGATCCGCAGGTAGCCGTCGCCGTCGATCGTGGCGAGGTCCCGGGTGCGCAGCCAGCCGTCGGAGGTGACGTTGTCCGGTGACTCGACCCGGAAGTAGCGCTCGGCCACCCAAGGCCCCGACGCCTGGAGCTCGCCTATGGCGCGGCCGTCGCGGGCGACCTCCTCGCCGCTGTCCGGGGCGACCAGACGTAGCCGGACGAGGGGCATCGTCTGACCCTGCGCCGCACGGACCGCCACCTGCTCGTCGTCCGGTCGGTCTGCATGGTGGCTGCGTGTGCCACCGATGACGCCGACCGGGCTGCGCTCGGTCATGCCCCATGAGTGCGTGATCGGAATCCCGACGGTCTCGCGATAGGCCTCCGACAGCGAGGGCGGCACCGCCGAACCGCCGCCAAGCACCAGGCGCAACGAGCCGAGGTCATACTCGCCCAGCTGCGGCAGCAGACTCGTCCAGACGGTGGGAACGCCGCTGGTGAGAGTCACGCGCTCGGTCTCGACGAGGGAGAGCAGATGGTCGGGGTCGTTCGAGGCGCCCGGCATCACCAGCGACGCACCGGCCATCACGGCACCGTACGGCAGCCCCCAGGCATGGGCGTGGAACATCGGCACGACGGGCATGACGACGTCGCTCTCGCAGATGCCGACCAGGCCTGCGGCCAGCGTGCCGAGGCAGTGCAGGACGGTCGAGCGGTGGCTGTAGCCGACACGCTTGGGATGGCCCGTGGTGCCGGAGGTGTAGCACAGTCCCGCAGCAAGGTCCTCGTCCTCGCGCCGGAAGGCATCCTCCAGCGACCCGGTCATCAGCGGTGCCGAGTGCACGAGGTCGTCGTAGTCGTGGATGCGTGGGTCGTCGGGAACGGGCGCGTCGGTTCCGTCCGGCAGCACGACCCAGTGCCGTACGGTCGGCAGGTGCTCCACGAGTGCCCAGATGCGTGGCAGAAGGCCTCGGTCGACGAAGAGGACGTCATCGCCGGCGTGGTTCACGACGTAATCGAGGTGGTCGTCGGAGAGTCGGATGTTGATCGTGTGCAGCACGCGCTTGGTGGCGGGCACGGCGAGATAGAGCTCGAGGTGTCGCCGGCTGTTGCTGGCGAAGGTGGCGACGTGGGCGCCGGCCGACACCTCCAACCGGTCCAACACCGTGGCCAGTCGGTGTTGTCGGCGACCTCGCGGTACGTGACCGTCTCGGTCCCGGCCGTCGTCACCGTCTTGTGAGCGAAGTGGGGGCTGAGCAGAGCGGTGCCGAGCTCGTGGCGGCGACCGGGTGCGCGGACGGCGACGTCGCGTGCCTGCGTGCGCTGCCGGTCGAGACGATCCTTTCCCACCAGGCGGGAGGTTACGTCCCCCACGTCGACTCTCTGGTGCTGCACGAGCCCATCAGTGAGTCTCTCGCGGCGGGCCGGTTCCACCGGGTGCCGGTCATGGGTGGCAGCAACCGTGACGAGTGGCGGCTCATCGTGGGGATCGTCAACGTGCTCGCCGGCAACCCGATCACTCCGAAGAACTACAGCAGCCAGTTCGGTGTCCACCGGACGTTGCCGAGCAGATCGTGCAGGAGTACCCGCTGGAGGACTTCGCGAGTCCCGAGCTCGCAGTCGGTGCCGTCGGCACCGATGCGACGTACTCGTGCACGGCACGGCCCGCCCACGTCCAGCTGCCTCGGTACGTCCCCACCTACGAGTACGAGTTCGCCGACCGGACGGCTCCGCAGGTCTTCCTGCCGGCGACGGACGGGTTCGAGTACGGTGCCGCCCACGCCTCCGAGCTCCCGTACCTCTTCGGTCTTCCCACGGCTGCTCACCCCGCGGACCTGACCAACCCGCAGCAGGAGCTGGCGACGTCGATGCGTCGGTACTGGACCAGCTTCGCCCGCACCGGTGTGCCCGAGGCTGACGGCACCGATCGCTGGCCGGCGTTCACGCCTGCGGCACCGAGCATCCAGAGGTTCTCGGAGGAGGGGGTCGAGACTCGTACGGACTTCGCCGAGCGTCACCGCTGCGAATTCTGGGCCTCCCTCGGCTGACGAACGGCGGATCCGGGCGGACGAGCGATGGTCAAGCGACCGTGGCGCGGGCGGGTTCGTCGTGCGGCCTAGGGTGCTTCCATGACCGAGATCGTGGGCGTCGACCTGACCGACGACGTTCAGTTCGCGCGGTTCCACGCAGTCTACGCATCCTGCTACGACCGACCGTTCGACCAGCCGTGGGCGGCTCCGGAGAAGCGCGTCAACCTCACCGACGACGCCTACGGCCGTCACGAGCTGGTCGTGGCGCTCAGAGACGGGCAGCCCATCGCCGGGGGATACGTCTCCATGCCGCTGCAGGACAACGTCGACATCGCGTTCGTCGAGGTGTTCGTGCTGCCCGAGCATCGTGGTCGCGGGTACGGCACGGCACTGCTCGACCACCTGGTCGACGTCGCACGGCGGGCCGGTCGAACCCGGTTGCACGGTGAGGCCTTGTGGTCCGTCGACCACGACGGTGACCCGGGCTCCCGGTTCGCCGACGCCAAGGGCTTCACCGTCGACATCCTCGATGCTGTTCGTGAGCTGCCGCTGCCGGTCACAAACCTCCCGCCGCCGGAGCCCCGCGGCGGTCACCGGCTGGTCGCCTGGCGCGTGTGCCCCGAGGAGTGGCTCGAGCAGTACGCGAGGCTGCGACATCTCCTCCTGCAGGAGGCGCCGTCAGGGCCGGCCGGGCTGGAGAACGAGCACTGGGACGCCGAGCGCATCCGGCACGAGGAGGCCAGCTGGCAGGGCCAGGGACGCATCGCGCAGACGGTTGTCGCCATCTCGCCCGAGGACCGACTGGCCGGTCACACCCAGCTCGTCGCCGCTGCCGACGGCATCGAGGTCTACCAGTGGGACACGCTGGTCCTGCCGGAGCACCGCGGCCACGGCCTCGGCCTGGCGATGAAGCTGCGGGCCATGCAGGCGGCCGAGGACCTCCTGCGGGGACGGCGACGGATCACGACGTGGAACGCCGCGAACAACGCACACATGATCGCCGTCAACCAACAGCTCGGTTTCCGGCAGACGGCCTGGGCTGCCGAGTACGTCCGTCAGATCTGACGGCGCGATCCGCGACCGGGGATCCGACGCCTCCCGACGGCACCTCGACCCGCGGCTCGCCAGAGCCTGCGGCTACCGTGGTCAGGTGAGCGAACCCGAGCGCGACGGCCGGTGGCCACGCCGTGTCTACGGCCATGGCCGGGAGCCTGATCCACGCTTCAGTCTGGCGAACGAGCGCACCTTCCTGGCCTGGATCCGCACGACGTTGGCCCTGCTGGCCGGGGCGGCAGCCGTGCACGCGTTCGACCTCGGCGTCAGCGACGCGGTGGCCCGCGTGGCGGCCGTGCTGCTGGCCGTGGCCGGGCTGGGCTGCGCGGTCCACGCCTGGATCGGCTGGTCCGGCACGGAGCGTGCACTGCGTGAAGGGCGTCCGCTGCCGTCCAATGCGATGGGGGTCCTGCTCGTGGCGGTGGTGGCGCTCGCAGCCCTGATCATGATCGTGGTCGGGGCCCGCGGGTGAGCTACGGCGCCGTCCCTCCGGGACTGCAGCAGGAGCGGACGACGCTGGCGTGGCGCCGCAGCACCTTGGCGTTCTGCGTCGTGGGGCTTCTCGTGGCACGCGCGGCACTGGAGACCGACGCTCCGGTCCTCATGGTCGTGTGTCTGCTGAGCGCCGCCTGCGCGATGTGGGTGGCGGTCCGGGTGCTGAGGACGGGGCGCTGGAGCGCCCCGTCGTCCCCTGAACCGGACTACCAGGTCCTGCGCGACGGACGACTGCCGGTGCTCGTGGTCGTCGTGGCCGCGGTCCTGTGTGTCGCGGTGGCCCTGCTCTCCCTCGGCGTCACGGTGTGAGCCGCCCGACTGGCGGTCTGCCGGCAGGGGCGTAGAACAACCCGGCCAGAGCGGACCTTCCCGGGATCATCTGCGCCTGCTCACCCGCAGCACGAAAGTCGAGCAACAGGCTTATGGTGACCAGAAGCCGACTACGGAGGATGGGCCGATGTACGCAGTCGTGAGACTCAACACCTGGGACGCCGCGAAGCGGGACGCGGCCGCAGCTGATGTCGCCGAGTTCGACCGCATCCACGCCGAGCAGCCCGGCTTCCTGGAAAGCCTAGTGGTCGACCTCGGCGGAAGTCGGCATCTCACCGTCAACCTCTGGGAGTCCGAGGACCAGGCGACGCAGGCACTGCCGGTGATGGGTCCTGCCGTCGGACGCCTGTTGGAACCGTTGTTGGCGCAGCCGTCGCAACTCATCGGCACCGGCGAGGTCGTCCAGGGTGGGGAGGTCCTTGGCACTGGACGGGCCTGAATGCCTCCTGGCTTGTGTCGTGGCCCGGCGCACCTCGACCTCCATCCACATCCCGCACGTCCACGACCGCGGCTTCTCATCGGGCGGCACGACGCCTTCACGGCGACCGTCGGACCCGAGACTGTTGGCGGTTGATTCGTCACGATGCCATGGCAGGTCAACTGAAGGCGGCCTTCGCCGAGGGTGCGGGGCTTCCACGTCGACGTCCTCGATGCGGTGCGCGCGCTGGTCCACGCCTCGATGGGCTGGTCCGGAACGGAGCGTGCGTCACGGTGTGAGCCTCCTCGCCGGGAACCGTCGAACCAGTCTTGAGACGCCTGGTTCTGTGAACAGATTCCGACCACAGCCGTGTGTCGTCCGGCAGCTGCACTAACGTTGGTCGACCATGCCCGATCTCCTCGGAATCAACCACCTGACCCTATCCACGATCGACCTCGATCGGCTCGTCACGTACTACACGGAGATGTTCGGAGCCGTGCTCACGTTCGAGCGCGCTGCAACTCCATCTGATCCTCGGATTGCAGTCGTCAATGTCGGCGGGGACGACCATCTGATGATCGTCGAAGTTGCTACTGCCGCCACCATTGATCTCGACCCCTTGAGTAGAGCGGGATGGGGGCTACGCGTGGGGACGTACTCGCAGCTGTGCGACGTCCGCGAACAAGTCCTGGCTGCAGGGTGGCCGGTCGACCAGATCGAGACTCTTCCCACGCAGTGGACGATGACGGCTCGAGATCCCGATGGACGCCCCGTGGACGTTCGAGCTCATCGCACCCGCACCGCATGCCTGCTCAACGACAACCGCAGCTATCAAGACACGCGCTAGCTGTATGCACTCAGCAGAGACGTTGGTGACAGGGTTTCAGTCCGGTGTCTCGGCCAACCGGCGATAGGCGGCTTCGAGCATCTCGTCGGCCTCGATGGCCGCCTCGAGGAGTCCCAGGCCGTTGTCCGTGCGGTCCTTGACCGAGCGGTGCCAGCGCTGCACGTTCTCGACGCTGAGGTCCAGGAACCGTCTCGTCGCCGAGGTGAGCGGTCCGCTGGCGGTGATCGCGTAGATGTCCCTGGCCGGTGGTGGGTCGATCATTCGTAGGCTGGCTCCGCGCCGACGTGCCTCCATCGCCTGGCGCATGGGTAGGAGGGCGGCGCCCGCCCCGGAGGCCAGCAGCGGCACCAGGTCGCCGGTCTCGCTGACATCGACCACCACTCGGGGCTCGACGTTGCTGCGGTCGCGGATACCGGCAAGGTACTCGCGGCCGAATCCTCGGTCCACGATCATCGGGAGACCGTCCAGCAGCTCGACCGGCACTGGGTCGGGCAGCTCGCCCCGCCAGCCTGGGGGGAGTGCCAGGACGACCTCGCCCTGCCCGATGTGCGTGCACTCGATGCCGGCGCGTGAGACAGGGCTGACCGTGTAGCCCAGCTCAGCGGCGCCGGACCGGATGAGGGCGACGATCTCGTCGGTGTGACCGTCGTGTTGGGTGAGGCGCACGGTGATTCGAGGGTGCCGACGGCGGAAGTCGCCCACCCAGGCGGCGAGGAAGCTGGACGTGAGCGAGGCGGAGATCGCAAGGTCGACCCGTCCACCCTCCAGGCCTCGGTGTCCCTCTGCGACCTGCCGCGCGTGGACGACGTCGCGCACGACCTGACGAGCGGGGCCGACCAGCGCCTCGCCTGCGGGAGCGAGCACCAGGCCTCGTCCCACGCGACGGAAGAGCTCGACGCCGAGGTCTGCCTCGAGACGACGGATGATCTGGGACAGTGACGGCTGGGCGAGGTAGAGCGCTGACGCTGCACGAGTGATACCACCGTGGTCGACGACGGCGAGGAAGCACTCGATCTCGCGCAGGTTCATGGTGTGATCCAAGGGCGACGGTGGTTGATGGTCAAGTCCTGGGCGTCACGGATCCTCGCCCACGGCGGGTACCCGCTGGTCGGCGACCGGCGGCACGTGGTCGAGCCGGAACGGGAGACCGGGCACGGTGAAGCGCTCTCCTGCGGGGTCGATGCCGGTGGTCAGGATCCCGCTCGCCGCGACGTCATCGGCCGTCGCGACGTCGGCGTACTCACGGACGGCGGCCGCGACGAGTCCCTGCTCGGAGAGGAGCCGTACGCACTCCTGCGTGCCGAGGTGCTGGAGCACCTCAGAGATCTCTGCCAGCAGGAGGTCACGGTGCGCGACGCGGCCCGGGTTGTCGCAGAAGCGGGGGTCATCGAGCAGCCACTCCTTCTCCAGGAACCGGCACAACCGGGCGAAGTGTTCGGCCGTGTAGGCGGAGAGCACGATCAAGCCGTCCGCCGTCCCGACGAGGTCGGCGGCCGGAGCGACGGTGGCCTGACCGTTCCCCTTGCGACGAGGCTGTTGCCCGCTGGTGTGCCACTCGCCCCACATCGCCGACTGCATGTGGATGGCGACGTCGATCAGCGAGATCTCCGCTCGACCACCCTCGCCAGTGCGTTCGCGTCGCAGGAGGGCGGCGAGGACGGCCTGCACGACGGCATAGCTGGCGCCGACGTCGGCCACCGGGAAGCCCACCCGCTGGGGCTCGCGGTCACGCTCCCCGGTGATCGACATGATTCCACTCTCGGCCTGGGCGGCGATGTCGAGTCCGGCGCGTGAAGCCGACGGACCGCCCGGAGGGAACCCCGTGACGCTGACGTGCACCAGGCGAGGGTTCCGTGCGGTCAGCACGTCGGCCCCGAGCCCGAGTCGTTCCATCACGCCTGCCCGCAGGTTCTGCACCACGACGTCGGCTGCTTCGACCAGTGTGAGCGCCTGGGCCAGGTGCTCGGGGTCCTTGAGGTCGAGTGCGATCGAGCGCTTGCCACGGTTGAAGGCACAGACGATGCCCTCGCCGTAGGAGCCGATCGAACGGGCCTGGTCCCCGGCCGGGGGCTCGACCTTCACGACCGCGGCACCCAGGTCGGACAGGATCTGGGTCGCTGCCGGGGCCGCGATGTAGTGGCCGAACTCCACGACACGCACTCCCTCGAGCGGGCTGGTCATGGACGCTCCTACTCTCCGGTGAAGACCGGTGTCCGCTTCTCGATGAAGGCTCGGGCGGCCTGCCGTGCGTCGTCGCTGCGGGCGCAGTCCACCATGCGCGGCACCTCTTGTCGAAGATAGTCGGCGACCTCGGGTGTGACCGCATCGCGCAGGTTCTCCTTGGCACGCACCATGGCTCGCGGTGCCTGGTGGGCGAGCTTGTTGGCGAGGTCGTGGACCCGTGACTCCAGGTCGTCACTCACCTCGGTCACGAGCCCGAGCGCGGCAGCCTCGTGCGCTGGCATCCGGCCTGGGTCGAGCAGCAACGACCGGGCACGCGCAGGCCCCACGGCGCGAGCCAGGAGCCAGGCGCTGCCGAAGTCACCGGGCACTGCAGCCCCGATGAACGCGGTGTTGAACACGGCGCGTCCGGAGGCGATCTGCAGGTCCGTTGCCAGGGCGAGGCTGAGGCCAGCCCCGGCGCAAGCTCCGTCGATGGCGGCGACGGTGGGCTTGTCC
The DNA here is from genome assembly GCF_041951745.1 of Aeromicrobium sp. CTD01-1L150. Lineage (GTDB taxonomy): Bacteria > Actinomycetota > Actinomycetes > Propionibacteriales > Nocardioidaceae > Aeromicrobium. The sequence continues at coordinate 1,173,583 of NZ_CP169555.1, forward strand.
GACGTCGTCAGCATCTCCACGATCGAGGACGCATGAGTCAGACGTTCCTCGTCATCCTCGACGGAGTGACCTCGCAGGGTGCGGGTCTCGTGGTCGCCGGCGTCAGCGGAACCGACCTTTGCCATGTCCGCACCGACGCAGAAGTCTCGGCCGGCGCCAGTGAGCACGATGGCTCGAACCGCAGGGTCCGCCAGGGCCGCCTCGAGCGCTGAGATGAGCTCGAGGACCAGTTGCCATGAGATCGCGTTGCGACGCTCCGGCCGGTTCAGTGTCATCGTGCCCACGCCGTTGTGGACCTGCAGGAGCACGGTGGGCTCGGGCGTGGCCATGGGTGGCTCCTTGGTGGTGGCGGTGTGTGGTCCGTTCATCCTCGTGATCAGGTGTCGCAGTGGTCAAAGAGCAATCCGAGCACCCACTGATAGGCAGCAACAATGGGTCACTCATTGTTTCCAGCAATGGGTTCGTGTGCGTTCACGTCTTTGACGCTTTGGTTGGCTCGGTATGGACTGTGTGGTACCTCACAGACGACCGGTCGTTGCCGTTCGATGTCCACCCAGGAGTTGCATCATGAGCACCACCCCACCTCGCAGCGGTCTTCGCCGAGCCGGCGCCGTCCTGATCGCCGTCGGCACGACGCTGGCGTCGGCGTGCAGCGCCGCGTCGAACGACGACAGCGACTACCCCCAGCGCGACATCCAGGTCGTCGTGCCCTACCCGGCCGGCAGCGGCATCGACACGACCACCCGTGCGCTGACCGACATCATCAACGACCAGGGCGACCTCGGCCGCAGGATGCAGGTGGTCAACCGTGAGGGGGGAGCGGGCTCGGTGGGGACCACGGCAGTCCTCAACGCCAAGCCGGACGGCTACACGATCGGCGTGGTTCCTGACGGACCTCTGACCCTCCTGCCGCAGACCGAGGACCTCTCCTACGACCCGGAGAACATCTCGGTCATCAACGAGATCATCACCTCGCCGATCATGATCGTCGTGCCGGAGGAATCACCGCACGAGGACCTGCAGTCACTGGTTGCTGCGGCGGGGGACGATCCGTCGACGATCACGCTCGCCGAGGGGCCCTTGAACTACACGGTCCCTGCCGACAAGCTCGAGCAGGAGAGCGACGTGACGTTCAAGCGGGTGAAGTTCGACGGCGATCAAGCCACTACGACCGCCCTGCTCGGCGGCAACGTGGACGCGGGCGTCATGCAGCTGGCCAGTGCCCTGCCGCAGCTCCAGGCCGGCAAGATCCGTGCGCTCGCGCTGACCTCGGCCGAGCCCGTGGACCTCGTGCCCGACGTTCCCACCTTCGCTGATGCAGGTGTGGACTTCGCCTGGGAGGCGTACAACGTGGTCGTGGCACCTGACGGTCTGCCCGATGAGGTCCGGGACACGCTCGAGAACGCCTTCGCGCAAGCTGTCCAGAGTCCGGAGTTCGCCGATGCTGCCGAGAAGCTCGGTCTCATCGTGAGCGGAGCCGGGTCCGAGGAGGCCATGGCCAACCTGCAGGAGAAGACCGAGTCTTCCGCCGCGATCCTCGGGGCTGAGCAGTGACCGCCGGCGGTCGCCCCGAGACGGGGGTGCCGATCGAGCTGGTGACGTCGACGGCGTTGCTCGCCGTCGGGCTCGTCTATGGGGCGCAAGCGCTGCAGGAAGGTCTCGGCTCCGTGGCCGAGTCAGGTCCCGGCGCCTTCCCGTTCGCCGTCGCCGTGGTGCTCGTCGGTGCCAGCGCGGTCGTCATCGTGCAGGAACGTGGACGCTCCCGAGAACCTGTTCCGGCAGATGAGGATGAGGACGCGGAGCTCGACGGGGAGGTGCGTTGGGGACGCATCGCTGGAGTCCTGGCGGCGGCCCTCGTAGTCCCCGTCCTCGGCGACGTCGTCGGCTTCGTCGTGGCGTTGTCGATCGCCCTCGGGGCCATCACCAAGATCATGGGGATGGCCGGCTGGTGGCGGCCCGTGGTGTTCGGCGTGCTGTTCGGGATGGCTGTCTGGCTGGTGTTCGTGCACTGGCTCTACGTGCCGCTGCCGTCCGGCCGGCTCGGGCTGGCGTAGGGGGAGCGCTGTGCTGGAGAACCTTGCGGCCGGTTTCGCGGCCTTCGCGGATCCGACCTACCTCCTTCTCGCCCTGGCCGGTGTCGTGCTCGGCACGCTGGTCGGCGTCCTGCCGGGCATCGGTCCGATCGGTGCCATGTCGGTGTTGCTCGGGGTCTCGACCCAGCTGGGACCGACGGGTTCGCTGATCCTGTTCGCCGGGATCTACTTCGGATCGATGTACGGGGGGTCGACGACGTCGATCCTGTTGAACGTTCCGGGGGAAGCGTCGTCGGTGGTGAGTGCGATCGACGGCCACCAGATGACCAAGCGCGGGCGTGCGGGGCCGGCGCTCACCATCTCGGCCCTCTCCTCGTTCGCGGCCGGGACGGTCTCGATCGTCGGTCTGATGCTCTTCGCGCCGTCGCTCAGTGCCCTGGCAGTTCGTCTGGGCCCTCCGGAGTACATGGCGCTGTGCATTGCGGGTCTGTTCCTCCTCGCGGCCCTGTCGAACGCGTCAACGGCCAAGTCGGTCGTGATGATCTGTGCCGGCCTCGCAGTCGGGACGGTGGGAATCGATCCGGCCGGTGCCGACCTCAGGTTCACGATGGGATCGACGACCCTCGCCCAGGGTTTCAGCTTCATCGCCCTCGTGATGGGAGCCTTCGGGGTGGCGGAGGCACTCACGATGGCCGCCCGATGGTGGCAGCCCGAGCGAGTCGCCGCGCCACGGCTGCGCGAGCTGATCCCGAGCAGACAGGAGGCGCGTGCCTCGGTCGGGCCCACGGCACGCGGCTCGATCATCGGGTTCCTGCTCGGTCTCGTGCCCGGCCCGGCGGCGGTGCTGTCGACGTTCGCTTCCTATGTCACGGAGAAGCGGATCTCACGCCATCCGGAGCGTTTCGGCAAGGGGGCCGTCGAGGGCGTCGCCGGGCCGGAGGCCGCCAACAACGCCGCCGCCGGTGCGTCCTTCGTGCCGCTCATGGTGCTGGGGGTGCCCTTCGCCCCGACGATGGCGCTCGTCCTCGCCGCCTTGCTCCTCAACGGCATCGTTCCCGGCCCCACCTTCATCGACGAGCAGCCCGAACTCTTCTGGACGGTCATCGCGGCCATGTACATCGGGAACGCCATGCTGTTGGTCCTCAACCTGCCACTCGTCGGACTCTTCACCCGGCTGTTGGCGGTCCCGCCCCACGCCTTGATGCCGTTCATCATCGGTCTGTGCGTGATCGGCGTGTACGCCGAGGGCAACTCGATGTTCGACGTCGTGGTGATGCTCGTGGTCGGACTCCTCGGGTTCCTGCTGCGTCGGTCCGGCTTCAGCATGGCTGCCTTCGTGCTGGCGGTGGTGCTGCAGCCGACGCTGGAGACGTCGTTGCGGCAGACCCTGGCGTACTCCAGCGGTGACGCGACGTTCGTGCTGGGGCGGCCGTTCACGATGGTGATCCTCGGGCTGGTCCTGGGAGTTGCCCTGCTGTCGGCACGCAAGGCCGTGGTTCGACGGCGTGCACAGCTGGCGGCGTCGGCCCCGTAGCGGTGCCTTGGCCCGGCGCGAGCCATGGGATCTGGTGCCAGGGACGGGAGTGCCCCGTCATCACATCTTGCGCAGTCGGACCCACTTGACTGAGTGGTCGGTGTCCTTGCGCAGGACGAGGTCGGCCCTGCCACGAGTGGTCTGGATGTTCTCGCGCAGGTTCGGCCAGTTGATGGTGTCCCACAGCTCCTCAGCGCGGGCGACGGCCTCCTCGTCGGTCAGCGCGCTGTAGCGGTGGAAGTAGGAGGCCGGGTCCGCGAACGCCGTGCGGCGCAGCTGCAGGAACCGTTCGACGTACCAGCGCCGGATGTCCTTGCTGGAGGCGTCGACGTAGATGGAGAAGTCGAAGAAGTCGCTGATGGCCAGGCCCGGGCTGCCGTCGCCCCGCGCACGGGCGGGGGCGAGGACGTTCAGGCCCTCGACGATGACGATGTCCGGGTGCTGCAGCACGACGGGCTCGTCGGTGACGTCGTACGTCAGATGGGAGTACTTGGGTGCCTCGACGCACTCCGCCCCGGACTTGACGTTCATGATGAAGCGCAGGAGGCTCTTGCGGTCGTAGGACTCCGGGAACCCCTTGCGGTCGAGGATCCCGCGACGCTCCAGCTCGGCGTTGGGCAGCAGGAACCCGTCGGTCGTCACCAGCTCGACGCTCGGCCGCTCGGGTGCGTTGGAAAGCAGCTCGCGGATCAGCCGGGCGGTCGTCGACTTGCCGACCGCCACGGATCCTCCGATGCCGATGACGTACGGCGTGCGCTTGGGCTGCGGGCGGCCGAGGAACTTCTCGGTGGCTCGGTAGAGCCCGGCGGCGGCGCGGATGCGCATCGTCATGAGCTCGGTGAGCGGCAGGTAGACCTGGCGCACCTCCTCCAGGTCCAGCTCCTCGCCGAGCCCTCGGACCCGCTCGATCTCCTCGGCCGACAGTGGCTGGGGTGCCTCGCCGGCGAGCTCGGCCCACGCGGACCGCTCGAGCTCGAGGTAGGGGGACAGCTCGCGTGCCATGGCGCCCATCCTGCCGGTAGCCGGCTTCGAGGCGTCGGGAAGGTCCCCGGCAGGCGGTCGTGCGCCGTCGGAACTTGGGTTGTCGCCGTGGCGGCCGGTCCATGGCGCCAGCCCGTGTTCACGGCGCTCGCCTCCCTCGCTTGTACCCTCGCAGGCTCGGGGCAAGCTTCAGTCGGCTCGGCCGTGGAACACGGGCCGGCGGTGGTGTTCGGCTGGGGCTCCGTCGGAACTTGGGTTGCCGCCGAGGCGGCCGGTCCATGGCGCCAGCCCGTGTTCACGGCGCTCGCCTCCCTCGCTTGTAGGCTTCACCTCATGTGCGGAATCGTCGGATACGTCGGGCATCGCCCCGCTCTGGACGTCGTCATGGCTGGACTGCGGCGCCTGGAGTACCGGGGCTACGACTCCGGTGGCATCGCCCTGGTGCACGACGGCCAAATGGCGTCGGCCAAGAAGGCCGGCAAGCTGGCCAACCTCGCGGCCGTGCTCGCTGAGCAGGAGCTGCCGGCATCCTCGACCGGCATCGGGCACACCCGGTGGGCCACCCACGGCGCCCCCAACGACCGCAACGCCCACCCGCACCTCGACGACGAGGGACGCATCGCTGTGGTGCACAACGGCATCATCGAGAACTTCGCCACACTGCGCGACGAGCTCGAGCGCGCCGGGCACGAGATGCTCTCCGAGACCGACACCGAGGTCGTCGCCCACCTGGTACGCGACGAGCTCGAGAAGACTCCGGATCTCTCCGACGCGGTGCGGGCAGCCTGCCGACGCCTCGAAGGCGCGTTCACACTAGTCATCGCCGACGCCCAACGTCCGGACGTCGTCGTCGGAGCACGACGCAACTCTCCGCTCGTCGTCGGTCGCGGTGAGGGCGAGAACTTCCTCGGCTCCGACGTCTCGGCGTTCATCGAGTACACCCGCGAGGCTATTGAGCTCGGGCAGGACCAGGTGGTGACGATCACGCCCGGCTCCATCGACGTGACCGACTTCCACGGGGACCCGGTACAGGTCACTCCGTACCACGTCGACTGGGACGTCTCCGCCGCCGAGAAGGGCGGGTACGACTGGTTCATGCTCAAGGAGATCGACGAGCAGCCCCAGGCCGTCGCCGACACCCTCCTGGGGCGACACACGCCCGAGGGCCGCCTGCAGCTGGACGAGATGCGCCTGTCCGACGACGAGCTGCGCGACATCGACAAGATCATCGTCGTCGCCTGCGGCACCGCTGCCTACGCCGGCCACGTGGCCAAGTACGCGATCGAGCACTGGACCCGCATCCCCTGCGAGGTGGAGCTGGCCTCAGAGTTCCGGTACCGCGACCCGATCCTTGACCGCTCGACCCTCGTGGTCGCGATCAGCCAGTCCGGCGAGACGATGGACACTCTCCAAGCCATCCGGTACGCCCGGCAGCAACGGGCCCGCGTGCTCAGCATCTGCAACACCAACGGCTCCACCATCCCGCGAGAGTCCGATGCGGTCATCTACACGCACGCCGGCCCGGAGATCGCCGTCGCCTCCACCAAGGGCTTCCTCGCCCAGGTGGTGGCCTGCTACCTGCTCGGCCTCTACCTCGCCCAGATCAAGGGCATCAAGTACGGCGACGAGATCGCCGCCATCATCGCCGCGCTGGAGAAGATCCCGGCCGGGATCCAGCGACTCCTCGACGAGGGGGACCAGGTCCGCAAGCTCGCCGCCGAGCTCGCCGACTCCCGCTCCGTCCTGTTCCTGGGACGGCACGTCGGGTACCCGGTGGCGCTGGAGGGTGCGCTCAAGCTCAAGGAGCTCGCCTACATCCATGCCGAGGGGTTCGCTGCCGGCGAGCTCAAGCACGGGCCGATCGCCGTCGTCGGGGATGGCATCCCGGTCTTCGTCGTCGTCCCGCCCCGCGCACGCGACCAGCTGCAGGAGAAGATCGTCAGCAACATCCAGGAGGTGCGGGCACGCGGAGCGCGCACGATCGTCCTGGTGGAGGACGGCGACGACGACGTCGTGCCGTACGCGGACCACGTCATCCGACTGCCACAGGTGCCCACGCTGCTGCAGCCGCTGGTCGCCACGGTGCCGCTGCAGATCTTCGCGTGCGAGCTCGCGGACCAGCTCGGCCACGACGTCGACCAGCCCCGCAACCTCGCCAAGTCCGTCACGGTGGAGTGAACCCCATGGCCGGCGCGCACCTGCACGGCATCGGTGTCGACGTCGTCGACCTCGAACGCTTCGCCGCGACGTTGGAACGCACTCCGGAGTTGGCGTCACGGCTGTTCACGGCAGGGGAGGCCGAGCGGTCGGTGGAGTCGTTGGCTGGCCGGTTCGCCGCCAAGGAGGCCTTCGTCAAGGCGCTGCGGGCGCCCGCCGGCATGTCCTGGCAGGACATCGAGGTCGTCACGGACGAGCATGGGGCACCGTCGTTCCAGCTGCACGGGGCCGCTGCCGACCGGGCCGGCGACCTCGGCCTGACGTTGCACCTGTCGATCTCGCACGACACGAGCGTCGCCACGGCGTTCGTCGTGGCCGAGGTCTCCTGATGTTGCACGCCCACGCGGTGGCCGACGTGCGCGGCGCCGAGGAGCGGCTGGCCGCGGAGATGGCGGCGAAGGGCCTTCCCGAGGGCGAGCTCATGCAGCGCGCCGCCCGCGGACTCGCCGACGCCCTGGCCGACGTGCCGGCCGGTGAGGTCCTGCTGGTGCTCGCCGGTCCCGGCAACAACGGGGGCGACGCCCTGTACGCGGCCGCGCACCTGCTCGACCGGGGAGTGCGCGTCGACGTGTGTCCGCTGGATCCTGCCACGATCCACGAGGGCGGACTTGCAGCAGCCCGGGCCGCCGGCGCCCGCGTCGTGGATGCCCCGGACGGTCACCGGTGGGTGCTCGACGGCATTCTCGGCATCGGCGCACGACCCGGCCTGCGCGGCGCCGCCGCACACTGGGTCGAGTGGATCAGCGAGCACCGCCCGTACGTCGTGGCGGTGGACGTGCCGTCCGGCGTGGACGTCGACACCGGCACCACGCCGGGACCCCACATCGTCGCCCACCGCACCGTCACGTTCGGCACCCACAAGGTGGCCACGCTCGTGGGCCCTGCAGCCGATGCCTGCGGCGAGACGACCCTGGTGGACATCGGGTTGACGCCGCACCTGGGGGCGCCTGCAGTCTCTGCGTTGCAGGACGACGACCGTCAGGTGCTGGCGTCGAGCGCACCCGGCGCCGCGTCGCACAAGTACACCCGCGGCGTCGTGGGTGTCGCCGCCGGCTCGCAGGTCTATGCCGGGGCGGCGCACCTGTGTGTCGCGGGGGCGCAGTCGGGACTCGCCGGCATGGTTCGCTTCCTCGGCTCGGACGCCCTGACCGCACGAGTGGTGGATCGGGCACCGGAGGTCGTCGCGGCGGGGCCGCCGGGGGATCGTGGACGCGTGCAGACGTGGGTCGTGGGGCCCGGGGCCGGCGACGACGTGGACGAGCTGCTGCGGCTCACCCTGGCCGATGACGTGGCCGTGGTGGTCGACGCAGGCGCGCTGGAGCACCTTCCCGTCCCGCTGGCCGTACCGGCGCTCCTGACGCCGCACGCCGGTGAGCTGGCCCGGATGCTCGAAGTCGAGCGGTCCAGCGTCGAGGCCGCTCCGCTCACCCACGCCCGTCTGGCGGCCGACCGGTGGCAGGCCTGCGTCCTGCTCAAGGGCGCCCGGACCGTCGTGGTCTCCCCGGAGACCGGGGGCCACCGGCGTGCCTTTGTCAACCAGTCAGGCACGCCCTGGCTGGCCACGGCCGGCGCCGGCGACGTCCTGGCCGGACTCGCCGGGTCCCTGATCGCCGGGGGACTGCCGCCGCTCGAGGCCGGAGCGCTCGCCGCGTTCCTGCACGGACGCGCAGCCGAAGCCGTCAACCCCGGCGGCCCGGTCACCGCCTCCGCCGTCGCCCGTGAGCTGCCTGCCGCGGTCGCCCGGCTCCTGGATGAGGACGAGATCTCGTGACAGCACCGCAGGCGGAGGCGATAGTCGACCTCGACGCCTACCGCGCCAACCTGGCAACACTCGCGGCGTGCGCGCCGTCATCGGCCCTCATGGCCGTGGTCAAGGCCGATGGGTACGGCCACGGTCTGCCCCAGGTGGCTCGGGCGGCCCGTGAGGCGGGGGCCACCTGGCTCGGCGTCGCGACGCCCGACGAGGCGCTCGCCCTACGCGCCACCGGGGACACCGGGCCGGTGCTCTGCTGGCTGTCCGCGCCCGGCCGCGACTGGGGCCCGCTCGTGGAGGCCGGCGTCGAGGTGACCGCATCCTCGGTCGCACAGCTGCAGGAGATCCTGGCGACCTCCCCCCGCAGGTCTGCAGCGGGCGTGCCGGGCGGGCGGCGACCTCGCGTGCAGCTCAAGGTGGACACCGGCCTGGCCCGCAACGGGGCGTTCGGAGACCAGTGGACCGAGCTCGTCGGCGCAGCAGCCGCTGCCCAGGCGGCGGGGCACGTCGAGGTGAGCGGTGTCTGGTCGCACTTCGCGTGCGCCGACCAGCCCGGCCACCCGGCCAACGACGCCCAGGAGGCCGTGTTCTCCGAGGCCGTGGACCAGCTGCGAGATGCCGGCATCGATCCCGGTCTGCGCCACCTCGCGAACTCCGCGGCGATCCTCAGCCGTCCCAGCGCGCACCTCGACCTCGTGCGCGCCGGCATCTCCTCCTACGGACTGCCACCGGATGCCTCGATGTCGATCGACGTCCCTCTACGTCCCGCCATGACGCTGCGGGCACGGCTCGCCGCCGTCAAGCGGGTGCCCGCCGGAACCTCGGTCTCCTACGGCCACACCTGGACCGCTGACCGCGAGAGCACGCTCGGCCTGGTGCCGATCGGGTACGCCGAGGGCGTCCTGCGCACCGCCTCCGGACGGGCGGCCGTGGGCTTCGCCGGAGGGCAGGTCCGCCAGGTCGGCACCATCTGCATGGACCAGTTCGTCGTCGACCTCGGTGAGGTCCCGGCCAGGCCGGGCGACGTGGTCACCCTCTTCGGTCCCGGGGACGACGGCGAACCCACCGCCGAGGACTGGGCGAGCGCCGCCGGTACGATCGGGTACGAGGTCGTCACCCGACTCGGCGGCCGCATCCAGCGCAGCCACCGAGGAGTTTGATGGTCAGCCCCACCCAGCGTGCTGCCGTCCTGGCCAGCACGGCGGGGGCGTTCGTGGCCGCCGGAGTGGCCGCCCGCGTCGTCAACACCCGCCAGCGCGCCCGACGTCGAGCGCGTCGCGGCGAGCAGGTCGAGTTCGGCACCGTGCACGGTCCGGTGCACACCGTCACCGCCTCCGACGGCGTCCGTCTCAACGTCGAGGTCGACGACGGTCCCACGGACGGCCCCACCCTCGTGTTCGTCCACGGCTGGGTGTGCACCCTCGACACCTGGCACTACCAGCGGCTCGCCCTGCGCGGTGAGCACCGCATGGTGTTCATGGACCACCGCTCGCACGGTGGGTCGGGACGCTCCAGTGCGCGCAACGCCACGTTCGAGCAGCTGGCCGACGACCTGCACCGCGTGCTCGAGGAGATCGTCCCCACCGGACCAATCGTCCTGGTCGGCCACTCCATGGGCGGCATGACGATCCAGCAGCTCGCCGCCGACCACCCGGAGCTGTTCGGCGGGCGGGTCGTCGGCGTCGCTCTCATCGGCACCAGCTCGGGCCGCCTGATGCGAGGCAGTCCGGCGCTCAAGCGGCTCGCACCCGCGCTGCGTCTGGGCGGCGCGGCACTCGACTGGGGCCGCGCCTTCAACAGCTACTCGGTCATCCAGCGGTGGGCCTTCGGACCGGACCCGCAGGAGCGCCACGTCGACATGGTCGACGAGATGATCCTGCGGGCCCCCACGCACGTGCTGCTGGACTTCTACACCGCATTCACGACGCTCGACCTCACCTCGGGTCTCAAGGGCCTCGGCGCGGCGGACACCGTGGTCGTCTGCGGCACCCAGGATCTGCTGACCCCCGTCAAGCACAGCCGCCGTCTGGCGCAGGCCGTCCCGGGGGCTCGGCTCATCGAGCTCGAGGGCGCCGGCCACATGGTCATGTTCGAGGAGCACGAGGAGATCACCGCCATCATCGCCGAGCTCGTGGAGAGGGTCCGATGAGGGCGCTCGACGTCATCGACGCCGGTCCCGAGCACGCTGTGCCGGTTGAGCGGCTCGTGCCCGGCGTGGGAGGGTCGCGATGAGGGCCCTGGACGTCATCGACGCCGGTCCCGAGCACGCGGGCGCGGTGGTCGACATCATCCGGCGGTCCTTCGGCAGGCGTCCGCACCTGGACCCGCCGTCGACGGCCCTGGACGAGACCGAGGAGTCCGTGGCCGAGGTCCTCGCCGGGCCCGGTGGCCTGTTGGTGGAGCGTCGGGGCCTGCCGATGGGCGCGCTGCTGTTCGACGAGTCGCGATCGGACAAGCTGGGCCTGCGTCGCGTGGCCGTCGATCCGGAGATCCAGTCCCGTGGCGTCGCATCGGCGATGGTCGGCGTCGCCGAGGACACCGCCGAGGAGCGCGGCAAGGACGGCATCTGGCTGCACGTGCGTGAGGAGCTGCCGGAGACGATCCAGTTCTGGAGCCGACGCAAGTACCACCCGGTGAGCCAGGACGGGCCGCTCATCGAGTTCGGCAAGACGTTGTGGCTGGCACGGGAGGTCCCCACCCCCGATGCCATGCGCGACCTCGCCTCGCGCGTGGCCGAGCTGATCCGCCCGGGGGACCTGCTGGTGCTGGCCGGCGACCTCGGAGCCGGCAAGACGACGTTCACGCAGGGCCTCGGCGACGCCATGGGCGTACGGGGGCCCATCACCTCGCCGACGTTCGTCCTCGCCCGCACCCATCCGCCGCAACAGGGCGGACCGCCGCTGGTGCACGTCGACGCCTATCGGCTCGGCGGTCCGGAGGAGATCGACGACCTCGACCTGGACGCCACCGCCGAGGAGGCGGTCACGGTCGTCGAGTGGGGTGACGGTCTGGCCGAGCAGCTGAGTGACAGCTGGTTGTCGGTCTCGATCGAGGTCCGTGGGGCCCGTCCGATCGACCCGCTCGGCACCAAGGCCGACGGCACGCACGACGAGGTCGCCGACGCCGAGCCGCGTGTCGTGACCGTCAAGCCCCACGGCCCCCGGTGGGTCGATGTCCCGCTCCGTTCCACCCTCCTGTCCTGACCGCTCGGGAGTCACTGCGTCACGTCCCGGGAGTCACTGCGTCACGTCCCGGGAGTCACTCCGTCACACGACGGACCCGGGCCTCGGGCACGGAGTGACTCCGCGAGCGTGCGCGCGTGACTCCCGGGGTGTTCCGGAGTGACTCGCGAGCGGCGGCTGGCGGGTGTCGCCTAGGCTCTAGGGGTGCTGCTGCTCGCTCTCGACACCGCTGGACCGGTTGTGACGGTCGCCGTGCACGACGGCGACCACGTCATCGGCACGGCCAGTGGCGAGGGGGCCATGGCGCACGGCGAGCTGCTCGCCCCGGCCATCGGTGACGCGCTGGCGCAGGCCGGCCGCACGGCCCGGGACCTCACCGACGTCGCCGTCGGGGTCGGACCCGGGCCCTTCACCGGGCTCCGCGTGGGGGTGGTGACGGCCCTCAGCCTCGCCTCGACGCTGGGCCTGGCGACCCACGGTGTGTGCTCCCTGGACGCCGTCGCCCCCGGTCGCAGCGGCGAGTACCTCGTCGCCACCGACGCACGGCGCAAGGAGGTCTACTGGGCGCACTACGCCGACGGCCGCCGCCTCGACGGCCCCCACGTCGACAAGCCGGCCGACGTCGCCGCCAGGCATCCGGGCCTGCCGGTCGTCGGCCGCGGCGTCGCGCTGTACCCCGACCTCCTCATGGGTGAGACCCACAGCGTCGACGGGCAGAGCCTCGACCCGTCGGCATCCGCCCTCGCGGAGATCGTCGTGGACGGCCGGGCCGAGCTCCTGCCCCTCGAGCCTCTCTACCTGCGTCGCCCTGACGCCAAGCCTGCAGCGCCACTGGTCGTGCCGGGCCAGGCCCCCTCCCTCGCCGAGTGATGGACGTCCGGAAGGCCGCTCCCTCGGACCTGGATGCCGTCCTCGAGCTCGAACGGGCGGCGTTCGGCGACGACGCCTGGACGCGGACCGCCGTCCAGGAGGAGCTGACCGCCGGCGCCAGGACGCCTCTGGTCGTCGGCGACCCACCACGTGGGTGGGCGAGCATCCTGGTGGCCGGTGACGACGCCGACCTGACGCGCATCGGCGTGCACCCGACGGCGCGACGCACCGGCTGCGCCACCGCACTGCTGGTGCGAGCCCACGACGAGGCGAGGTCGCGCGGGGCGACACGGATGCTGCTGGAGGTCTCACCGCAGAACCATGCAGCCGTCGCGCTCTACACCGCCGACGGCTTCGCCCTCGTCGCCAGGCGGACCGCGTACTACGCCGACGGATCCGATGCCCTCGTCCTGGAGCGTGCCCTGTGATGGCGGAGATCACCTCCTGGCCGTGGGGCTGGGCGTGGCTGAGCCTGTTCGGCATCGTGCTGCTGCGTGCCGGGGCCACCTACGGGATCGGCCGGGCCGTGGCGGCCGGGGTGCTGCATCAACGCCCGCCGGGTCCCGGTGTCCGGCGTGCGATGGATCGGGTGGAGCAGTGGGGGCCGCCGGTCGTCACAGCCAGCTTCCTCACGGTGGGCGCCCAGACAGTGGTCAATGCGGCCGCCGGCCTGGTGACGATGACCTTCCCGCGGTACCTGCTCGGACTGGTGCCGGGGGCCGCCATCTGGGCCACGATCTGGAGCACGGTCGGAGCAGGGATCTTCGTGGCGGCCACCCGTGCCGGGTCCGACCGCGACGAGGCCATCGTCCTGGCGATCGTCACGATGGTGCTCGTGGTGGCGGTCGGTGTGGTTGCGCAGCGTACGCGTCGTGACACAGTGGAGTCATGAGCCAGACATCAGGGGAACCCGACGCCACGTCCCACGAGAAGTCCGAGGACCTGGACCAGCTGCAGCGTGAGGACACGCTCGTCGACCGTGGGGTCGACGACGTCCTGGACGAGGGGTACTCACCCCCTGAGAACTGGGGGCCCGGCGAGGGCTTCGGGTCCACGGCCGCGGAGTCGCTCCAGGGGGAGAGCCTGGACCAACGGATCGCCCAGGAGCTGCCGGACCTCGACCCCATGTCCGACCAGTACGCCCCAGCGCCGGTCGGAGACGAGGTCGGCGACGAGCGCTCCGGTCGCCTCGTGGCGCCGGACGAGGGCCTGGCCGAGGACGAGGAGCAGTCCCTCGTGGGTAACGACGTCGGCATCGACGGCGCCGCCTCGAGCGCGGAGGAGGCTGCGGTGCGCATCCGCGCGGACCAGCCGGACGACGCAGCCGGAGGACGTCCGCTCGACGAGCTCTGATCGGCCTCCTGGTCCGATCCGGGTCCTGCGCTCCAGGCGGTCAGCCTGGTGAACAGGTGTGCACTATCGTGGCCGGATGCGTGACATCACCTACCCGGTCGTCATCGTCACCGCGAAGACGCTCTTCAAGGTGCTCGGGATGAAGTTCCAGATGTCGGGAACCGGGCACATTCCGGCCAAGGGTGGCGCGATCCTCGCCTGCAACCACATCAGCTACGTCGACTTCGTCTTCGACGGACTGGCGGCGCAGCCCAGCAACAGGCTGGTGCGCTTCATGGCCAAGAAGGAGGCGTTCACGCACCCGGTCAGTGGTCCGCTGATGCGCTCGTTCCACCACATCGAGGTCGACCGCGACGCCGGTGAGGCCTCGTACCGCCGGGCGGTCGAGTACGCCCGCGAGGGCGAGATCGTCGGCGTGTTCCCGGAGGCGACGATCAGCCGCTCCTTCGAGATCAAGGAGCTCAAGACCGGCGCCGTGCGGATGGCTGCCGAGGCCGGGGTCCCCCTGGTTCCGATGGTCACTTGGGGGACGCAGCTGCTCAAGACCAAGGACCACGAGTCCGACCTCAAGGGACGCGGCAAGACCATCGCGCTGCACGTGGGGGAGCCGCTCGACGTCACGGGGCAGGACCCGGTGGCCGAGACGGCCCGCCTGGGCGAGGTGATGACGACGCTGCTGGACAAGGCGATCACCGAGTACCCGATCTCGCCCGTCGGGCAGTGGTGGGCGCCAGCACGTCACGGCGGCCTCGCGCCCACCCCGCAGGAGGCCGCGCGTCTCGATGCCGAGGAGAAGGCCGAACGGGCCGCGCGACGGGCCGCCAAGCAGCAGGGTGATGTCTGAGGGCGACGCGTCGTACGATGCTGCGAGCGTCGCGTGTCGGTGGCAGGCAGTGTCAGGCATGGAGGCGCCGAAGCACGAAGGAGCACGACGATGAACACGTCGTTCCCTTCGCCCCCACGTGACTGAGGGCGAGAAGACCAGGCTGATCGCCTGGAGCCATGAGCTGCGCACGGTGCACGGACGACTGCGCGAGGCGCTGCGGGTGACGCGAGAAGCGCTGGACGACGGCGAGGGAGCCGCGCCCGCCACGCGGGACCTGTTGCTGTTCTGCCACGGGTTCTGCACCGCTCTGACCGCGCACCACGAGGGCGAGGACCGTGAGCTGTTCCCTGCCATCGCCGCGGCCCACCCCGAGCTGCGCGGGACCCTGCGAAACCTGGAGCAGGACCACTCGATGATCGACCACCTGCTGAACGGCCTGCAGGGGGCGGTGGAACGCGGCGCCCCGGCGGCCGAGCTCGACCAGCACCTCGAGGGCGTCGCCGCGCTCATGGAGAATCACTTCCGCTACGAGGAACGCCAGCTGCTCACGGTGCTTGAGACCCTCGTGCTCGACACGGACCCGCACGACGTCCTGGGGCCGCTGTGATCCGCCCCGGCCGGACACTCGCGGGCGCCGGGTGCTCGGGCCCGGGGCCGTTCATGCCTCGGCTGCCACCTTGATCCGTGCCAACGTCTGCTCCATGCTGTCGCGCAGCACCGCGGTGTACTCCGCCTGGCCGCCGAGGTGGGTGTCGGTGAGGTCCAGGGAGAAGTCGGAGATCCCGTCGGGTGTCTCCCGACGTTGAGTGAGGCGTGTCCGGTCCGGTGCGACGCTCTCGAGCGCGAAGGACCAGATCACCCGGTTCTCGGCGATGCGAAAGGCTACTTCGCGCTCCTCCGTGAAGCGCACGATCTCGCCGTGCGTGGCCCACTCGAGCTCACCGAGACGGTTGAGGTTCGTGAACTGGGCTCCTCGCTGCACGCGGTCGAACCCCGGGCGGAGCCGGACCGAGACGACCTGCGGGCTCCACTCGGGCATGCGGCACACGTCACTGACGAGCGGCCACACCTGCGCCGGTGGTGCTCCGATGTCGACGGCATGCTCGAGCAAGGCCTCGTACGGGCGGTCCGGGCTCATGCTTCGGGCCCGGTGCTCTCGAGGCTCACGAGCGGGTGGGTGTTCTCGGTGAGGAACATGTCTGCCTTTCGGTCGTGGGACGGCGTGGTCCGTGACGCTCGTCTCGCACGCGCGCACAGGGTCATACTGCAGGACGATGGTGGTGTCCCGCGGCTGCGCGACCACGTGTCCACCCCACGAGGCTCGGCGGAGTTCCGACACATCGCCGGCACCGATCGCCTGTCACAATGAGCCGGTGAGCGAACCGGTCGTGCTGGGCATCGAGACCTCCTGCGACGAGACGGGTGTGGGGATCGTCAAGGGAACCGAGCTGCTGGCCCATGCGGTGGCCTCGAGCGTCGAGGAGCACGTCAGGTTCGGTGGCGTGGTGCCCGAGGTGGCCAGCCGGGCACACCTGGAGGCCATGGTCCCGACCCTGGAGCAGGCCTACACCGAGTCAGGCGTGCGGATCCAGGACGTCGACGCCATCGCCGTGACCTGCGGCCCGGGGCTCACCGGGGCCCTCCTGGTGGGCGTCGCGGCCGCCAAGGCACTTGCCCTCGCCCACGACAAGCCGCTGTACGGACTGAACCACCTGGTCTCCCACGTGGCTGTCGACCAGCTGGAGCACGGACGGTTCGACCGACCGGTGGCGGCGCTGCTCGTCAGTGGCGGTCACACCGAGATCCTGCTCGTGGAGGACATCGCCTCGGACGTCACGATGCTCGGCAGCACCATCGACGACGCCGCGGGGGAGGCGTTCGACAAGGTGGCACGCCTGCTCGGCTTGCCCTACCCCGGTGGTCCGCACGTCGACCGGGTGGCCGCTGACGGCGACCCCACGGCCATCGCCTTTCCCCGCGGACTCATGGCGGCCAAGGACGCCGAGAGGTACCGCTACGACTTCTCCTTCTCCGGTCTCAAGAGCGCCGTCTCGCGGCACGTGCAGCGTGAGCGGGCGGCCGGGCGCGAGCTGGCGGTCGCCGACGTGGCGGCCTCCTTCCAGGACGCCGTGGTCGACGTGCTGACCCGCAAGACGGTGCAGGCCTGTCGCGACCATGGCGTCGACACGCTCGTCGTCGGTGGCGGTGTGGCTGCCAACGGTCGGCTGCGTGAGTTCGTGCGCGAGCGTGCGGGTGCTGCGGGCATCGACGTGCGGATTCCGCGGCCCGACCTGTGCACGGACAACGGGGCCATGGTGGCGGCACTCGGAGCCGAGGTGGTGCGCCGAGGTGAGCGGCCGTCCTCGCTCGACCTCCCGGTCGACTCCAGCCTGCCAGTGACCGCCGTGGTGGCATGAGCGAGCGAACGATTCAGATCACCTCATGCGGTCACGGTCCTGTTCTTGTTCCCTGAGGGCGTGACCGTATGAGCCGTTGGGTCCTGCTGCCCGTGGTGCTGCTCCTCGGCGGTGCGCTGGCGTTGACGTGGCGTCTGCAGGACGACCCGGACAGCACGTCCGCCCAGGCGGGCCAGGAACAGCAGCGTGAGCCGGAGCCCACCCTGCAGTCATGGACGCCCACCGAGCATCAGGTGTCCCAGGCGCGTCGGATCGTCGAGGATCTCACCCTCGATGAGCTGGCGGGCCAGCTCATCGTGGCGCGGCACGTCTCCGAGAAGGACTCCCTGAGGCTCGTGCGGGAGCGGCACGTCGCGGGCGTCATGGTCACTGGTCAGCGGCCCACGGACGGCGGCGACGACCCGCTGGCGCAGGTCAAGGACCTCAACGGGGAGCTCAGGGCCGCAGGTGCGGACCGAGGTGTCCCCGTGCTGCTCCCCATCGACCAGGAAGGCGGCCTGGTGGCCCGTATCGAGGAGCCGATGACGGTCTTCGGCAGCTTCATGGGCGCGGGTGCCGCCGTCGCCGGCGATCCGCAGGAGGGCGCGCAGGCCGTGCGGCAGGCCGCGGCGGGCAGTGGCGCCGAGCTGCGCGAGGCGGGGTTCACGATGGTGCTCGCGCCTGTCGCCGACCTCTCGATCGGTCCCGACCACCCGGCCATCGGCAGTCGTTCACCCTCGTCGGACCCGGAGGTCGCGGCGCGGACCGTGCTGGCCGCCGTCGAGGGGTATGGCGATGCAGCGCTGCTCTCCACGGTCAAGCACTTCCCGGGCCACAACGTCGACGAGGACAGCCATGACCTCCTGCCCACGCTGGAGAGCTCGGAGGAGGAGCTCGGCGAACGTGACCTGGTCCCGTTCGTCGCAGCGATCGAGCAGCGGGCTCCAGCGGTCATGGTCGGCCACCTCGACGTCCCTGCCCTCGACGCAGGCACTCCGGCCTCGTTGTCCCGGGAGGTCGTCACGGGCTGGCTCCGTGATCGACTGGGGTTCGAGGGAGTGATCATCAGCGATGCGCTCGACATGGGCGCCGTCACCGCCGGACGTCCTGCCGAGGAGGCGGTCGTGGCGACGTTGCGGGCCGGCAACGATCTCGCCCTCATGCCGGTGGACGCCGACGCCGCCCATGCCGCCGTCGTCGAGGCGCTGGAGTCCGGCCGCCTGGAGGAGGAGCAGGCCCGCGCCTCGGCCACCCGCACCGTCAGCTGGCTGCTGGCCCAGGACGCGAGCACAGCCCTGCCCGGCGGCCCCGGCTCAGCCGACGAGGCGGCCCAGGAGGTGGCACGAGCAGGTCTGAGCATCGTCACCCGCCCGTGTGGCCGGCCACTGGACGTCGATGCGGTGGAGCCGGTCGGCCCGCCAGGTCCGGTCGCCCGCTTCCGTGCGGCGGCGCAGGACGTCGGCCTCACCCTCGGTGGCGGCACCCGCGTCGCGCTCATCGGTGCCGATGGAGTGGTCCACGACGGCGACGTCGCGGTCGCCACGGACACCCCGTACCCGCTCGCCCGCTCTCAGGCGTCGGTGCGCATCGCGCTGCACGGCAGCGGTGAGCCCGCCATGCGAGCCCTCGCGGAGGTGCTCGCCGGGGACGCGCCGGCGGGCGGGTCGCTGTCGGTGGAGGTCCCGGGGCTCGAGCCGACGTCCTGCTGACCCGGGAAGGTATGCCGTGACGGGGCTCACAGTGACGCGTACACTCCGACCATGGGTCGCAGTGATGACTTCGCAGTCCCGCCGGGCGCCGACCCGGGCCGGCTGACGAAGCACCTTCACCGCGCGCACGACGACTTCGTCAGCTCAGGCCGAGCCGATCCGTCCGTGCGCAGCCTGGTGCTGGAGTCCTGGCGACGCAGCATCGACAGTGGCCTGGACCCGGAGTCGGGCCTGCCGGGCATCGTCCTCGACGACGACTCCCTCATGCAGGTCCGTGCCGAGCACCCGCTGGCGGCCGGCATGCCGGTGATCCGTCGCCTGCTCGTGGAGAGCGCGGGCGAGGCGGGCCTGCTCGTCGCCGTGAGTGATGCGGCCGGGCAGCTCTTGTGGGTCGAGGGCGCCAGCTCGTTGCGTTCGCGTGCCGAGGGGATGCACTTCGTGGAGGGTGCCGACTGGAGTGAGCACAGTGCCGGCACCAACGCTCCTGGCACTGCCCTCGCGCTCGACCGCCCGGTCCAGATCCTCGGCCCTGAGCACCTGGCCCGCCCGGTGACGCCGTGGAGCTGTTCGGCCGCCCCCATCCACGACCCCGACACCGGTGCCGTCCTGGGCGTGCTCGACCTCACCGGCGGTCCGGAGGTCGCCACGACGCAGAGCCTGTCGCTCGTGCGAGCCACGGTGGCCGCTGTCGAGGCCGAGCTGCGCATCGCCCGGATCGGCGGGGAGGGACCCAAGGTGACCTCCAGCGATTGGTCGGTGCCTCGTCTCGACGTCCTGGGCGCGCACGGCGCGACCGTGCACTACGGACCCACCACCACGCGCCTGAGCCTGCGACACAGCGAGATGCTGCTCCTCATCGTCCAGGCGCCGGACGGTCTCACCACCGCCGAGCTGGCCCTCGGACTCAGCGACGAGGAGCAGGCCCCGGTCACCATCCGGGCCGAGCTGTCGCGGCTGCGGTCCGTGCTGGGCCCGCTGCATCTGGCGTCGCGGCCATACCGTCTGGAGAACGCGTTGCGCACCGACGTCACCGACGTCCTCGAGCACGTGGCGGCGGGGCGCCTGCGTCAGGCCGTGGCGGCCTACCGCGGCCCTGTCCTGCCGACGTCGCAGGCACCCGGGGTCGCAGAGCTACGTGACGACGTGCACGAGCGGCTGCGGTCGGCCCTGCTCGCCGGCCAGGAGGCCGACGCCCTGCTGACGTTCGCCGACACCCCCTACGGTCGCGACGACCTCGCCGTCTGGCAGCGCGTCCTCGACGTCCTTCCGGTCTCCTCGCCCCGGTACGCGCAGGTGGCCGGACACGTCGAACGGCTCGACGCCGAGCTTGGCTGAACCCGAGCGAGCTCTGCTGGGGGCACCTCCCTGCACGCAGCGCAGCGTGGGGGTACCTCCCGCGAGTGCAGCGAGTGGGGCGTGCTTGGGGGCGCGAGCGGTTCAGTCAGGTCGAGTGTGCGCGCCGAAGGCGCCAGTCATGGAGCCGTCGCACCAGGGGCGTAGCCGCGACGGAGCGAGACCTCGCAAGGATCTGGGCTCGGCTACGGGAGCGTGGTTCACACGGGCTCCTGCGGGGTCAACCCGCAGCGCTCTGACAACGTCGTTGCAACGTCGTCGTGACTAGCGTCACAGGTACGTGTCCCCTTCGTCTGAGGAGTCTTCCCATGAGTGTCTTCGCCCAGCCCGGAACCGAGGGTTCCGTCGTCTCCTACAAGTCCCGCTACGACAACTGGATCGGTGGTGAGTACGTCGCACCGGTCAAGGGCCAGTACTTCGAGAACCCGTCGCCGGTCAACGGCAAGACCTTCTGCGAGGTAGCCCGGTCCACCGAGGAGGACATCGAGCTCGCGCTTGACGCCGCTCACGCCGCCGCACCTGCGTGGGGCAAGACGTCGGTCGCCGAGCGCGCCGTCATCCTCAACAAGATCGCCGACCGGATCGAGGAGAACCTCGAGATGCTGGCCGTCGGCGAGACGTGGGACAACGGCAAGCCGGTTCGCGAGACCATGGCCGCGGACCTTCCGCTCGCCGTCGACCACTTCCGCTACTTCGCCGGGGCGATCCGCGCCCAGGAGGGTCACCTGTCGCAGATCGACGACGACACCGTGGCCTACCACTTCCACGAGCCGCTCGGCGTCGTCGGACAGATCATCCCGTGGAACTTCCCGCTGCTCATGGCAACGTGGAAGCTGGCCCCGGCCCTGGCCGCCGGCAACGCGGTGGTCCTCAAGCCGGCCGAGCAGACTCCCGCGTCGATCATGCTGCTGATGGAGCTCCTCTCGGACATCCTTCCGGCCGGCGTGCTCAACGTGGTGAACGGCTTCGGCGCCGAAGCCGGTGCTCCGTTGGCCTCCAGCAGCCGGATCCGCAAGATCGCCTTCACCGGTGAGACGACCACCGGCCGCCTCATCATGCAGATGGCCAGCCAGAACCTCATCCCCGTGACGCTGGAGCTGGGTGGCAAGAGCCCGAACATCTTCTTCGAGGACGTCGCGTCCAAGGACGACGCGTTCTACGACAAGGCCCTCGAGGGCTTCACGATGTTCGCGCTCAACCAGGGCGAGGTCTGCACGTGCCCGAGCCGCGGTCTCATCCAGAACTCCATCCTGGAGCAGTTCCTTCCCGCGGCCACCGAGCGCACCAAGGCCGTCAAGCAGGGCAACCCGCTGGACACCGACACGATGCTCGGCGCCCAGGCCAGCAACGACCAGCTGGAGAAGATCCTGTCCTACTTCGACATCGGCGTGCAGGAGGGTGCTCGCGTCATCACCGGTGGTGAGCGGGTCGATCTCGGTGGAGACCTGTCGGGTGGCTACTACGTCGCGCCGACGATCTTCCAAGGTCACAACAAGATGCGGATCTTCCAGGAGGAGATCTTCGGTCCGGTCGTCTCGGTCACCGGCTTCGACGACTACGACGACGCGATGAACATCGCCAACGACACGCTCTACGGCCTCGGTGCCGGTGTGTGGTCGCGCGACACCAACACCGCCTACCGGGCGGGCCGCGACATCCAGGCCGGCCGGGTGTGGACGAACTGCTACCACGCCTACCCGGCGCACGCGGCCTTCGGTGGCTACAAGTCCTCGGGCATCGGCCGCGAGAACCACTCGATGATGTTGGACCACTACCAGCAGACGAAGAACCTGCTGGTGAGCTACTCGCAGAACGCCCAGGGCTTCTTCTGATGCCCGGGAGCGACGGTACCGCCGCCGGCACGGCTGCTCGGCCGGCCGTGGACGCGGTGCGTCGCGTGGATGTGACCCCGGAGGCTGCGGACCTGCTCCGCAGCCTCCGGGCGTCGCACGCCAAGCCGCTCATGTTCCACCAGTCCGGCGGCTGTTGCGACGGCTCGGCGCCGATGTGCTTCACGCAGGGGACCTACCTGGTGGGCCCGACCGATGTGCACTTGGGCGACCTCGACATCGGTGCCGACGAGGAGGGCGTCGATCCCGAGGGCATCGTCCCGGTGCACATCTCGCGCGAGCAGTTCAACTACTGGTCGCACACCCACATCACGATCGACGTCGTGCCCGGACGGGGCGCGGGCTTCTCGATCGAGGGCCCGACGGGCCATCGGTTCATCATCCGTTCGCGGATCTTCACCGAGGAGGAGACGGCCCTGTTGTCCGGATGAGGTGTCGCAGGATCGCCGGTGCCATGACGGTCGTCCCGAGCTGGGCGGCCCCTGCCTGGGGTTCGGCGGCTACCGGACTGCGGTGTGCAGGGCATCGAGGACGCTGGAGATGATCGGGCGCTGCGCGTTGCTCGTCCTCGCGACCGACAGGATGCGACGGTGCAGTCCGCGTCCACCCAGCTCGTGGAGGCGGACGGGTGCCAGGTTCCTGGCCACCGCCAGCCGGGGCAGCAGCGTGACACCGTGGCCCTGGGCCACGGACTCGACCAGCAGCAGGAGGTCGTCGGTCTCCCAGGTCACGTCCGGCTCGAACCCCTCGGCGCGACATGCATGTCGTACCGCCTGCCCGCAGGCCGCGCTCGCCGGCGGCATGACCCACGGTGTGTTCTTGAGGTCGGCCAGGCGGCGTGTCCGGTCAGCGCCGTCGGCGGTGACCAGTACCAAGGGCTCCTTGAGGATCTGGACCACCTCGAGGTGGTCCGGCAGGGCGAGTGGCACGTGGTCGTAGATGTCGATGACGGCGACGTCCAACGCCCCGCTGGCCACGTCCTCCAGGCTGGCGGACGGTTCGACCACCGAGACCCGTACATCGATGTCGGGATGCTCGGTGCGCACCCGATCGGCTGAGGGAAGCACGATCGACATGGCCGCCGAGGCGATGGCCCCGACCCGGACACGCCCCGCGAGCTCACCCTTCAGCTGGTCCATCTCCGTCCTGGTCTCCTCGAGCAGGCGCACGACCTGTCCGGCCTTCTCGACCAGGACCCGTCCGGCGCCGGTCAGGGCGACGCCACGACGTTGCCGCTCCAGGAGTCTGGCTCCGGCCTCACGCTCGAGGAGGGAGAGCTGCTGCGAGACGGCGGAGGCGGTGATCCCGTTGGCCCTGGCCGCGGAGGCGATGCTGCCGAACCTCGCGACGTCGTCGAGCAGCCGCAGCCGGGTCACGTCGGGCAGCGAGTCGTCGCGCATCGCACTCTCCTGACATAAGTCTTTCTTAATTCGGTTGACAGTTGAACGTTAGGTGAAAACGATAGGTGATGCGAGCCGTCCCGCGAACTCGACCACCACAGGAGCCATTGATGACCGACATCGCCGCCCGTACCAGAGAAGTCTTCGCACGCCTGGGCGCGGACGATCCCTTCGACGCCGAGGGAGACCTGATCTGTCGCTCACCCATCGACGGCGCCGAGATCGGTCGGCTGATGACCCACACCGCCACCGACGCTGCCGATGTCATCGGCCGCGCAGGGTCGGCGTTC
Source organism: Aeromicrobium sp. CTD01-1L150 (assembly GCF_041951745.1). Classification (GTDB taxonomy): domain Bacteria; phylum Actinomycetota; class Actinomycetes; order Propionibacteriales; family Nocardioidaceae; genus Aeromicrobium. The sequence continues at coordinate 1,197,330 of NZ_CP169555.1, forward strand.
GAGCAGTGGCGCAGCGTGCCGGCCCCGGTGCGTGGTCAGTTCGTCCGGGAGCTGGGTGAGCTGCTGCGCGAGCACAAGGACGACCTCGGTGCGCTGGTCTCGATCGAGGCCGGCAAGATCGTCTCGGAGGGCCTCGGCGAGGTGCAGGAGATGATCGACATCTGCGACCTGGCGGTCGGGCTGTCCCGTCAGCTGCACGGCCTGACGATCGCCACCGAGCGTCCCGGTCACCGGATGATGGAGCAGTGGCACCCCCTGGGGGTCGTCGGCGTCATCTCCGCGTTCAACTTCCCGGTCGCGGTCTGGTCCTGGAATGCGGCGCTGGCCTTCGTGTGCGGCAACGCGGTCGTCTGGAAGCCGTCGGAGAAGACCCTGCTGACCGCGCTGGCGTGCCAGTCACTGGCCGCCGAGGCGGCTCGCCGAGCAGGCGTGCCTGAGGGACTGTCGGCGGTCCTGGTGGGGGACCGCTCGATCGGTGAGGTCCTCGTCGACGATCCCCGCGTCGCGCTGGTCTCGGCGACCGGCTCCACCCGGATGGGCAAGGAGGTCGCGCCCCGCGTGGCTGCCCGCCTCGGCCGCACGCTGCTGGAGCTCGGCGGCAACAACGCCGCGATCGTCGCTGCGTCGGCTGACCTCGACCTCGCAGTCCGCGGCATCGTGTTCTCCGCGGTCGGTACGGCCGGCCAGCGCTGCACCTCCCTGCGGCGGATCATCGTCCACGAGTCGATCAAGGACGAGCTCGTCGCTCGGCTCAAGGCGGCGTACGAGACACTGCCGATCGGCTCGCCGTTGGAGCCCTCGACGCTCGTCGGCCCGCTGGTGGACCAAGGGGCGTTCGACGCCTTCGGGGCGGCGATCGGCCAGGCCCGGGCCGATGGCGGGACACTCGTCACCGGCGGCGAGCGTGCCGAGGTCGAGGGTGAGGGCTTCTACGTCCACCCCGCGATCGTCGACATGCCGGAGCAGACCGAGATCGTGAAGGCCGAGACCTTCGCCCCGCTGCTGTACGTCCTCAGCTACTCCAGCTACGAGGAGGCCGTGGCCCTGCACAACGACGTCGCCCAGGGGCTGTCGTCGTCGATCTTCACGCTCGACGTCCGCGAGGCCGAGGCCTTCCTCTCCGCGACCGGTTCGGACTGCGGCATCGCCAACGTCAACATCGGCCCCTCGGGGGCCGAGATCGGCGGAGCGTTCGGTGGTGAGAAGGAGACCGGCGGAGGCCGGGAGTCGGGGTCGGATGCGTGGCGTGCCTACATGCGCCGCTCGACCAACACCGTCAACTACTCCACCGAGCTCCCCTTGGCCCAGGGCGTGGAGTTCGTGTGAGCGGCGACGCCGAGTCCTCCCTCGTCACGGCGACAGCGCTGCGGGCCCGCTTCGCACGGGGGCTGTCCGAGCTCTACGGGCGGGAGGTTCCTGCCTACACGACACTCGTCGAGGTGTCCGAGGAGGTCAACGCCGACGTCGTGGCCCGCAGCGACGATGCAGAGCGGTTCGGGACGATCGAGCGTGTCACGGCCGAGCGCCACGGCGCGATCCGGCTCGGCACGCCGGAGGAGCTCGCCCAGGTCGCACGGATCTTCGGTGCGTGTGGGATGTATCCGGTGGGGTTCTACGACCTGAGGGAGGCCACTGTGGCGATCCCCGTCGTCTCCACGGCGTTCCGGCCGATCGATCGGGCCGAGCTTGCGGCCAATCCCTTCCGGGTCTTCACATCGTTGCTCGTCGTCGATGACCGGCGGTTCTTCGACGCGCCGCTCGAGGCGGAGCTGCGTGAGTTCCTCCAGGCCCGGACGCTGTTCGGCGACGAGCTGCTCGCCCTCGCGGACCGTGCCGAGGCGGACGGGGGACTGGCTGCTCCCGACGCGGACCGCTTCCTGGAGCTGGCGACGGCGGCCTTCGCGCTGTCGCCGGAGCCCGTGGAGCGTGACTGGTACGCCCGCCTCGAGGCGATCTCGAGCGTCGCCGCCGACATCGGAGGGGTCGCCGGCACTCATATCAACCACCTCACCCCCCGCGTGCTGGACATCGACGACCTGTACGCCCGCATGACCGAGCGCGGCATCGAGATGATCGACCGCATCCAGGGCCCGCCACGCACGGACAAGCCCGACGTGCTGCTGCGGCAGACATCCTTTCGTGCGCTCGCCGAGCCGCGAACGTTCCGGGACGCCGACGGCTCACTCTCGAGCGGGGACCTGCGGGTGCGCTTCGGTGAGGTGGAGGCCCGTGGCGTGGCCCTGACACCACGAGGCCGAGAGCTGTACGACGCCCACGGCATCGAGGCGTTCCCGGACACCGACGAGGAGCTGGCCAGCCAGGACCTCGCGTACTACGTGCGCGACGATGACGGGCGGCTGTCGCCGATCGTCTACGAGGACTTCCTGCCCAAGTCGGCCGCGGGCATCTTCGCCTCCAACCTGACCAGCGACGGATCGCTCGACGCCTCGCAGCAGGGCAGCGCCCGTGACGCCGCCTGGCTCCAGGGCGTGCTCGGTCGAGCGCTGCACGACCCGTACGCGCTCTACGACGCCGAACGCGCCGAGATGTAAACCCCTGTTACGATCGCGACTTCCGACGCGCCGCGCTAGCGTCGGGACCACCGGACGCAGAGGAGTGACATGGGCGACATCGGGTTCAAGCTGAAGGTCCTGCGCAGGATCGGGGTCCTCAAGCCGGTCGCCCCCCACCGTGGGTTCAAGGCGTTGAAGGCGCTCAAGACCTGGGGTCCGGGATTCCCGTCCGGGGTCGCGGCATCGGCCGCCCGCGCACCCGAGCAGACCGCCATCATCGACGACGCCGGAGAGATCACCTGGGGCGATCTCAAGCGCGACATCGACCGGTTCACCCAGGCACTGAAGGACCGCGGCGTCGGACCGGGCGTCTCCGTGGCGGTGCTGGCGCGCAACCACCGCTACCTCGTGATCACCCTCGTGGCGACCATGCAGGCGGGTGGCCGTGTCCTGCTGCTCAACACCATGGCCAGCGCGAGTCAGTTCACCGAGCTCACCCGACGCGAGGACGCCAGCCTGGCGATCATCGACGCGGAGTTCCTCGAGGTCGCCAAGGACATCGAGCGCGACTCCATCATCCTGGCCTGGGCTGCATCGGACTCCGGCGATGACGCGCCGGGAGACATGCCGAGTGTCGCCGGCCTGCTCGAGAAGCAGCCGGACACGCCCCACGGCAAGCCGGACAGGCCCGGCCAGATCATCATCTTCACCTCGGGGACGACGGGCCTGCCCAAGGGCGCCAAGCGGGAGGAGCCCAAGGATCTCAAGCCGCTGCTGACCTACTTCGGGGCGATTCCGTACCGCGGCAACTCCACCGTCGTCCTGGCGGCGCCCCTGTTCCATGCCTGGGGGCTGCTCAACTTCGGCTTCGGGCTGTCCACCACGCCCACCTACGTCCTGCGGCGCAGGTTCGTGCCGGAGCAGGTGCTGGAGGACATCGAGACCTACAAGGCGCGCGCACTCGTCGTGGTGCCCCTCATGATCCAGCGGCTCACGGACGTCCCGAGCGAGGCGGTCAGCAAGCATGACGTGTCCTCGCTGGAGATCACCGCGAGCAGCGGTTCCGCGCTCGCCGGAGAGCTCGCCAACCACTTCATGGACCTGTTCACGGACTCGGTCTACAACTTCTACGGCGCCACCGAGACCGGATGGGTGACGATCGCCGGCCCACAGGACCTGCGGGCGGCCCCGGGCACGGCCGGTCGTCCACCGTGGCGCACCACGGTCAAGATCCTCGACGAGAACGGCCAGGAACTGCCGCAGGGGCAGACCGGTGTCATCCACGTGGGCAACGACATGCCCTTCGGGGGGTACACCGACGGCAACTCCAAGTCCTTCGCTGACGGCCTGATGCACACCGGCGACCTGGGCTACTTCGACGCCGACGGCCGTCTGTTCGTCGCCGGCCGTGACGACGACATGGTCATCTCCGGTGGTGAGAACGTCTTCCCACGGGAGCTGGAGGACGCGCTCATCGAGCACCCCAAGGTGAGCGACGTCGTCGTCATCGGCGTCGATGACGACAAGTGGGGCCAGTCGCTCGCGGCCTACGTCGTCGTCAAGGACGGCGAACGCCTCGAAGAGGCCGAGGTCGTCGAGCATGCCAAGGCCCATGTCGCCCGGTTCGCGGTGCCGCGCAAGGTCACCTTCCTGGAGGAGCTGCCCCGCAACCCCACAGGCAAGGTCATGAAGCGCGAGCTGCCCAGTCCCGACTGAGCCCGTGCGCGCCGCTGTGACGGTGACGGGCTGTGACAGGCTTGCGCCGTGGACATGACCTGCGACTCCCGTCCGGACGGCCGCCCTGATCCCGGGCAGGTCGGGCGCGCGGGGGAGCCCTGTGAGGACATCGCCGGTCCAGACGCTGTCGGGTCAGTCACGTGAGGGTCGTCAACGCCCTGGACCGATTCCAGCGGCGTCACCGGGTGATCGGCTTCCCGATCGCGGTCGTCTACAAGTACTTCGACGACCAGGGCCCCTACCTGGCCGCCGTGATCGCGTACTACGGGTTCATCGCCATCTTCCCGGTGCTGCTGATCTCCACCTCGGTGCTCGGCTTCTTCCTCGATGGTGACCCGGGCCTGCGTGACCGACTGCTGGACTCCGCGCTGGGGCAGTTCCCGATCGTCGGCGACCAGCTCGGACGGCCGGAAGGCCTCACCGGCAGCACGGGGGCGATCATCATCGGTTCGATCGCTGCCCTCTACGGTGCGATGGGTCTGGGCCAGGCGAGCCAGAACGCCGCCAACATCGCGTGGGCGGTGCCGCGCAACAGTCGGGCCAACCCCTTCCTCATGCGGTTGCGGAGCCTGCTCTTCCTGGCGATCGCAGGCCTGGGCATCCTGGTGCTGGCGATCGCGACGTCGGTGCTCGCCAACATCGACGTGCCCGGTCGTTTCGAGGCGCCGCTCCTGCAGTGGGGGGTCCGTGCGGTGGTGTTCGGCCTGACCGTCGTCATCTTCGTCGGGTTGTTCCGCCTGGTCAGCGCGGGACGTGCCGGGACGCGCTCGGTGCTTCCCGGTGCGGTCGTCGCCGCACTCGGCTGGCAGGCGCTCCAGGTGGGTGGCAGTGCCTACGTCACGACCATCATCGGCCGCGCCAGCCAGATGAACCAGACCTTCGCCCTGGTGCTCGGTCTGGTGGCGTTCCTGTTCCTCGCGGCGACCATGGCCGTGCTGAGCCTTGAGGTGAACGTCGTGCTGCGCCGCCGGCTGTACCCGCGGGCCCTGCTGACTCCGTTCACGGACAGCGTCGAGCTCACGCGAGCTGATGTGAAGGCCTACACGATGTATGCCAAGGCACAGCGGCACAAGGGGTTCCAGACCATCTCCGCCACGTTCGACGCGGAGTGGAACACCGTCGAGCAGCCAGTCGTGCCGGGCGACGGGACGGTCCCTGCCGCCCCGTCGTCCACCGATCGAGCCGCCGACAGGTCGTCCCACTAGTGTGGGGTGCAAGCTCCCTGCGACAGAAGGACAACGCTCATGCCCACGGGCAAGGTCAAGTGGTACGACCCCGAGAAGGGGTTCGGCTTCCTCACCTCCGACGAAGGAGGCGACGTCCACGTGCGTTCTGACGCCCTGCCGGAGGGCGTGGAGGCGCTGAAGTCGGGAACCCGCGTGGAGTTCGGGATCGCGCAGGGGCGCCGTGGCGACCAGGCGCTGCAGGTCCGCGTCCTGGAACGTGCCGGCGCCAGCGCTCGGGCTGCGGCACCGGCCAAGCGCAAGAAGCCCGAGGAGATGGTGACCATCGTCGAGGACCTCATCCGTGTCCTCGACGACCTGGGGGAGGGGTACCGGCACGGCAGGCACCCTGATCGCAAGACGGCCCGTCCGGTGGCGCAGCTCCTGAGGGGCCTGGCCACCGAGCTCGACGCCTGAGGCGCAACTCAGGCGGGTCTGGTCCGGTAGGCGTCGCGGATGACGTAGGTCAGCCAGGCCAGCAACAGGGCAGCCACGGCGATCATCGCCAGCAGCACGTCGACGTCGGCCGAGTAGAGCCCGATGCCGATCAGGCCACCGATCACCCAGGAAAGCTGCAGCAGCGTCTCGGACCGCGCGAACATGCTGGTGCGGACCCCCTCGCGCACATCGCGCTGGATGAGTGCGTCGAGGCTGAGCTTGCCGAGGGACTGGCACAGCCCCACCGTCAGGCCGAGCAGTGCTGCCACGGGCCATCGGAAGAACAGTGCGGCCACCACCAGCGCCGTCACGTCGAGCACGAGCACCGCCAGGACCACGCGGTGCGGACTGCGTGACCTGGTGAGGTTGCCGATGATGACGCCCAGCGTGTTGCCGGCGCCGGCAGCACCGATGACCAGACCCATCAGGATGGTGGCGTTGCCGCCCCATCCGAGGGAGTCCGGTGGCTCGCGCAGGGTGAAGGCCATGAAGATGGTCAGGAAGCCGGTGATGAGACGCAGGCCGGCGTTGCTGCGCAGGCCGTCGACGACGTGCCGGGTGATCGAGATCCCCGTGCCGCGTCCGCCCATCTCGGCGAGGTCGACCTGCTCCTCGCCGGCGCTGGAGTCCACGCGTGACGGGAGCAGGATGGCCAGGACGGTGCCGACCACGAACAACATGAAGGCGTACCGCAGTGACCACTCGGCGCCGATCGCTGCGGCGCCGATGGCGATGGGGGCGGAGATGGCGGCCGCAGCGGTACCCGTGAGCGAGATGCGCGAGTTGGCCTTGACGAGGGTGAACTCCTCGGGGAGCAGGCGCGGGACGGCCGCGGCACGCGTGACGCCGTAGGCCTTGGAGGCCACCAGGCAGCCGAGGGCGGCGAGGTAGAAGGCCGGGGACTCCTCGGCGACCGCTCCGGCGAGCACCCAGCAGCAGAATCCCCGGATCGCCAGCGTGCTGCCGATCGCCCATCGCCGGCCTCGGCGGAATCGGTCCAGGAACGGTCCGATGAGTGGTGCGACGACCGCGAACGGCAGCATCGTCAGGACGAGGAACAGGGCCACCTGTCCGGCTGCCTGCTCCGTCGGCACCGTGAAGAACAAGGTGCCGGCCAGGGAGACTGCGATGGCGGCATCACCCGCGGTGTTGAACGCGTGCAGCTCCAGCAGTCTTGACAACCCGCTCTCACCGGCCCCGCCGGAGTGCGTGAAGCGGCGCGCACCGGAGAACGCGCCGGTGCCTCCGCGCGCCACGAGGCGTCCGGTGTTCGCGGAGAGACGCCGAGCGGCGTCGGCGGATCGGGAGATCGCCGACCCCTGTCGAGTCCGTTGCCCCATCCGCTGCTCAGTGGACTCCTCGGGAGCCGGTTGGTGCGGCGCGTCGTCACGGAGCCTCTCCCAGCCGTCGGGCTCACGGTCTGGCCCGTCCGCCGGGTCGAGATCGGCCATGCCCCCATCCTGCCCCACCCCGGGCAGGTGGGCAGGCAGGACATGGGCGAGAATCGGGGCATGACCACCGACACCGTGCTCGCCGAGGCCGTCGATGTCGCCAAGGCGGCCCTCGACGACGTCGCCGACCCCGCAGTGGTGGGTGACCACGTGCGGGTGGTTGCCGACGGTGAACGGCTCGTGACCCACTTGTTCGACTGCAGGCAGTCCGGCTATCACGGCTGGACGTGGGCCGTGAGCCTCTCACGTGCCCCCGATGAGGAGCGGGTCACGGTCAACGACGTCGTGCTGCTGCCGGGGGAGGAGGCCGTCGTCGCGCCCGCATGGACGCCCTATCGTGAGCGGATCCAGCCCGGCGACCTCAGCCCCGGTGACGTCCTGCCGCCGGAGGAGGACGACGTCCGGCTCGTCCCCGCCTGGTCGGCCGGGGACCACATCGACACCGTCGATCGGTACTTCGCCCGCGAGGTGGGGCTGGGGCGCGAGTGGGTGCTCTCGCTCGAGGGACGCGACGAGGCCGCGCAGCGTTGGCAGGACGGCGACCAGGGGCCGGACGTTGCCCTGGCCAAGCAGGCGCCGGGGCGGTGTCACTCCTGTGGTTTCCTGGTCAGCCTGACCGGCCCGTTGGCGGACCGCTTCGGCGTCTGCGCCAACGGCATGGCCAACGACGACGGCCGCGTCGTCGCGTACACGCACGGCTGCGGGGCCCACTCCGGCGCCCGGCTGAGCCGCTCGGCGGCTCCGCAGGAGCTGCCGCCTCCCGTCCTGGACACCGTCACGCACGACGACGTCGACGACCTCTGAGGAGTACGGCGCCGCGTCCGAGGCTGTCTGCTCAATGATCGATCCCCACGCAGCGCTCTCGGTGGTTCAGCGTCACGGAGCCTCTTCTCGGTGATCGAGTGCGACGCGAGCTCTGCGAGCGGTCATGGAGCCGTCGCGACGGGGCGTGGCCGTGACGCAGCGAGACGATGTTCGCGGTGGTCAGGTGTGTCGGGTGCCCTGGGGAGACGACGCTCACGTCCGCCAGGGCTCGACCCGGCTTGAACACCCTCATATAGTTGCCTTATGCAACGAAATGGATCACCGGCACCCGTGACCTCCTTCGTCGAGGAGGTCGTCGATGGCGGCGGGTCCGTCGAGCTGACCCACCGCGAGATCCTGGAGGTGCTGGTGGGGCTCCTCGCCGGCATGTTCACCGCGCTCATCAGCACCACGATCGTCGCGAACGCACTGCCCACGATCATCGCCGACCTCGAGGGCACCCAGACCCAGTACACGTGGGTCGTCACCGCGTCCCTGCTGGCGATGACCGTCTCGACGCCCGTGTGGGGCAAGCTGTCCGACCTGGTCGACAAGAAGGCCCTCATCCAGGTCGCGCTGCTCACCTTCGTGGTCGGCTCGGTGCTGGCGGGCCTCGCCCAGAACGTGCCCCAGCTGATCGCGATGCGCGTCGTGCAGGGTCTGGCCATGGGCGGTCTCACCTCGACCGCCATGGCGATCATCGGCACGATCATCGCGCCTCGGCAGCGTGGTCGGTACAGCGGCTACCTGGGGGCGACGATGGCCGTGGCCACCGTGAGTGGTCCGCTGCTCGGTGGCGTCATCGTCGACTCCCTCGGCTGGCGCTGGTGCTTCTTCGTGTGCGTCCCGCTGGCCGTCGTGGCGCTCGTGATGCTGCAGCGCTACCTCCGCCTGCCCACCATGCGTCGACGGGTGCGCCTCGACGTCGCCGGCGCCCTCCTGATCAGCACCGCCGCCGCGCTGCCCCTGCTCTGGGTGACCTTCGCGGGCGACACCTATCCCTGGATCTCCTGGCAGAGCGGTGCGTTCTGGGCGGCCACCCTCGTGCTCGGCGCGCTCGCCGTCGCCGTCGAGCTGAACCATCGCGAGCCCATGGTGCCCATGAAGGTCATCACCGAGCGGACCACGGCCTTGGCGATCATCGGCAGCGTCGCGGTGGGCATCGCGATGTTCGGGGGGTCGGTCTTCCTGGGTCAGTACTTCCAGGTGGCCGGTGGTCACAGCCCCACGATGGCCGGACTGCTCGGCATGCCGTTGATGGTCGGCTCATTGCTCGGGACAGTCGTCTCCGGGCAGCTCATCACCCGTACAGGGCGGTGGAAGGCCTTCCTCGTGGGTGGGTCGTCCCTGCTCGTGCTCGGGCTGGGCCTGCTCGCCACCGTCGACCACACGACGCCGGAGTGGCACACCATGGTCTTCATGGGCCTCATGGGTCTGGGGATGGGCATGCTGCTGCAGAACTATGTGCTCGCCGTGCAGAACACGGTTGGCGTCTCACAGGTGGGCGCGGCGAGCTCCAGCGTCATGTTCTTCCGTTCGCTCGGCGGCACGGTCGGTGTCTCCGTGCTCGGGGCGATCCTCGCCGCGCAGGTGCGCGACGACGTGACCAGCAAGCTGTCGTCGCTCGGTGCGTCCACCGGCGACACCTCGATGCTCGACGTCGGCTCCCTGCCGGAGCCCGTGGCCGAGGTGGTGCGTGGAGCCTACGGCGATGCCACGGGAACGATCTTCGCCGTGGCGGCGGGCGTTGCCGTCATCAGCGTGGTGGCGTCGTTGCTGATCCGTGAGATCCCGCTGCGCACCACGGTTCAGGACGAGCAGGACAAGCTCCCCGTCGCTTGAGCCTGGTCAGTCGGCGCGGCGACGTCCCGGCTGGTGCCTCAGGGCGTTGCGGCGGCGCCTGCAGTACTCGATGCCGATGAGTCCCAGACCGAGCCCGGCCAGGGCGGTCCACATCCACCAGGTGCGCTGTCCCTCGCTCAGCGTGCCGAGGAACGGGATCAGCGCGACGGCCACGACACCCCAGAGCACGGTGCCCACCGTCATGGTGCGCACGCCGTCGACGTCCATCGGCTCGACGTCGGCCACCTTGTGGGTGGTGCGCCCGATCTCGATCTCCTCCAGGTCTGGTCGGCCGAGCTCGTGCCGGCGCGCGGCTCGCTCCAGCCGGGCACGCTCACGGTGCCCGAGCTTGCGCTCGATGGTCTCGGGGCCGTCGTCGTCGTGCACGGTCCAGTCGTCCTGGCTCACGCCTCTCAGACTACCCGGACTCCCGTCATCTGAGCGGGTGCCGTGGGGCGATACAGGTGTCGTGCTGGGAGGATGGTGCCGATGAACCCCCGTCGACGTCGGCTGCTGATCCCCGGTCTGCTCGTCGTGCTGATCCTCATCGTCCTCGTCGTGTCGATCGGCCGGCAGGCGGCGGGCGTCGAGCCCGAGCCCCCGGCCGAACGCCTCGGCCTCGTCGACGACGTCCGGATCACCGAGTCCAGCGGACTGGCCATCAGTCACCAGGACCCAGACCTGGCGTACACGATCAACGACTCCGGCAACGTCGACGCAGTCTTCGCGATCGAGCTGTCCACAGGGGACGTCGTGGGCACGACCACCCTCACCGGGACCAACTGGCGCGACACCGAGGCGCTCGCACTGCACGACGGCACCCTGTGGGTGGCCGACGTGGGGGACAACACCGGAGTGCGCGACGAGGTCGCCCTCCACTCGCTCGACGAGCCGGGACGTGGCGACTCCACGACGACGGCTGCGCGTCACCGTCTCGTCCACCCCGACGGACCGTTGGACGTCGAGTCCCTCGCGATCGATCCGACGTCAGGGGAGATGGTGATGGTGAGCAAGCAGGTGCTCGCCGGTCAGCTCCTGCGTCTCCCGGCCGACCCCTCGACCGACGGCGTCACGCAGGTCGAGGCCACGGACGTGCAGACCCTGTCGCTGGCCACGGACGCCGCTTGGACACCGGATGGTCGCCATGTTGTGGTCCGCAACTACGGGCAGGCCCAGGTGCTGGACCCCGCTACGGGAGACGTCGAGGTGACGTTCAGGCTCCCCGAGCAGCCGCAGGGCGAGTCCCTGGCCGTTGATCCGGACGGAGCCTCGGTGGTGATCGGTAGTGAGGGTCAGCCGTTCCAGCTGTGGCGGGTGGCCCTGCCCATCGACACCGACGCCGACGCCGACGCCGAGGCCGAGGCCGAGGCGGGGACGCAGCCCGGTGCGGTGGCCGACGACGCGGTGCAGCGCCGTTGGCTGACACCGTTGCTCTCCGTGGTCGCGCTCGGTGTGCTCGCGGCCGTTGCTGCCTGGATGGTGCGGCGCCCGCGCCGCAAGGCTCGCCGGCGCTGACGGGAGTCTCGTCGGTCGGCTGACGCCGCAGCGTCCACGTCTGGCATGCTCCCTGCCATGGCCGAAACGTCTCGCCGTCCCGGATCCCGTGTCCCCACCTCGGCTGTCGACCGCTACTTCCGCATCTCCGAGCGGGGATCGAGCATCGCACGGGAGGTGCGCGGAGGTGTCGTCACCTTCTTGACGATGGCCTACATCATCGTGCTCAACCCGATCATCCTCGGGTACGCGCCGGACGTGGACGGCAACTTCCTCGGTGGGGGCGCCGAGCCCGACCTCGCCATGATCGCCGCCACCACGGCGCTCGTGGCCGGACTGCTGTCGATCCTCATGGGCGTGGTGGCCAACTTCCCGCTCGCCATCGCCGCCGGTCTCGGGCTCAACGCCTTCCTGGCGTTCTCGGTGGCCACCCAGATGACGTGGGCCGACGCCATGGGCCTGGTGGTGCTGGAGGGCATCATCATCCTCGTCCTGGTGCTGACCGGGTTCCGCAAGGCGGTCTTCGACGCGGTGCCCCGTGAGCTCAAGACCGCGATCGCCGTCGGGATCGGACTGTTCATCGCGCTCATCGGCTTCGTGAGTGCCGGCTTCGTGCGTGCGACGGGTGAAGCCTCGCCGCCGCTCGGCCTCGGCCTCGGCGGGACCCTCGCCGGCTGGCCGGTGCTGGTCTTCACCTTCGGCCTGATCCTCATGATCACACTGCACGCGCGCCGGGTCCCCGGGGCGATCCTGATCGGCATCGCGGTGACGACCGTCGTGGCGATCGTCGTCGAGAGGTTCGTGGAGGCCGGGCCGAGCGTCGTCGACGGGGAGCCGCAGCCCACCGGCTGGAACCTGAACGTCCCCTCCCTGCCGGACTCCTTCTTCTCCGCGCCGGACTTCGGGCTGCTCGGTGAGTTCAACCTCTTCGGGTCGATCGAGCGCGCCGGCCTGGTGACCGTCCTGCTGCTGGTCTTCTCGCTGCTCCTCGCGGACTTCTTCGACACGATGGGCACCATGACCGCGATCGGCGCCGAGGCCGACCTCAACGACGAGGACGGCACCCCCGAAGGGGCACAGCGCATCCTCATCGTCGACTCGATCTCCGCGGCCGCCGGCGGCGCGGCGTCGGTCTCCAGCAACACCTCCTACGTCGAGTCCGCCGCGGGTGTGGGTGACGGGGCACGCACCGGTCTGGCGAGCATCGTCACCGGCGCCTTGTTCCTGCTGGCGACGGTCTTCACGCCGATCGTCAACCACATCCCGAGCGAGGCGGCCGTCCCGGCGCTGGTGCTCGTCGGGTTCCTGATGATGACCCAGGTCGGGGAGATCGACTGGAGCGACGCCGAGATCGCCATCCCGGCGTTCCTGACGATCGTGGTCATGCCGTTCACCTACTCCATCGCGGCCGGCATCGGCGCCGGGTTCGTGGCGTTCGCACTGCTCAAGGTGGTCAAGGGCCGGATGCGCGCCGTCCATCCGCTGATGTGGATCGTGGCGATCCTGTTCGTGGTGTACTTCGCGATCAACCCCATCTCCGCCTGGCTCACCTGAGCCGGAGTCACTCCGTCACCGTCGAGGAGTCACTCCGTCACCGTCGGCGAGTCACTCCGTCGCCGCCGAGGAGTCACTCCGTCACGGGGCGGCATCGTGGGCAGGCCCATCCGCTAGCGTGAGCCGCATGCGCATTGCACTGGGAGACAAGCAACCCGAGGTCGACGACGCGGCGTGGGTCGCACCGAACGCGACCCTCGCCGGAGCCGTGAGGATCGAGCCTGGCGCCAGCATCTGGTACGGCGCGGTGCTGAGGGCGGACAACGAGCCGATCACGGTGGGCCGGGACTCCAACGTCCAGGACAACTGTGCCTTCCACGTCGACAAGGGCAAGCCGGTCACGCTGGGCGAGGGCGTCTCCGTGGGTCACGGAGCGGTCGTCCACGGCGCGACGATCGGTGACCACGTGCTCGTCGGCATGGGGGCGGTCGTGATGAATGGCGCCGTCATCGGTGACGAGACGTTGATTGCCGCGGGCGCGCTCGTCACAGAGGGGATGGAGGTGCCGCCGCGGTCCCTCGTCGCCGGTGTGCCGGCCAAGGTTCGACGCGAGCTGAGCGACGCGGAGGTCGCCAAGCTGCACCAGAACGCAGAGATCTACACCGAGCATCGCGAGCTGCACCGGACTGGGCTCGTGACGGAGTGACTCACCGGCGGTGACGGAGTGACTCGCGAGCGGTGACGGAGTGACTCGCGGATCAGAGGTGCTCGACCACCCAGTCGATGCACCGGGTGAGCGCCTCGACGTCGTCGGGGTCGATGGCCGGGTACATTGCGACACGCAGCTGGTTGCGTCCCAGGCCGCGGTAGCCGCCCACGTCGAGGATGCCGTTGTCGCGCAGCGCCGCGACGACGTCCTCGGCAGGCACGCCCTCGAGGTCGATCGTGCCGACGACGAGCGAGCGCTCAGCGGGGGCGTCCACGAACGGCCGCGCATACTCGCTCGCCTCCGCCCAGGAGTACAGGCGTCGTGAGGAGTCGGTGGTCCGCGCGACGGCATGGGTCAGTCCGCCGTCGGCGTTGAAGGCGTCCAGCTGGTGTGCCATCAGGAACAGCGTCGCGATCGACGGCGTGTTGTACGTCTGGTCCTTGCGGGAGTTGCTGATCGCCGATGGCAGGTCGAGGAACCCCGGGACGTGGCGCCCCGATGCCTTGACCCGCTCGGTCCGCTCGATCGCTGCCGGGGACATCAACGCGATCCACAGACCGCCATCGGATGCGAAGGACTTCTGCGGAGCGAAGTAGTAGGCATCGGTCTGCGTGAGGTCGACGGGCAGCCCACCCGCGCCGGACGTGGCGTCGGTGAGCACGAGGGCCCCGGGATCGGCACCCTCCACCCGGCGCACGGGCACCATGACGCCCGTCGACGTCTCGTTCTGTGCAGCGGCGTAGACGTCGATGCCGGGCGTGCCGTGGTGCGACGGGTGCGTCGACGGATCGGACTCGAGGATCTCGGGATCGGCCAGGAACGGTGCGGCCGCGACTGCCGAGGCGAACTTGCGGGTGAACTCGCCGTGCACGAGGTGCTGGCTGCGGTGCTCCACGAGCCCGAACGTCGCGGCGTCGAAGAACGCGTGCGAGCCACCGACGCCGTAGACCACCTCGTGACCGTCGGGAACGTCGAAGAACACCCGCAAGCCCTCCGTGACCCGTGCAACGAGGCTCTTGACGGGCGTCGCGCGGTGCGAGGTGCCCATGAGGGTTCGGTCGGTCGCGGCGAGCGCCCGCAGGGCAGCGGGGTCGACCTTGGACGGTCCTGAGGCGAAGCGGCCGTCGCGGGGACGCAGGTCAGCGGGTATCTCCACGGCTCCAGTCTTCCAGTCCTCCGGAACGTTGCGACGCCCGACCGGGTCGGCAGCGCACCCGACAGCGCCCGTTCAGTCATATTTCTCACACCGGGTGGTCCCGGTCACGGCACGGACCTAGCATGCCCCCATGGCATCTGACTCCGGCTCGGGCGTTGGCCCGGACGTGACGGTCGCCGTCCCCCTGGCTGAAGGCTTCGACCACGAGCTCGAGGAGTGGGAGAAGGCCACGGCCGCTGTCCTGCGCAAGACCAAGAAGCTGGGCGACGACGATCCCGACAGCGATGTGTGGGCACACCTGTCCACCGCGACTCTCGACGGCATCGACGTCCCACCGCTCGGCACCGCGGACCTGGTGTCCGGACTCCCGGACACGGGGCTGCCCGGACAGGCGCCGTTCACCCGCGGCTCGGTGGCCGGTCGTGAGCTCGACGGCTGGGACAACCGGGCCTGGCACACCGACCCCGACGTCGAGCGGACGGCCCAGCACGTCGTCACCGACATCGAGAACGGCGTCAACTCGCTGTGGATCTCCGTCGGGGAGGGGGCGGTGCCCACCGACGCGCTGGCTCGCATCCTCGAACCAGTCTTCCTCGACCTCGCGCCTGTCGTCCTCGACGCCCCTGACGATCCGTTGACCGCTGCCCGGACGCTCGACGCGGTCCTTCAGGACAAGGCCACGGACGCCGCCCCGGGCACGAGCTTCGGAGCAGACCCGATCGGCATCCGCGTTCGGCGGGCCACCGGTGGGGCCGTCGGGACCGACGATCTTTCCGTGGCCGTGGAGGTGGCACGCCTCGCGCAGGATCGTGGAGTGCGGGGCATCGTCGTCGACGGGACGGCGGTGCACGACGCTGGTGCCTCCGACGTGCAGGAGCTCGCGTACGTCCTGCTGGCCGGCGCCGCCTACCTGCGTCTGCTCACCCGCGAGGGCTTCACGCCCGACCAGGCGGCCGAGCAGCTCGACGTGCGGCTAGCCGCCACGGACGAGCAGTTCCCCACGATCGCCAAGCTCCGGGCTGCGCGGCGTCTGTGGAGCCGGATGCTGGAGCTCAGTGGGGTCGGCGAGGCGCAGCGGGCGCAGCGCCAGCACGTCGTGACGTCACGTCCGATGATGGCCTCCTACGACCCCTACGCCAACATGCTCCGCACCACCATCGCGGCCTTCGCCGCAGGCGTCGGTGGGGCCACGAGCGTCACGGTGCTGCCGTTCGACGAACCCCTCGGTCTGCCCGAGCCGTTCAGCCGGCGTATCGCCCGCAACACCAGCAGCCTGCTGATCAGCGAGTCGCACGTCGCGCGAGTCCTCGACCCGGCTGGTGGTTCCCATGCCGTGGAGAAGCTCACCGACGACACCGCGCGCGCAGCCTGGGCGCTGTTCACGGATCTGGACGGTGCGGGCGATCTGGACGCGAGCCTGGCCGCACTGCACGAGCGGGTGAAGGCCACGGTCTCGGACCGAGCGCTCGCGATCGCACGGCGCGCACGTCCGCTCACCGGCGTCTCGGAGTTCCCGAACCTGCACGAAGAGATTCCCGAACGCCGCCCGTACGGGCGCCACCTGCCTGTCCTGCGGTACGGACAGGAGTTCGAGCAGATGCGCGACGAGCCCGCCGCCGAGCCGGTCTTCCTGGCCACGATGGGCACGATCGCCCAGCACACAGCACGCGCGACCTTCGCGGCCAACCTGTTCGCCGCCGGCGGTATCGACACCGTCACCGCCGGACCCAGCGAGGGCCCGGAGGACGTGGTCACTGCCTACCGCGAGGCGGACACCCCCGCCGTGGTGTGCCTCACCGGCCCGGATCCGCTCTACGCCGCATGGGGCACGGACCTGGTGGCGGCGCTGCGCGAGGCAGGTGCGCGGCGTGTCGTCGTCGCGGGCAAGCCCGGTACCGTCGAAGAAGGCGCCGTCGATGCCAGTGCCGTCGACGATTGGGCGGCCGCGGGCCTGGACGCCCTGGCCTTCCTGCGCCGTACCCGAGAGGAGCTCGGTCGATGAGCATTCCCGAGAGCTTCGCCGGCCTGCCGCTGGACCCCGAGGAGCAGCCGACCCCCGACGCCGAGGCCTTCGCTGGCGCCACGGATGGCGCCGAGCCGTGGGACGCGCCCGAGGGCATCGCGATCAAGAACCTCTACACGGCGCAGGACCTCACCGGGCTCGACGGGCTGGACACCTACCCCGGACTGACGCCCTACCTGCGCGGCCCGTACCCGGCCATGTACACCACGCAGCCGTGGACCATCCGCCAGTACGCCGGATTCTCCACCGCCGAGGAGTCCAACGCCTTCTACCGCCGCAACCTGCGGGCCGGCCAGAAGGGCCTGTCGGTGGCCTTCGACCTCGCAACCCACCGCGGTTACGACTCCGACCACCCCCGGGTCAAGGGGGACGTCGGCATGGCCGGCGTCGCGATCGACTCCATCTACGATGCCCGCCAGCTCTTCGACGGCATCCCGCTGGATGAGATGAGCGTCTCCATGACGATGAACGGTGCCGTGCTGCCGGTGCTGGCGCTCTACATCGTCGCGGCCGAGGAGCAGGGGGTGAAGCCGGAACAGCTCTCGGGGACCATCCAGAACGACATCCTCAAGGAGTTCATGGTCCGCAACACCTACATCTACCCGCCGGCGCCGTCGATGCGGATCATCTCCGACATCTTCGCCTACACCGCCGAGCGGATGCCGCGGTTCAACTCCATCTCGATCTCCGGGTACCACATCCAGGAGGCCGGAGCCACGAACGACCTCGAGCTGGCCTACACGCTGGCCGACGGTGTGGAGTACATCCGGGCAGGCCTGGACGTCGGGCTCGACATCGACCGGTTCGCGCCGCGGCTGAGCTTCTTCTGGGCCATCGGCATGAACTTCTTCATGGAGGTCGCCAAGATGCGGGCCGGACGGGCCCTCTGGGCGCGTCTCGTGCGGGACTTCAATCCGTCCAACCCCAAGTCCCTGAGCCTACGGACCCACAGCCAGACCTCGGGTTGGAGCCTCACGGCGCAGGACGTCTTCAACAACGTCCAGCGCACCTGCATCGAGGCCATGGCAGCCACGCAGGGGCACACCCAGAGCCTGCACACCAACGCGCTCGATGAGGCCATCGCCCTGCCGACCGACTTCAGCGCCCGCATCGCTCGCAACACCCAGCTGGTGCTGCAACAGGAGTCCGGCACCACCGACGTCATCGACCCGTGGGGTGGTTCCTACTACGTCGAGAAGCTGACGCGTGACCTCGCCAACCGCGCCTGGGCACACATCCAGGAGGTCGAGAAGGCCGGTGGCATGGCCAAGGCCATCGAAGCGGGCATCCCCAAGATGCGTGTCGAGCAGGCCGCCGCGCGCACGCAGGCACGCATCGACTCCGGTGTGCAGTCGGTCATCGGCGTCAACACCCATCGACTGGCCGATGAGGACCCGCTGGACGTGCTCAAGGTCGACAACGCATCGGTGTACTCCCAGCAGGTGGCCAAGCTGGAGCGGCTGCGTGCCGAGCGTGACGACGCCGCCGTCGAGTCGGCCCTGCAGGCCCTCACCCGCAGCGCCGAGGCGGGGGCCTCACGAGACGGCTCACTCGACGGCAACCTGCTCGCACTGGCCGTCGACGCGGCCCGTGCCAAGGCGACGGTCGGAGAGATCTCACTCGCTCTGGAGAAGGTCTACGGGCGCCACCAGGCCGTGATCCGTACGATCTCGGGTGTGTACAGGACCGAAGCCGGACAGAATGGCAACATCGAGAAGGTCATCGAGGCGACGGCGGAGTTCGAGAAGGCAGAGGGACGTCGCCCCCGCATCCTGGTGGCCAAGATGGGTCAGGACGGACATGACCGCGGCCAGAAGGTGATTGTGACCGCCTTCGCCGACATGGGCTTCGACGTCGACGTCGGACCGCTGTTCTCCACGCCCGCCGAGGTGGCCCAGCAGGCGATCGACGCCGACGTCCACATCATCGGTGTCTCCAGCCTCGCGGCTGGCCACCTGACCCTGCTGCCCGAGCTCAAGGAGGCCCTGGCCGCGCAGGGCGGCGAGGACATCATGGTGGTCATGGGCGGTGTCATCCCGCCCGACGACGTGCCGACCCTGAAGGAGATGGGTGCGGCGGAGGTCTTCCTGCCGGGCACGGTCATCGCCGACTCCGCGCTCAGCCTGCTCGAGAAGCTGAGGTCGATCCCGCAGGCCTGAGCCACTCCCAAGGTTCGGAAGGCTCAGGCGACGTCGTCGCCGAAGACCCTGCGTGCGATGGTCTGCAGGTCGCGGTCGAGATGGCGGATCTCGGTGCGGACCGAGCCGAACTCGGTCTGCATCTCGCGACGGAGCCCGTCGATCTCGCGACGGAGGGAGCCGATCTCACCGTGTAGCTCGGTGCGGACGGAGCCGATCTCGGTGTGCAGGGATCTGACCTCGGTGCGGACGATACGCACGAACATCGTCGACATGAGCGTCAGCATGCCGAACAGGGCAGCCGCGAAGACCCCGATGAGGGTCCACACCTGCGGTTCGGTCACGGTGATCACTCCTCCAGTGTCGTCGGCCGGCCCGAGTATTTCCAGACCTGCGAAGCAACGTCCAGCCCGAGCGGGGTGTCCTGTGGACAACGGGAGGCGCCCTAGACTCGGGAAGGTGATCGACGTCGAGACCTTGGCCGGGCAGGTCCTGGAGGGCAAGCGCGCTGCGTACTCACGGGCCATCACCCTCGTGGAGTCAAGCCGCGCTGACCATCGCGCCCAGGCCAGAGAGCTGCTGGCCGAGCTCACGCCGCGCGCCGGGGGAGCGGTGCGCATCGGGATCTCAGGCGTGCCGGGGGTCGGCAAGTCGACGTTCATCGAGGCCCTCGGCGCATGGTTGGTCGAGCAGGGCAAGCGGGTCGGCGTCCTGGCCGTGGACCCCTCCAGCGTCCGGACCGGTGGCTCGGTGCTGGGCGACAAGACCCGTATGTCGTCCCTGGCCGTCAGCCCCCAGGCCTTCATCCGGCCCTCGCCGAGTGCCGGGACCCTCGGCGGCGTGGCCAGGGCGACGTCCCAGGCCATGACCGTGCTGGAGGCGGCCGGGCACGACGTGGTGCTGGTGGAGACCGTGGGTGTCGGTCAGTCCGAGATCACGGTGGCGGGGATGGTCGACACGTTCCTGTTCCTCACCATCGCCCGCACGGGTGATCAGCTGCAGGGCATCAAGAAGGGCATCCTGGAGATCGCTGACGTCATCTGTGTCAACAAGGCCGACGGTGAGTGGGCCCAGGAGGCCGAGGTCACCGCCAAGGAGCTGGCAGGGGCCCTGCGCCTGGTGTATGCCGGGACCAACGGCTGGGTCCCGCCGGTCGTCACCGCGTCAGCCCTGGAGCACACCGGGATCGATCGCGTCTGGAACCGCCTCATCCGGCACCGTGAGTTCATGGGCGCTCGGGGTCTGGCCGAGAAGCGCGCCAACCAGCAGCTGGAGTTCACCTGGGCCCTCGTCCGCGACGAGCTCGACCAGCGGTTGCGGACCGACGAGCAGGTCGCCGCCGTCCGGGCCGAGGTGCGCGAGGCCGTCCTCGCCGGAGCGATGCCTGCGGCGACAGCCGCCGATCGCATCCTGCAGGCGTACGACTCCCGGTCCTGAGGTCTCTCGACGGCACAGGCAGGGAACCCAGAAGAACTAGTTCGACTAGTTCCAAAGAACTAGTCCTTCGGGTATTCTCGTGTCACACCGCACGACAGAGGCTGGCCATCTCGGGGGGATGGCCCACCGTGTGCGTGGTGCCGGGGCCGGTCATCTCGGGGGGATGGCTGGCCCCGACGCATGTCTGTACCGTTCGCCGCCCCCAGCGCGTACGCCCCCACGCGCTGCGCTCGTGGGAGGCCCCCCCGCTGCGCTCCGTGCTGGGAGGTATCCGCGGGCCCGGCACACCCGTTCCCGGGCCGGGTGGTGTGGCCGGTGGTGGTGAGCTGGGGCTGGTGCCTCCCCCAGGCCGGGCGTGGACTGCTGGTGTCAGCGGGCGCGGAGCTCGTCGACGATCGCGGGGACGACCTCGTGCATGTCGCCCACGACGGCGTAGTGGGCCCGCGTCATCATCGGGGCCTCCGGGTCGGTGTTGATCGCGATGATGGTGCGTGAGGACGCGCACCCTGCCCAGTGCTGGATGGCTCCGCTGATGCCGCAGGCGATGTAGACGTCGGGCGCGATCCTGCTCCCGGTCTGGCCCACCTGCTCGTGGTGCGGCCGCCAGCCCAGGCTGGTGACCACGCGCGTCACCCCCACGGCGCCACCCAGCAGCTCGGCCAGCTCGCTCACCGCGCCGAAGCCGTCCGGGCCGCCGGCGCCGCGCCCCGCACCGACGACGACCTTCGCCGCCGTCAGGGCCTGCGACTCATCGGGTTCGGGTTCGCTCGTCCTCACCACCTGGGCCACCCGGTCGGCGTCGGACACCTTCGGCTCCCACGCGGTCCAGCTCGCCTCTGCAGCGTCGGGGAGGGGATCGGGCTGCCAGGCGTGCCCGGCCACCGTGAGCACGGCCGGGGACTCCCCGAGACGCATCTCCTCGACCGCCGAGCCACCGGCCACCTGACGGTGCGCCACCAGGGGGACGGTCCCGGAACCGGCGGTGTCCTGGGCCGCCAGAGCGACCACGTTGGCCGCCATGGGCACATCGAGGCTGGTGGCGAGGTGAGCCATCACCTCGTTGCCACGCGCCGTGCCGCCGGCCAGCACGACGTCGGCACCCAGATGCACGCGCAGATCGGCGAGTGCCGACGCCCAGGCGGCGCCACCGAAGGCCTCGACCTGGTCGCCGCCGAGATGATGGACCTGCGTCGCACCGTGGGCCGCCAGCGTTGCCCCCAGAGCCTGCGTGTCGCGCACCGGACCGACGACCGCCGCGACGAGGGCGGCCGTGGGGCCCAGGGACCTGGCGGCAGCGAGTGCCTCCAAGGAGACCTCGTCGGCCTCGCCGGAGACGGCGTCGACCTCGCACAGCACCACGATCATCGCAGGACCTCCAGTGAGCGCAGGGTCTCGACGACGGCCGGGGCCGCTTGCGGGCCCTCTCCCAGCAGCTCCGTGCTGCTGGGCGGAGGTGCAGGGACCTGCCAGCGGACCCGCCCGGAGCCGCGTGGCGCGACGCTTACCGGCTCTCGGACCTCCACCTCGACCTTCTTGGCCGCCATCCGACCCTTCAGCGTGGGGTAGCGCGGCGAGGTGCCGCCCTCCAGCACCGATGCCACGGCGGGCAGGGGGACCTCGTAGGTGTCCGTCCCGGCGGGGCCGTTGACCGTGGCCACGACGGTCCTGCCGTGCACCTCGAGCGTCGCGGCACCTGTGACGATGGGACGCACCAGCGCATGGGCCAACCGGATCGGCACCTGGAAGTCGCCGGTGTCCGCGGCGTCGTTGCCGGCGAGCACGAGGTCGTACGGCTCCCCGGCGCTCTCCGCGTCCGCCACGACGGCAGCCAGCTCGGCCGCCACGTCGGCGGGTCCGAGCATCAGGGGATCGGTCTCGACCAGGACCGCGCGGTGGGCTCCGAGGGCCAGGGCTGCGCGGATCTGGTCCATCGCTTCCGGTGGGCCGACGCTGACGACGGTCACGGATCCACCGTCGGACTCGGCCACCTGGATCGCCAGCTCGATCGCGCAGGCATCGTGGTCGCTCATGGTGTGTCCGGCGTACCGCCCGTCCAGACCTTGCTCGTCATCGGTCAGCACGACGTCGCCGGCAACGTCGACGACCCGCTTGACGGCCACGAGCACCCGGGTCATGAGCGCACCCGTTCGTTGTCGGGGTCGAAGGCCGCCGTGGCGTCGGCGCTGATCACGGTCACGGGGTACAGCTCGCTCATGTACGAGACCGCCAGCTCGGTACCGACCGCCGCCTGCTCCGGCGGGAGGTAGGACATCAACAGGTGCTGCCCGAGACTCGGTGCCGAGCCGGCCGTGGTGACGTAGGGGTGATGGCCGCCCGCGTCGGTCAACGTGCCGCCGTCACGGGTGAGTACCGGCTCGCCACCGAGCATGTACCGGCGAGCGCCGGAGGATGAGGTGTGGTCCTGGACGGCCAGCGTGCACATGACGCGCGCGGGCGCCTGCTCACGCTGGACCAGATAGGCCTCCCGACCGGTGAAGTCGGCCTCCTTGACCCGTGGGCGCTGCATGCCGGCCTCGACGATCGTGCGCTCGGCGTCCAGCTCGGCCCCGAAGGCGCGGTAACTCTTCTCCAGGCGTCCGGTGGTGCCATACACGCCGATGCCGACGGGGACGGCGCCGTGCGGCTCCCCGGCGTCGTGGAGCGCCTTCCACAGCGCCGCGCCCTGCTCCATCGAGACGTACAGCTCCCAGCCGAGCTCGCCGACGTAGGAGATGCGCGAGGCGTGCACGGAGAGCGAACCGACCTCGATGCCACGGCACCGGCCGAAGCCGAAGCCCTCGTGACTGATGTCGTCGTCGGTCAGGGCTCCCAGGATGTCGCGGGCGCGGGGACCCCACAGCCCGATCGTGGTGTACGCCGTGGTCTGGTCGACCACGGCGGCAGCCAGGCCGCGTGCGTGGTCCCTGAACCACTTGAGGTCGGCCATGCCGTGCGCGCCACCGGTGACCACACGGAAGTGGTCGTCGGCGAGCCGCATGACGGTCAGGTCCGAGACGAACCCGCCGCGGGCGTCCAGGACCGGCGTGTAGACGACGCGACCCACCGCCACGTCGGCCTGTGCCACCACCGTGCGCTGCACCGCGGCCAGGGCGTCGGGGCCGACGACGTCGAAGATCGCGAACGCCGAGAGGTCGACGATGCCGGCACGCTCGCGCATCGCCAGGTGCTCGGCGTTGATGATCGGGCTCCACCAGCGCGCGTCCCACTCGTGCTCGCGGTGCATGACGCGGTCGCCGTACTCGGCCAGCAGAGGTTCGTTGGACTCGTACCAGTGCGGCCGTTCCCAGCCGGCCGCCTCGAAGAACTGAGCCTTCTGCTCCTGCTGGTGCGGGTGCATGGGTGCCAGGCGCTTGTCCCGCTCGGACTCCCACTGCTCGAACGGGTGGACGATGCCGTACGTCTTGATGAAGCCCTCCGACGTCCGGGCCCGCACGTGCTCGCGGGTGCGTTGGTGGGGGTGGAAGCGCGACACGTCGCTGTGGTGCGTGTCGATCTGTGACCAGCCGTGGGTCATTTGCTCGGCGAGTGCGCGGCCGACGCCCGGACCTTCCTTGATCCAGACCGCGGCGGCCGACCACAGTCCGCGCACCTCGGGAGTCTCGCCGAGGATCGGCGACCCGTCAGGGGTCAGGGACAGCAGCCCGTTGATCGCGTAGCGGATCTCGGCCCCGTCGGCACCCAGTGCGTCGGGCATCAGCTCCAGAGCGGTCTCGAGCTGAGGATCGAAGTCGTCGTCGGTGAACGGCAGCTCGGTGGGACTGAGCCTGGCCTGGTCGATGGAGGGGATCTCGTCCGGTTCGTGCAGGATCGCCCGGTGGGCGTAGGAGCCGACCTCCATGTCGGCGCCGTGCTGACGCTCGTAGCAGAGCGCGTCCATGTCGCGCACGATCGGGAAGGTGATCTCGCCGTCGGTCCCAGCGAGCTGGGGGATGGGACCGACGCTGATCATCTGGTGGACGGCGGGAGTGAGTGGGATCGCCGCGCCCGCCATGGCCGCGATGCGCGGGCTCCACACGCCGCAGGCCACGACGATCCGCTCGCAGGCGACGTCACCACGGTCCGTGCGCACTCCGGCGACTGCTCCGCCGGCGACGTCGATGCCCAGCACCTCGGTGTTGGGTGAGACGGTGAGTGCTCCGCTCTCGACGGCACGCTCGCGCATCAGCGTCCCTGCGCGCAGCGAGTCGACCACGCCGACCGACGGTGTCCAGAAGGCGCCGAGCAGGCCCTCGGTCTCCAGGAACGGCACCTTCTCCTTGACCTGCTCGGGCGTGACCAGCTCGGCCTCGATGCCCCAGGCGCGGGCGCTGGACATCCGCCGCCGCAGTTCCTCCATGCGCTCCTCGGTGCGGGCGATCTCAAAGCCACCGGATCGCGTGAAGACACCGAGCTCGGTGTACTGACGGACCGAGTCGAGCGTCAGGTCCGTGATCTCGCGCGAGTGGTCGACGGGGAAGATGAAGTTGGACGCGTGGCCCGTCGACCCTCCGGGGTTGGGTAGCGGGCCCTTGTCGATCTGCACGATGTCTCGCCACCCGAGGCGGGCGAGATGGTGCACGAGGCTGTTGCCGACGATGCCGGCTCCCACCACGACGACCTGGGCTGACTCTGGCAGTGCCATGGCGACCTCCAACCACTGGGAAGCGTCCCGCAATTGTTGCGTGATGCGCATTCTGTCGCGTCATGCGATACAGAACCACTCTCCGGTGTGGACCGGGGTCGTGTCAATGGATCGGCGCACGAACCTCGTGCCGATCAGCGCGCCGGGAGGTGCTGGCGCTTCAGGAGCCTCGCTCTACCCACCCGAGCGCCGTGGAGACCTCGTCGGCGGCGGCGACGAGGAGGGTCGCGACACCGGCGCGTGACTCGGCGTCGAGACGAAAGCTGGATCCGGTCACGCTGAGGGCGGCCGCGACCTCGCCGTGGGCGTCGCGCACCGGGGCGGACAGGGCTGTCATCCCTTCCTCCAGCTCGTCAACGGCCACCGCATGGCCGTTCCGGCGCACGTCGGCCAGCTCGCGGTGCAGTGTGCGCCGACGGGTGATGGTGCGCTCGGTGTAGGGGGGCAGGTCCGGGAGCAGCTCGTCCACCTCGTCGGGATCGAGGGCCGCAGCGAGCACCTTGCCGTTGCTGGTGGCGTGCAAGGGGATGCGCCGGCCCACCCAGTTGTGAGGTTGCAGCGTCGCGGCGCCGGCGATCTGGTCCAGGTACAGCGCCGAGTCGTCGACGAGCACGGCGATGTTGACCGTCTCGCCGGTGTCGGCCGCCAGCTGCTTGCTGATGGGGCGGGAGGCTTGCACGAGGTCGATCCGCGCGGCCGTGGTGCCGGCCATCCGGATCAGGCCGACGCCGAGCTGGTACTTGCCGCGATCGTCGGTCTGCTCGACCACGCCTCGGGCCTCCAGCGTCCCGATGAGGCGGAATGCGGTGCTCTTGTGCACGCCGAGCTCGTCGGCCACCGACGTCACGCCGGCCTCTCCCTCTCGGGCGAGGATCTCCAGTATCGTGATCGCACGGTCGACCGACTGCACGACGCCCACGTCGCGACCTTGTCTGGTTTCGGTGTTGATGGTGGAGGTCATGGTGGAACGCTACCAGCAGCCGTTGCGTATGACAGTTTTCGTTCGCGCACTGCGCAACTCGTGACCAGTGTTGGAAGGCCCGGCACCCCCGCGGTGCTGGTCGGCCGCCCGGGGCCCGGCACCCCCGCGGTGCTGGTCGGCCGCCCGGGGCCCGGCACCCCCGCCGGGGTGGTCACGAGAGCCCGCTCACCCGTCCGTCGTCGTCGATCGTCATCGTGGCGCTGGCCGGCTGGCGGGGCAGGCCCGGCATCGTCATGACGTCGCCGGTGATCAGCACGACGAACCCAGCCCCGGCCCGAAGGCGCACCTCGCGAACGTCGACGACGTGGTCCTCAGGCGCCCCGAGACGGCTGGGGTTCGTGGAGAAGGAGTACGGCGTCTTGGCAAAGCACACCGGAAGGTGGCCGTACCCGTCAGCGGAGATCTGCTGCAGCTGGCGGCGCGCCGTCGCACTCCACGTCACCTCCGACGCCCGGTAGACGCGCCGGGCGACCGCCTCGGCCTTGGTGACGATGTCCGCGTCCTGGGGGTAGCAGTAGGACACCTCGTCCTCACTCTCGTACAGCAGACGCTGGACCGCATGAGCAAGATCCGTCGCACCGGCGCCGCCGTGAGGAACATGGGTGGCCTCCACGGCCTCGGCGCCCTCGGCGGCGGTGATCTCACGGACCACGGCGATCTCCGCATCGGTGTCCTGCGGAAACCTGTTGATCGCCACGACCGCCGGGACGCCGAAGACGTCCCGGAGATTCTGCAGGTGACGACGCAGGTTCGCCGCCCCGGCTCGCACGGCACCGGTGTCCTCGGCCTGTAGGTCGGCCAGCGCCACGCCACCGTGGTACTTCAAGGCGCGGACCGTGGCCACGACGACGGCTGCGCTCGGCAGCAGCCCCGCGAGCCGGCACTTGAGGTCGATGAACTTCTCCGCCCCGAGATCCGCCCCGAACCCGGCCTCGGTGACCACGACGTCCGACGTCGCCAGCGCCGTGCGCGTCGCGAGCACGGAGCTGCAGCCGTGCGCGATGTTGGCGAACGGCCCACCGTGGACGAAGACGGGGGAGTGCTCCAACGTCTGCACCAGGTTCGGCTGGAGCGCCTCGGCGAGCAGGATGGTCATCGCCTCGTGGGCCTGCAGGTCCGCTGCAGTGACCGGCCGACGGTCCCGGGTGTGGGCCACGACGATCCTGCCGATCCGCTCCTTGAGGTCCGTCAGCGACGTGGCCAGGCAGAAGATCGCCATCAGCTCGCTCGCGACGACGATGTCCCAGCCCTCCTCGCGGGGAACGCCGTTGGACGGCCCGCCGAGCCCGACGACGACATCGCGCAGGGCCCGGTCGTTCACGTCGAGCACCCGCTTCCACGAGATCCGGCGCGGATCGATGTCCAGGGCGTTGCCCTGGTGCACGTGGTTGTCGATGAGAGCGGAGAGCAGGTTGTTGGCGGCCGCGATCGCCGCGAAGTCCCCGGTGAAGTGCAGGTTGATGTCGACCATCGGCACCACCTGGGACCACCCGCCGCCGGCCGCGCCGCCCTTCATCCCGAACACCGGCCCCATGCTCGGCTCCCGCAGGGCCGCGGTGGCCCGAACCCCCAGGTGGCGCAGGCCGTCGGTGAGCCCGACCGTCGTGGTGGTCTTGCCCTCCCCGGCGGGCGTCGGGGAGATCCCGGTGACGAGCACGAGACGGCCCTGGGGTGCGGTCTCGAGCCGTCGGAGCCAGGTCCGGTCGATCTTGGCGACGTGGCGGCCGTGCGGAACGAGCGCCTCCTCGGGAAGTCCGAGCATCTGCTCGGCGACCCGGCTGATGGGCCACGGCGTCACCGATCCGGCGATGGTGGCGTCAGTCGGCAACGGGGCATCGGGTGGCACGTCCTCCGGCCCGGTGCCGGGTGCGGTGCGGGCGGTGTCGATGGTCATCGTGGCGTTCTCCCTCCGTAGCCTCTCGGGGCCGCGCTCATACGGCGGCGTCCAGACCGCGCGAGCGCAGGAGCTCACGCTGGTTCGGGTTGACCGACGGTCGGAACGGCATCTCCACCACCCGCGCGGGCACCGGCACTCCGGGATCGTGGGCGTACTCGTCGGGCAGGTACACCCACAAGGGCGTCCCGATGGCGCTGTCAGCGATCGGCACGTGCGCCATCGCGATGTTGCCCTCGAGCTCGGGGGAGTACCAGGGTGACGTCACGTATCCCACGGGCTCGTCCTCCGGGTTGTTGGAGACCAGCCAGAAGTCCGGGGCGTAGTCATCGATCGGCCTCCCGCCGAGGCGAAGGCCGACCAGCGTGTGCGTGTACGGCGGTGCGCCCGCCTCGAGGGCGGCACGGGCCTGCTCCAGCGCCGCCTTTCCGATGTAGTCGGTCGTCTTGCTGCGTGGCACCTGGTAGCCGAGATTCACCTGGAACGGCAGGGTCTCCTGGTCCATGTCCTGGCCCCAGGAGAGGATCCCCGCTGCGATGCGGCGGTGGTGGGCCGGGGCGATGACCGCCAGCTGGTGCGGTCGGCCCGCCTCGAGCACCGCCGACCAGAGCGTCTCGGCGTGCAGGGAGGCGTCGCGCAGATAGATCTCATAGCCCTTCTCCCCGGAGAACCCGGTCTGGGACACGATGACCTCGCACCCGGCGACCGTCCCGGCGTACAGCCCGTAGGACGGGATGTCGGTGATCTGGGGTCCGAAGAGATCGATCATCAGGTCGACGGACTTGGGCCCCTGGATCTGCACGGGTGCGACGTCGATCTCGTTGATGTCGACGTCGAAGCGACGGCCGATGTTGACGCCCTGGAGCCAGAACATCAGGTCGGAGTCGGACAGGCTGAACCAGTACTCGTCCTCGGTGATGCGCAGCAGGACCGGGTCGTTGAGGATGCCACCGGACTCGTTGCACAAGATGACGTACCGCGCTCGCATCGGCGGGATCTTGGTGGCGTCACGGGTGATGACGAAGTCGACGAACGCCGCGGCGTCGGGACCCTTGACCTGGATCTGGCGCTCGACCGCGACGTTCCACATCGTCACGTGGTTGACGAGTGAGTCGTACTCGACCATCGCGCCACCGTCCTCGGGGCGGACGTACCCGCGGGGGTGGTACATGCGGTTGTAGACGGACGCGCGCCAGCAGCCGGCCTCCGCGGACAGGTGCCAGTACGGAGACTTGCGCACCCGCGTGTCGATGAGCATCTCGACGGGGGTGCGGCCGGACTGGCGCAGGTTGACGGGGACGAGGCGGTCGGACTGGTCGACCGACGGGACGTTGTGGCTCATGGGGTGCTCCTTGGTGTTGCTGGTCTGGCTGGTGGGTGACCTCGGGGGTGTGGGGTTCTCGTACGCGGCGGGGTCGCGGCGGTTCAGGGGGCGGGACCTCGGCTCTGCTGGATGCGGTCCATCAGGTCGGTGCGCCAGGCCTCGGCCTCGGCCACCTGGTTGAAGGTGAAGACGTGCAGCCCGACGACGCGCGAGGTCTCCAGCGCGAGCGTCGGGCCGAGGTGCCGCAGGAAGGAGTCGCTGGAGAAACCGTCGGGCCTCAGCAGTCTGGCGACGGCGCGCGGGTGCTTGGCCAGAAACCGCGTGGAGTCGCCGACACCGATCCGCGAGGCCACACCGAGCAGGCGTGTCGTGCTGACCGGCCCGGGCAGGCCCAGCCACAGCGGCAGTGTCACGCCGCGGCCCCGCACCCGGGTCAGCCAGGTCTGGACGATCTGGGGGTCGAAGGTCATGTTGCTGACCATCTCCGTGGCGTGCTCACGCTTGTCCCACATCGCCTGGATCGTCATGTCGTCCGGAATCGTCGGGTGCGACTCCGGGTAGGCCGTGATGCCGACGGACCGGAATGGCCGTCCGAGATCGTCCAGGGCGTGCAGCATGCTGAAGGCGTCGGGATAGGCGCCGGCCTGCGCGGCGTCGCCGCTGGGGATGAAGACGCCGTCCACGCCCGCCGACCTCAGCCGTGCCACGATCTCGGCCAGCTCGGCCGAGTCGGCAACCATGCGGGCAGCGAGGTGGGGGACGGCATGGTGTCCGAGAGCCTGGAGCTGCTCGGCGAGCACCAGCGTGGCCTCCAGGCCTCGGGTGGGGGAGGCCGTCACGGTGACCGTGCGGCCCGGGGGAAGGTGCTGGGCGACGAGGTCGGCTGCGCCGTCGGCCGGAAGGACCTCGAAGCGGGGATCGGCGAGCAGCCGGGTCAGGGCATCCCTGGCCGAACGGCTCGCGGGCATGGCGCGCGGAGCGCGGAGCCGGTGTCCGGTGAGAAACTGCTGCATGTTGCGCATCGTGCATTCCATTTCGTGATACGCATCTGATGCTCGCCACCGTACGACGTCAGAGGCCCCCGGGGGTAGAGGGTGGGCCGAGATTTCTCCGGGCGTGTCTGAACCCGCTCGCGGATGGCTCACGGGGACGCGGGGCCTCGAGCCGAAACCACGGTGGTACTGCGCTCGGCGACATCGGGCCGGGCGGCCGGTCGATCAGGTGTCGGCGCGCTCGGAGAGGAGGTGCTCGACGCCGTCCAGGATGAGGTCGAGCGCATCGAGCATGTCCTGCTCGGAGTCCTGCGGCCCGCCCGTAGCGCGCCCGATGTGTGAGCCCCGGCACCCAACCTTTGCAGGATCGGGTGCCGGGGCTCACATATCGGGCGACGGGGTCGTTCTCAGTTGAGCGTCGAGGGGTCCGGGCCGACGCGTTCGTCGCGGTTGATGGAGCTGATCGCGGCGATCTCGTCGTCGCTCAGCGAGACGTCGGTGGCGCCGAAGTTGGACTCGATGCGCTCGGGCGTCACCGACTTGGGAAAGACGATGTTCCCCTGAGCCAGGTGCCAGGCCAGCACGACCTGACCAGGCGTGGCGTCGTGCGCGTCGGCAGCGTCCAGGACCGCCTGCTCATCCAGCACCGCACCCTGCGCGAGAGGGCTCCACGCCTCGGTGGCGATGTCGTGCTCAGCATGGAATGCCCGCAGCGCGTCCTGGGTGAGGGCGGGGTGCAGCTCGATCTGGTTGACCGACGGCACCGTGAGGCCCTCGTCGAGGAGCCGCTGCAGGTCCTGGACGCGGAAGTTTGACACACCGATGGAGCGCACACGACCGTCGGCCTTCAACTTCTCGAAGGCCTTCCACGTGTCGACGAAGAGATCCTTCTCCGGCGTCGGCCAGTGGATGAGGTACAGGTCGAGAACCTCGAGTCCGAGCCGGTCCATGCTGGCGTCGAAGGCGGCGAGCGTCGAGTCGTAGCCCTGGTTGGAGTTCCACAGCTTGGTGGTCACGAAGACGTCGTCCCGGTCCAACCCGGAAGCCGCCAGGGCCGCGCCGACACCTCCCTCGTTGCGGTAGATCTTGGCGGTGTCGAGATGTCGGTAGCCCACCTCGAGCGCCTTCTCGACCGCAGCCTGGGTCTCGGCGGGATCGATCTGGAACACGCCGAAACCGAGCTGCGGGATGGTGGTGCCGTCGTTGAGCGGGATGTCCTGAACAGTCATGAACCCGACAATAGTGCCCTGCGCAGCCCGGCTGTGGTGGTCGTCTCCAGGCTGCTCAGCCCTCGGCCCAGACCGGGTTCCAGCCGGTGACCTCGTCGGCCTGGCGCTCGGGGGGACCGGTGTAGATCGACGACGGACGGATGAGTCGGCCGGTCTTGTACTGCTCCAGGATGTGGGCGCTCCACCCGGCGGTGCGGGCGGAGGTGAACATTGCGGTGAACATGTTCGGCGGGACCTCGGCGAAGTCCAGCACGATCGCCGCCCAGAACTCGACGTTGGTCTCCAGCACTCGGTCGGGGCGGCGCTCGCGCAGCTCCTTGAGCGCAGCCTGCTCCAGTGCCTCGGCCACCTCGGCGCGCGGTGCGGCGAGCTCCTTGGCGGTACGGCGCAGGGTGCGGGCGCGGGGATCTTCGGCGCGGTAGACCCGGTGGCCGAAGCCCATGAGCCGTTCGCCGGAGTCGAGGAGCTGCTTGACGTAGCCCTCGGCGTCGCCGGACTTCTCCACCTGCTCGATCATGTGCAGCACGCGCGACGGTGCGCCACCGTGCAGCGGGCCGGACATGGCGCCCACGGCCCCCGACAACGCGGCAGCGACATCGGCACCGGTGGAGGCGATCACACGAGCCGTGAACGTCGAGGCGTTCATGCCGTGCTCGGCGGCCGAGACCAGGTAGGCATCGATGGCCTTGGCGTGGGCCGGGTTCACCTCGCCGCGCCAGCGGGTGAGCATCCGGCCGACGATGGTGGCCTGCTCGTCGATGATGGACTGGGGGACCATCGGCTGGCCCACCCCCCGGGCACCCTGGGCGACGTACGACAGGATCATCACGGCTGTGCGGGCGAGGTCCTCACGCACCTCGTCGGCGGTCGGGATGTCGTACAGCTGGCGCAGGCCCCAGGCCGGTGCGGTCAACGCGATGGCGCTCTGGACGTCTGCTCGGATGTCGCCGGAGTGCACAGGGATGGGGAACGGTTCGGCGGGCGGTAGCCCCGGCTCGTACTCG
This sequence comes from Aeromicrobium sp. CTD01-1L150, assembly GCF_041951745.1. Lineage (GTDB taxonomy): Bacteria > Actinomycetota > Actinomycetes > Propionibacteriales > Nocardioidaceae > Aeromicrobium. Next base: position 1,229,856 of record NZ_CP169555.1, read on the forward strand.
CCGTCGACCAGCAGGCCCCAGATCTTCTCGAACGGGACGCGCCCGACGAGGTCGTCGATGTCGACACCGCGGTAGCGCAGTGCCGATCCTTCCTTGTCGGGCTCAGCGATCTCGCTCTCGAACGCGACGACGCCCTCGAGCCCGTGGTGGATCTTCACGTTGTCAGGCATGGCTCGCATTCTGCACCGTCGGCCCTGCGTCCCGTTCAGCGCCTCACTACTCTGGGTCCATGGATCTCTCCGCGATGCGGGCCGAGTACGCCCGTGACGGACTGGAAGAGGTTGGTGCGGGCCTCGAGCCGATCGGGCTCTTCCGCAGCTGGTTCGACGATGCCGTGTCAGCGGGCCTCCACGAACCCAACGCCATGGCGCTCGCGTCGTCGACGCCTGACGGAGCACCCTCGGTACGCATCGTGCTGCTCAAGCACCTCGACGAGGACGGTGCCGTGTTCTTCACCAGCTACGAGTCGCGCAAGGGCGTCGAGATCCAGGCGAACCCACGTGTCGCGGCCGTGCTGCTGTGGCATCCGCTGCAACGGCAGGTCAGGGTCGAGGGTGCAGTGAGCAGGGTGAGCGCGAAGGAGTCCGACGCGTACTTCGCCAGCCGGCCCCTCGGGAGCCGCGTCAGCGCCGCCGCTTCGCCGCAGTCGAGCGTCGTGCCCGACCGGGACGACCTGGAGCAGCGGGTGGCGCGAGTGAGGGACCAGGCCGGCGCCGACGGGCCGGCGCGTCCACCGGAGTGGGGCGGCTACCGCATCGCCCTCGAGTCGGTGGAGTTCTGGCAAGGGCGGGAGAACCGTCTGCACGATCGGATCCGGTTCGTCCGTGTGGCCGACGAATGGCGACGCGAACGGCTGGCTCCTTAGGTGACCGGCCCCGTGAGCGAGACGTCCGCCTGCCCGTGTGCCGCAGGAGCAGCGTTCGGGGACTGCTGCCGTCCCCTGCACCAGCAGCAGCGTCGGGCGACGACTGCCGAGGAGCTGATGCGCTCCCGCTACGCCGCCTACGTCGTGCGCGACGACGACCACGTGTTCCGCACGTGGCACCCGCGCACGCGCCCGGCAGACGTCTCGACCTCGCCGGTGCTGCGATGGGAGGGCCTGGAGGTGGTCAGGACCGAGGCCGGGGGAGCGGACGACGATGCTGGCCTCGTGGAGTTCCGGGCCAGGTGGTCGACGCCGTCGGAGACCGGCGTGCTGCAGGAGGTGAGCCGCTTCGAGCGCCGTGCGGGCCGCTGGTTCTACGTCGACGGCGACGAGGTCACCTGATCCGGTCAGGACAGGGTCCGGGGCGCCTCAGGCCTGGGCGACCTCGATCCAGACCTGCTCGGACCGTCCGACCAGCTCGCCACCGGGGGTGTGGAGGGCGGTGGCGGTCCGGAACTTGCGGCCGTCGTGCTCCAGAAGTGTTCCGGTGGCGGCGAGAGGTTCGCCGATGCGCGGGTGGCGCAGGAGCTCTCCGGTCATCCGGCCGAGCAGCATGAGCTGGGCGGTGAAGTCGGCTGCCCAGCCGCCGGGACAGTCCAGTGCGGCCCAGGCGATGCTCGTCGACACGGTGCCGTCGCCGGCGTCGAAGGCCGGGTGCGGTGTCCAGGGCCCGACAGTGCGTACCTCATCGACCGGACCGGTGAAGATGCGCAGCCCATCCCCCTCGTCGCGGGACGTTCCGCACGTGAAGCAGCGGTCGAAGGGGTGGTGGTCGAACCCGACGTATGCGGCGAGTCCGTCCGCCACCTCATCCGGCGTCGGGGCCGGCGGAGGATCGGCGACGAACGAGCCGGCCGACACGTCGCCGACGACCGCGCCACCGGCGGTGACCAGGCTCAGTGTCTCCTCATGACGTTCCCAGGTCAGTGCCGAATCGAGGGGCGGCGGCTGCCGCAGGGTGGAGGTGGCGACGCGCGCACCGTGCTCGCCGGCGAGCAGCCCGCACACATATCCCCCGTTGCCGGAGGTGGCCGGACCGTTGAACTGCGCCGCGATCATCACCATGGCGACACGCTATCGGGACCCGAGGGGACGGTCTCTCGTCAGGGGTGGGCGGCGTTCCGGCGAAGGAACTCACGCCCTGTCCGGGCAGGACTCGACGGCCACCCGCAGGGCGGGATGGCGGTGCAACCGGAAGTCGGCGCGAAAGCACATCACCGACGTCGCCATGCGCACCATCCTGAGGGATCGACGAGAAGTCTTCCCGCCATGGAACAATGACTGCGTGAGCGATCTCATCGACACCACCGAGATGTATCTGCGGACCGTCTACGAGCTGGAGGAGGAGGGCATCGTCCCGCTGCGCGCGCGGATTGCCGAGCGCCTCCACCAGAGCGGTCCCACGGTCAGCCAGACCGTGGCCCGCATGGAGCGCGACGGACTGCTGACCGTGGAGGGAGATCGTCACCTCGAGCTTTCCGACAAGGGTCGCCAGCTGGCCACGCGCGTCATGCGCAAGCACCGGCTGGCCGAGCGACTGCTCACCGACGTCATCGGGCTGGAGATCGAGTTCGTCCACGAGGAGGCGTGCCGCTGGGAGCACGTCATGTCCGAGCAGGTGGAGCGCCGGCTCGTGAACCTCCTGGAGCACCCCACCGAGTCGCCGTACGGCAACCCGATCCCCGGGCTCGCCGAGCTCGGCGAGAACAGCATCGGTGAGGACGACCCGATCAGCTTCCTGGCCGGCCTGGAGTCGCTCACCGCAGCTGCTCGCGGCGGCGCCGAACCCCGCCGCCGCATCGTGCGTCGGATCGCCGAGGAGCTGCAGAAGGACACCGAGGTCATGTCCGTCCTGCGCCGGGTGGGCGCGCTGCCGGGCAACGACGTCCTCATCTCCAGCGGCCACGACGGTGTGGTGGTGGCACGCCAGGGCGAGACCGCCGAGGTCGATGCTGACGCGGCAGCCCACATCTTCGTCTCTGAGTGAGGTCGGCGCGACGCCCAGCCCCCGGGCAGGGACGGCGCGCCGACCCGTGTGCCTTCTCGGTGGATGAACGGCGGTACCGCCGCGACGCGGACGATGCCGAGGTCGCCGCGCTCGATCATCGTGAGATCGCACCGCTGGATCGGCCAGCCTGGGTCTGACGATGGAGACGTCCTCTCGGTGGGTGCGGCCTCTTGCCACAGGGGCGCCGCCGGTGACGGTTCGACGCAGGTCTCGCCGTGGGTGGGTGCGGTTTGGCATGCTAGGGCTCATGAGCCTGTGGGACCGGCTGAAGGCATGGTTCGCGCGTACGGGCAGTGAGCTGTTGGGCTGGACCCTCATACCAGTGGGCATCGTCCTCATGCCGCTGCCCGGTCCTGGCACGCTCATCCTGGTCGGCGGGGTGGCGCTGTTGGCTCGGCACTACTCGTGGGCGCGCCGCATCCTCGATCCGCTCAAGGCCAAGGCCATCGAGGCGGCGATCTACGGGGTGGCGACCATTCCACGCATCCTGCTCAGCGTCGCTGGCGGAGTGTGGCTCCTCGGGCTCGGCATCGTCTGGGGGGTCGGCCCCACCATCCCGGAGTTCGAGGTGCTGAACGTCGGGTTCGGGCCCGAGCTCCCGGCACAGGGCTGGGTCACGGGGGCCGGGCTCATCGCGTCGGCGATCGTCGCCTGGGGGCTCATCGCCTACAGCGTGCGACGTTGGCGCATCGTGGACGAGGTCCCGCGGGTGGCGGAGCCCACGGGCTGAGCGTTCGACAGGGAGGTTGCGGCGCGTACCGGCGTTTCGGGCACACTGGGCCCCATGTCGCGCGTCGCCCTCGCACTGGTCGCCGGTTGTCTGGTGCTCGCAGCGTGCACCGGCCCGCAGACGCCACCTGAGGAACCGACGACACCCCCGGCCGCCGAGGTCTGTTCCGGCCAGTCCCAACAGGAGCTCATCGTGGGCGGGCAGCCCCGTTCACACCTGGTGAGCGCCCCCGATGAGTGGGACGGGGAGTCGCAGCTGCCGGTCGTGTACTTCTTCCACGGCCTCGGAGGCCAGGCCGACACCGCCCTGGCCTACACCGGCCTCGCCGAGCGTGTTGACGAGCTGGGCTTCGTCGTGATCGCGCCGCAAGCGATCCACACGGGCTCACGTTGGGACTACCGCACCGCCGTGGACGAGCAAGGATCCGACCTGGCGTACATCCATGAGCTCATGGACACGATGTCCGAGACGGACTGCATCGACGCCGATCGGCAGTACGTCACCGGCCTCTCGAACGGCTCCGCACTGGCCTTCGCGATGGCGTGCTCGGGCGAGTTCCCGGCCCAGGCGTACGGCGGCGTCGCGGCGTCGCTCTACGACCCGGAGTGTGACAGCGCGCCGCCGGCCTCGATCGTGTACTTCCACGGGACCGCTGACCTGGTCGTGCCGTTCAACGGAGGGGACACCCCTCTGGAGCCGGTGGCCCCTGCCAGTCAGTCGTTGACCCGCTGGGCCGAGCACGCAGGCTGCGACGCGCAGGCGGACACCGAGGCGATCGGCGACGACGTGGAGCTGTTCCGGTGGCCGTCGTGCGGAGACCATCCGGTGCACGCCTACGTGATCGACGGCGGGGGTCACACGTGGCCGGGTGCGACGCCGTTCGATGGCCTGGGTGAGACCACCCAGACCGTCGACGCCTCTGACGTGATGCTGGAGTTCTTCGGCCTGACCGAGTGATCCCGACCGCACCCGACCCGTGGTAGACCGATTGGTCTATGCTGGACAGGTCGCGACGAAAGGGAACACCATGTCAGCGCTCTCGCCGGAGCAGATGGAGCACCTGAAGAGCCTCAGCGGTCTGGAGTTCCTCCGCACGGCCTTCGCCGCGCCGGACCGCCCGCCGTTCATCGGTGATCTCCTCGGTCTGCAGGTCGAGCGAATCGACGAGGGGGAGGTCTCCTTCTCCGTCCCCACGCGACAGGACTTCGCCAACCCGCTCGGTGTGCTCCATGGCGGCATCTGCGCGACCCTGCTGGACTCCGTCATGGGCTGTGCCGTCCACTCCACGCTCGAGGCCGGCGTCGGCTTCGGGACGCTCGAGCTCAAGGTCAACTACATCCGCACCGTGCCGATCAACGGAGAGCGTCTCGTCGGCACGGGGTCGACCATCCATGTCGGACGCCAGGTGGCCACTGCCGAGGGGCGCGTCGTCGACGAGAACGACCGGCTGGTCGCCCACGCCACGACGACCTGCATGATCCACCGCTGACGGCTCGGGGAGGTCGTACGCGAAAACGCCCCCTCGCAGTGAGGGGGCGTCGTCCGCGGTGGGCTGTGCGTGACAGCCCACCTCGTCCGTCTCAGAGAGCGCGGATGTTCGTGGCCTGCAGGCCCTTCTGGCCCTGCTCGACGTCGAACTCGACCTTCTGGTCGTCACTGAGGTTGCGATAGCCCTCTCCGACGATCTGGTTGAAGTGGGCGAAGAGATCCTCGCCGCCCTCGTCGGGGCTGATGAAGCCGTAGCCCTTGTCGGCGTTGAACCACTTCACGGTTCCTGTCGTCATGATGAATCTCCTCGGAAGGCTGCGCTCACACGGTTTGCGAGCGACGGAAGTCGCGACGAACATCAAACCGGAGCTCAAGGAGGTGGATCGTGATCAACACTCAGAAATCACTGGCTAAACAGCGCCTACAACATGGTCACCGTAGCACGCCGTGGAATGCGGCGGAGATGCTCGATCGACCCGACAAACAGTGCCCCCGGCAGGATTCGAACCTGCGACCTGCGGTTTAGGAAACCGTTGCTCTATCCCCTGAGCTACGGGGGCGGGGAGGCTATGACCTGCGCAGGCTTGATCATCACCGCGAAGTCGAACCTGCTCGAAACTGCAGCTCAACCCGTGCTTCTGATCTAGAACGGTGGCCATGGCCCCATGCAAGACTAGCCGCTCGTGTGTCAACTGATCAGGCGCGGTCTGCTCTGCGAGGCAGGGGACGCACGATGGATCGGTCGGACTGCTGCATCGATGAGTGACTGAATCTGGCGCCACGGGCTGGAGGGGTCTCGAGTGAGCGCCGGCTCCGCTCTGGAGCATAGCGCATCAGCCGGTATGCGTGGGATGGACGTCGGCGCCGATGCGAGCCGCCGTGCGAAGCAGCTCGGGCAGGAAGTCTGCGATCTCCTGATCCAGAATTGCCCGACTCGATGCCTGGGTGGAGACGTTGATGGCAGCAACGACGCGTCCTTTTCGGTCGCGTATCGGCACCGCCATGGCGCTGAGGCCCTGCTCAAGTTCCTCGCTCACCAGGGACCATCCGTCCATCCGAACCCGCAGCAGGTTCTTGCGCAGCTCGGCGGGTGATCGGATCGAGCGCGGCGTGATCTGGTCGAAATTGGCCTGATCAAGGTAGTTGGCCAACTGGTCCTCGGGGATCCAGGCCAACATGGCACGACCGATCGCCGTGACGTGGGCCGGAAGCCTGCTCCCGACCGTCAATGAGAGCCGCATGATGCGACGTCCGCCGACGCGGTGAACGAACATCACGTCGGATCCTTCGAGGACGGCGACTGACACGTGTCGGTCGATGGCCTTCGCGAGTGCATCTGCATGGGGCGCCGCCACATCGCTGAGGGTCAGCTGGGACTGCTGCGCGTACCCGAGTCCGAGCAGGCGCGGCGAGAGCGAGAAGCAACGGCCGTCGTATTCGACGTACCCCTTGGCGACGAGCGTGAGCAGTAGCCGTCGGCATGCTGAGCGGGAGATCCCACTCCGGGCAGAGATCTCGTCGAGGTTCATCCTCGAGTGGTGCGCGTCGAAGGTCGTGATCAGTGAGAGGCCACGGCCGAGTGAGTGCACGAAGTCCCGAGGGGTGGTGACGCTGTCGTCGTTGATCACTGCGACCAGCTCCCTTGATCGACGGCGCTCTCGGAGGTGGCTGCATTGACGATGTCGGTGCTGATGGCCTCCGACGCCCTCAACAGGAGTGGGAGTACGCGACTACGCAGATCCTGCAAGCTGGTGCGAGTGACGTGCGTCGACACGTTCAGTGCCGCGATCACCAGGCCGCCGGAGTCGCGCACCGGCGCGGCAATCGATCGCAACCCTGTGTCCAGCTCCTGGTCTGCGATGGCGTGACCGTCCCGCCGTGCCTGCTCGATGGCGGCCCCCAGGTCGCGGGGAGACGTGGTGGTCCGGGGAGTCAGGGGAGTCGCTTCGAGGTTGCCCAGGTAGTGCTCGATCTGTTCAGGGTCCTGGCCTGAGAGCAGAACGCGCCCCGTTGATGTCGCATAGGCCGGGAAGCGGGTGCCGATGTCGATATTGACGGTCATGATGCGCGACGCCTTGACGCGATCGACGTAGACCACGTCGTACCCGTCGAGCACCGTCAGCGAGCAGGTGTCCCGCACAGCAGCCGAGAGCTGCTGCAGGTGTGAGTGCGCGAGGGCCGGAACGCGAGAGCTGTCCAGGTAGGCATCACCCAGCTCCATCACGCTCGGCCGCAGTGCAAAGGAGGTTCCGTTGCTCGTGACGTATCCGAGGTGGCTGAGGGTGAGCAGGAGCCGGCGCGCCGTGGCGCGAGTTGTCTCACACAGGCGCGCAACCTCTGCGAGGGACAAGGGGGCGTCCGAGCCACTCAGCACTTCGATGACCGCGATCCCGCGCTCGAGTGAGGCGACGTGATCGTCCGAGGGCTCCTGTTCAGCATCCCGCTGACTCATGCGGCGAATGTAGTGCATTTCTCTGCGATCCTTGTGTCAACGCGCGGCCATTCCACTATGCGAACACTCATCCACACATCCTAAGGCATCCCTAACAAGTCCACTGAGATTGTTGCCATGGTTGCCAATCGTGTGATTCGCGTGACACACTCAACTTTCATAGTATCCGTACGTATGTACGCAGAGCGGAATGGTGAATGAAGAGCGAACAGGGTGTGGCGACGGCGGCCGTGCGGCCGGTCGTCTGGATCGCACTCATCACCTGCATGGGCGTCGGGCCGCTGTTCCTCTACTCGTTGTCGTCGGTCTCGGCCGTGGTCATCGACGACCTCGGCCTCACGTCGGCGCAGTTCGGATCCATCGCGACGATGACTTTCCTGTCAGCGGCAGCGTGCTCGGCGCTCTTCGGTCGGTGGGCCGATCGGGTGCGGTCCACCCATGCGCTGATGGCCATCTCACTGGGTTCGGGAGCTGGCCTGGTCCTCGCAGGTCTGGCGCCGTCGTACGGCTGGATCCTGCTCGCCGCCATCGCATGCGGCGTTGCTCAGTCGATGTCCAACCCCGCGACCAACCGCTTCGTAGGAACCCTCGACAGGGCCCCGACCGGATCGCTGATCGGATGGAAGCAGTCCGGGGTCCAGATGAGTCAACTGGTGGCCGGCCTCAGTGTCCCGGCTCTGACCGTCCTGTTCGACTGGCGTATCGCGATCGCCGGTGGGGCGCTGTTCGCCGTGGTGGGAGTCGCCAGTGGCCTAGCGCTGCCGACCGGCAGCTCCAGTGCGCCGGGCCGCTCTCGCGCCGCGTCGTCCGGCCTCGGTCCAGGTGTGTGGGCCCTGACCATCTACACCTACTTCATCGGTCTGGGCCTTGCAGCCGTGAATACCTACCTACCGCTGTATGCCTTCGAAGAGCTCGGCTTCTCTCTGTCGGCTGCGGGCCTGACAGCGGCGATGATCGGTCTGGTCGGCCTGGTCAGCAGGATCTGGTGGGGGCGACGAACCGATGCCGGTGCGCGTCTCGGACCTGTGCTGGTCCTGTTGGGCGTCGGCTCCCTCGCTGGCGCAGCGATCGTCGCTTCCGCCCAGTGGGGCTCCAGTGGTCTTGTCTGGCTGGGTGCCGGAGTGTTCGGGGCGAGTGCACTGGCAGCCAACAGCGTCACCATGGTCTCTCTCCTGACGTTGGCACCGACCGGCCTGGTCGGTGCGGCCAGTGGTGTGCTCTCCACGGGTCTCTACCTCGGCTTCGCGTCCGGGCCGGTGACATTCGGCCTCGTACTCGACCACTCCTCGTACGCCGTCGCCTGGGCCGTGCCCTGCGCCGCCTTCGCCGTCGCCACCACAGGCGCAGTTCTCTGTCTTCGTCGACTCGACCCTGCTGGAAAGCCGTCGAGCTCGCATGTCGTGTCCGGTTCAACCCCCGAGAAAGGCTGACCATGCTGACCCAAGAGCAGAATGAGCTGCTGACCAAGACCGGCCCGGGAACCCCCATGGGTGACCTGTTCCGCCGCTACTGGATCCCCGCACTGCAGGCCGATGAGATTCCTGAGCCTGACTGCCCGCCCGTGCGGGTCAAGATCCTCAACGAGAGCCTCATCGCCTTTCGGGACACGCAGGGGCGCATCGGGCTGATCGATGAGTTCTGCAGCCACCGCACTGCCTCGCTGTTCTTCGGGCGCAACGAGGAGTGCGGGCTGCGCTGCGCCTACCACGGTTGGAAATACGACGTCGACGGCAACTGCATTGACATGCCTTCCGAGCCCGAGGGAAGTAAGTTCCGTGAGCGCATCAAGCAGCGTGCCTACCCCTGCGTCGAGCGTGCCGGGATCATCTGGACGTACATGGGACCGACGGACATGAAGCCCGACCTCCCGGAGCTTGAGTGGGCGACCATTCCCGACTCTCACCGGTATAGCTCCAAGCGCCGCCAGTTCTCCAACTACCTGCAGGCCATGGAGGGCGGAATCGACTCGAGCCATGTCTCGTTCGCGCATCGCTTCAACCTCGACGACGACCCAATGCACAGCGGAACGGCCGGCAACGAGTACCTCAAGGCCGACACCCGCCCCAAGTTCGAGGTTGCCGAGACCGACGGAGGCCTGCTCATCGGCGCGCGCCGCAACGCCGACGACGAGAACTACTACTGGCGCGTCACGCAATGGATCATGCCCTGGTACACGATCATCCCGCCGTTCGGTACTCACAACCCGCTTGGCGCCCATGCCTGGGTCCCGATCGATGACGAGACCTGCTGGGCCTGGAGCATCAACTACCACCCCACCAGGCCGCTGCGGGAGGACGAGCTCGCCGCCATGCGCGACGGCGGCGGCATCCATGTCAAGTACATCCCCGGCACCTACGATCCGATCGCCAACCGTGAGAACGACTACCTCATGGACCGAGAGGCACAGCGGCGTAAGGAGAGTTTCAGCGGCATCGAGGGGATCTCGGCGCAGGACTTCTCCCTGCAGGAGTCCATGGGCCAGATCTGCGACCGGACGAAGGAGCGTCTGGGCACGAGCGACGCCGGGATCATCCTTGCCCGTCGGCGCCTGCTGGCAGCTCTTGAGGATGCTCAGGAAGGTGAGGTTCCAGGCGTCGACGTCGAGCACCAGCAGGTCCGCTCCACCTCGGTGCTGCTTCCGAAGGAAGTTCCGTTCCAAGAGGGTGCTCGCGAAGCCCTGATTGCCAAGCCCGGCGAAGACTTCGTCTCCATCTAACCGTGTGATCGAGAGGAAACTGTCATGTTCATCATGAGATCCCAGCGGCCATCACTCACTGGCGGCCTACTGGCCTGCGCCGCCTGCTTGAGTCTGGTCGCGTGTACCGGCAGCGCCGGGTCCGACAGCTGCGACGGTGCATCCGTGGAGGCTGGCATCGTCAACAGTGCGACCGACGCCCTGTTGTTCATCGCCGACGAGAAGGGCTACTTCAAGGAGGAGGGCCTGGACGTCGACTTCACGCAGTTCGACTCCGCCGCGAAGATGATCGCGCCGCTCGGATCCGGGCAGCTCGACGTCGGAGCCGGTGCTCCGTCGGCCGGCTTCTACAACGCGGTCGCTCGTGACATCGACGTGCGGATCGTCGCCGACAAGGGCTCGCTCGTCGAGAACTACGACTACATGCCCATCCTCGTGCGCACCGACCTCGTGGAGTCCGGGCAGGTCGAGAGCGTCGCCGACCTCAAGGGCCTGCGGGTCGCCGAACCAGCTGAGGGAACATCAACGTCCGCGACCATGGCGGCCGTCCTCGAGTCCGAGGGCCTCGACTACGACGACGTGGACCATCAGTTCGTGGGATTCCCCGAGCATGTCTCGAGCTTCGAGAACGGAGCGATCGATGCGGCCGCGACCACCGAGCCCACTGCCGCCACCATCGTGGAGTCCGGCGCCGCTGTGCGCTTCTTCGACTCCACTGAGGTCTACGACGGGCAACAGCTCGCCGTCATTCTCTACGGTGGCGGCTTCAGCAGCGATCGTCCGGCCGTCGCGCAGTGCTTCATGAACGCCTACGTGAAGGCCTCCCAGGACTACAACGCCGCGGTGGCCGACGGAGACTGGGAGGGCGAGGAGTCCACCGAGATCGTCGACATCATCTCCTCGGCCATCGGGATCGATCCGGAGCTGTTCCGAAAGACCGTCCCGAGCTTCGTCGCTCCGGACGGCGCCGTGAACCTGGAGAGTCTCGAGCGGGACTACGAGTTCTTCAAGGAGCGTGGCTGGCTCGAGGCAGACGTCGAAGCCGACTTTGACCAGCTCGTCGATCAGACCTATACCGACCAGGCCGCTCAGTCGGTCAATGGATCGTGAGGACCTCACATGTCACAGAACACCGCCAGGTCCCAGGTGAAAGAGGACCTGCCCGCGCCGGCGCAGGCTCCTGCCGTCCCGCCGAAGAAGAAGTTCACGTCCACGAAGGCCTTCGAACGGTCTCTCGCGGTCCTCACCCCGGTAGCGCTGTTGCTCATCTGGGAGGTGCTCGGTCGTCTGGGTGTCATCGACACCCGCTTCTTTCCCGTGCCGTCCGCGATCGTCGAGCAGATGTTCGCTCTCTCCGAGAGTGGCGAGCTGTGGAGCAACGTGTGGGCTAGTACCCGGCGACTGTTCATCGGGTTCTGGCTCGGGCTCGTTCCTGCTCTGATCCTCGGAGTGGTGATGGGCCTGTACCGGCCGATTCGAGCTGCCCTGCAGCCGCTCGTCTCGGGCACCTATCCGATCCCCAAGAGCGCACTGCTGCCCCTCATCCTGCTCATCTTCGGTCTCGGTGAGACGTCGAAGGTCGTCATGGTCGCGATCGGGGTCTTCTATCCCGTGGTCATCAACACCGTCGCGGGAGTCATGAACGTCGCACCGATGTACTACGACGTGGCCAAGAACTTCGGGGCCAGCCGTTGGCACGTGTTCAAGACAGTCGCCATACCCGGTGCGATGCCGAACATCATGACCGGCATCGAGCTGGGGGCGGGCCTCGGCCTCATCCTCATTGCCATCGCCGAGATGGTCGGCGCCGACAGCGGTCTGGGCTACATGATCTGGAACGCCTGGCAGCTCTATTCCGTGGAGACGATGTACGTCGGTCTGCTGGTTATCGCCGTCATCGGCTACGCGCTGGCCCTGCTGCTCGGCGCCGTCTCCAACCGCCTCACCCCCTGGAGGGCGGACCGATGAGCGAGCACACCGTCCTCAGATCCACTGAGCAGAAAGGTGACACGACGATGTCATCCAGCACAGCGGCACCAGCTGCGGCGGGAGTCACCCCGGACGCGGACGTGCAGATCCGACTGCGCGGCCTGACCAAGCAGTTCGACGTGCGAGGAAAGACCGTGACAGCGTTGGACTCCCTCGACCTCGACGTGCCGCGTGGACAGTTCCTCGTCATCGTCGGCCCGAGTGGCTGCGGCAAGACGACCCTGCTGCGAATGCTCGCCGGACTCGACGCGCCGACGGCTGGCCAGGTGGAGGTCCAGGGGGGACGTGAAGGTCGCCCGGAGAACTCCATGGTGTTCCAAGGAGACTCGATCTTTCCCTGGATGAGTGTCTGGGACAACGCCTCCTACGGCTTGACGATGCGCGGCGTCCCCCGGACGGAGATCAAGGAGACCGTCGGGCACTACCTGGACAAGACAGGGCTCGCTGCGTTCGCCAACGCGTATCCGCACCAGCTTTCCGGAGGGATGCGCCAGCGTGTCTCTATCGCTCGAGCCTTCGCCAACGATCCGGAGATCCTGTTGATGGACGAGCCGTTCTCGGCCCTGGACGAGCAGAACAAGACCCTCCTGCAGGCAGAGCTGCTGCGCATCTGGGACGAGACCCGCAAGACCGTCGTGTTCATCACTCACAGTGTCGACGAAGCGGTCACGCTGAGCGACCGCATCATGGTCATGACAGCCCAGCCCGGTCGGGCGAAGGCCTTCGTGGACGTTCCGTTCGAGCGTCCCCGTGACGTGTTGGAGCTGCGTCATCAGAGCAAGTACGGCGAGATCGTCTACGACATCTGGCAGCAGCTACGTGACGAGGTCTCGCGGAGCCAGGCCCAGGCTGGGAGTGCTCCGCAGAAGAAGCGGTCGTGGCTGCGCCGATGATCCAGGCACCCTCGGACGTGCGAGCCGCCGTCAGCTCCGGAACCGGTGTCGTCGAGGTCGAGACCTTCGACCTCGACGGCGCCGCCGGCTGGCTGAGGGTCGAGTCGTCCGGTATCTGCGGTACCGACGTCCAGCTCAATGTGCGGGGTCTGCAGGCTCCTGCCGTCCTCGGTCACCACGTGATCGGCACCATCGAGCACCTTGACGACGAGTTTGCCGAGCTCCTGGGCGTCGCGCCGGGAGAGCGTGTTGCCGTCGAGGAGTACATCGGCTGTGGCCACTGTCAGGAGTGCATGGCGGGGGCGTACCGCTTCTGTCCGCAGGCGGACCTCTGGACCGGCGGCGAGCGGGTCGGCATGCTGCCCACCCGTGTCCGCACTGGCCTGCACGGCGGGAACGCCGAGTTCATGGAGCTCTCGGCACGTCACGCTCTCCATCCGGTTCCTGCCGCGCTCTCCCCGGACCTCGCCGCATGGGCCCTCCCGCTCGCGAACGCCATCGAGTGGGTGATGCTGGTCGGAGGGGCCTGCCGAGGCTCGCGGGTGGCGATCATCGGACCCGGGTATCACGGGTTTGCGTGCGCGGCTGCGGCCCGTCACGCGGGTGCAGCTGAGGTTCACCTCTTCGGCCTCGAACGAGATGCCGAACGGCTTCGAGTGGCCGAGGGCCTGCGCGTACACACCCATGTCGGGGCGCACGTCGGGGGAGTTCCCGAGCTGGACATCGTGGTCGACACCGTCGGGAGCACCCGGACGACAGCGCTCGCCACGACGCTCCTTGCTCGCCACGGCACGCTGGTGCTCGCAGGGATCTCCGGAGGCACGGAGCTCGACGTCGACGCCACCGCGGTCGTCCGGCGCCTGCTCACCATCCGAGGCGTCCGTGGGCGCTCACCCGAGGCGGTCGGACTCAGCATTCGGGCACTCGACCAGGGCATGACCGGCCTGGGCGTCATCCCCACCCATCGCATCGGCCTGGACGAGGTCGGATCGATGCTCACCAAGCTCAGGTCCGGATCCGGACCAGCGACACCCCACGTCATCGTCGATCCGTGGCTGACGTCGAGAACAGGCCCACGTCCGGCCGAATTCCAGGAGGTCTCATCATGAATCCACTGCGAAAGTCGTACGAGGCCCGCGTGCTCGTGGTTCCACTCGGATCCGATGCCCTCGAGCTCGCCGAGAGTCTGGGTGACCTCGGGGTCGACGGTGTTCAGGTGCTGTCCCACCCCGACGCCGAGCTGGCCAGCACCGAGGTCCTTGGACAGGATGGCTGGGAGCCGCCGAGCCCTGCCAACACCAGCCAGGTCACTCAGAGTGCGGACATGATCGTGCTGCTTGCCACCGACATGAGCGCCGTGGCCGAAGCGACCGTCCGAGAAGTCTGCGCAGCGGCGCGCGAGGGCGGAGACCTGATCGCCGCTGTGCTGGTCTCACCGCAGCACTGGGAGGAGCCGAGTGGTGCCTCCGCGATGGTGACGCTGCGCCAGGAGGTCGACATGCTCATATCTGTGAGAGGTCCGCGTCTGGTCGCAGCCCTGCTCGACGTCCTCCGGGGTGGGGCTCGTGAGGCTGCGACAGCCGAGGAGGTGTTGGTATGACGTTGACGTCTGATCCTGCCCGAGTGCTCGCGCCGCCCGTCGAGCCCGACAGCGTCCTACGAGAGGTCACCGTTGGCGCGGCCCGTATGGAAGCTGAAGGAGTCCTGTCGCTGGAGCTCAAGGACCCTTTCGGACGTGAGTTGCCGAGCTGGACCCCCGGCGCTCACATCGACGTCGTCCTTCCGTCCGGGGCTGTCCGTCAGTACAGCCTGTGCAGCGATCCTTCTGATCTCACCGCCTACCGCATCGCGGTACTGAGGGAGTCTGATGGGCGCGGTGGGTCGGCGGAGATCCACGACTCGGCCCTAGTCGGTCGGGCACTGCGGATTCGTGGACCTCGCAACCACTTCGTGCTCGAGGACGCCGCCAGCTACCTGCTGGTGGCCGGAGGTATCGGCATCACTCCGATCCTAGCCATGGCCCGCTCTCTCAGTCAGGCCGGCAAACGGTTTCGGGTCCTGTACGGCGGTCGAAAGAGGTCGTCCATGGCATTCGTGCAGGAACTGCGCGAGCTCGTTGGTGATGCTCTACATCTCGTCCCCGAGGACGAGAAGGGCATGATCGATCTTGCCACGGCGCTCGCGAGCTGTGAGAGCGGCACGGACGTCTACTGCTGCGGACCGGAGGCACTGCTGCAGGCCGTGGACGCTGCCTGTGGCGAGGCATCGACGGTCGCAGACCTGCACGTCGAGCGCTTCTCAGCTGCCCCGGAGTCTCCTGCACCCGAGCCAGGACAAGGTGCCACCGGTTTCGAGGTGGAGCTGCGGCGCTCGGCCGCGTTCTTCACCGTAGGTCCTGAGGACTCATTGATCGACATGGTCCGACAACACTGCCCCGAGGTGATGAGTTCCTGCGAGGAAGGATTCTGTGGGACGTGCGAGACGCGCGTCCTCGAGGGTGAGCCAGAGCATCACGACACGATCCTGACAGAGAAGGAACGTGCCTCGAACAAGACGATGATGATCTGCGTGGGCCGGTGCACGTCCGAGCGGTTGGTGCTGGACCTGTGAGTGCTGACCGGACGGTAGACATCGACCCATTCATCGCAGGCCGCACGCGACGTCGCGACCTTCGTCTCGAGGTCGCGAATCCCGCAGACCCAGAAGACCGGGTCGGATCCGTCGGCATCAGCTCGCCCAAGGACGCGGACTGGGCCGTGCAGGTTGCCGATGCTGCACGTCCGCAATGGTCGAAGCGGAGCGTCTCGGAACGCGCGGAACTCCTGGAAGGCTCGGCGCAAAGGTTGGACGAGCAGAGTTCAGTGCTCGCCGCCCTCCTCAGTCGAGAACATGGCAAGACGCCGAGAGAGGCCGCCGCCGAGATCGCTGGCGCAGTGCAGATCCTGCGCTGGCACTCTGAGCAGGCTGCCGCGTTGGAGCCGGTAGTGGTCCACGGTGACAGTGGCCGCATGGTGACCCGGCGCGTCCCGGTGGGGGTCGTCGCGGTGATCGTCCCGTGGAACTATCCCGTGCTGCTGGCGCAACTCATGGTTGCCCCAGCTCTGCTTGCGGGCAATTGCGTGGTGGTGAAGCTGCCCGACCACTCCCCGCTCGCATTGTCGCGCGTCCTCCACTGGTTGGCATCGGCCCTGCCGGACGGAGTGCTCAACGTCATCGCCGGCGAAGGGTCCAGTGTGGGAGCTGCGCTGACGACTCATCGCCTCGTGCGGAAGGTCGCCTTCACCGGAAGCACCCCGACCGGCCGAGCCATCATGCGAGCAGCTAGCGACACACTCAAGGGACTCAGCCTGGAGCTGGGAGGCAACGACGCCGCAGTCGTGCTGGAGGACGCCCGACTCGACGGGGACCTGGTCGCCGAGCTAGTCAAAGGCACCCTCGCCTGCGCCGGGCAGGTCTGTTACGCGCCCAAGAGGCTCTACGTGCACCGTCGCCATCGTGCGCTGTTCGTCGACGCGTTCGTCGAGGAAGCCGACGAGGTCGTGGTCGGTGACGGCCGTGACCCCGCGGTCACCATGGGGCCACTCAACAACGCCGCCCAGCGCGATCGGGTACGCGAGCTCCTCCGAGACGCCGTGCAGCGTGGGGCCCAGGTGTTGCCACTCGGCAGGGCTTCAGCGGTCCGGAACGAGAATGGACTGTTTGTCCAACCGCATCTGGTCGTAGAGACCGACCCAGGGTCACGGCTCATGCAGGAGGAGCAGTTCGGGCCGCTGGTCCCCGTCTACTTCTTCGACGACGAGGACGAGGCCGTCGAGCTCGCCAACGCAACGGAGTACGGACTTGCGGCGTCGGTCTGGTCCGAGGACGTTGATCGCGCCTTCGAGATCGCTGGACGAATCGAGGCGGGAACAGTGTTCGTCAACATTCACCGGGTCGGGGCCTCGAGTGTCGCCATGCCCTTCGGCGGTTTCAAGCAGAGCGGGATCGGGCGCGGCCACGGCATCGAGGGTATCCACGAGTACACCGAGCTGCAGGTTCTGGCGGAGCGACAAGACATGAGGAGCGCCACGTGAACGAGGCTCATGCAGAGACGCACGAGACGGGGCTCGCGGCGGACAGCCTGCTCGACGTGCTGGTCGAGTGGGGCATCGGCTCGGTGTTCATCTGTCCCGGGAGCACCGAGGCTGCCTTCCTGCACGAGGTCTCGCGACGAAGCGACATCGACATCATCCTGACGACCCACGAGTCGATCGCGGTGTCGATGGCGGACGCTCACGGGCGAGCCACGGGCGAACCTGCGGTGGCCTACCTGCATGCCAACGTCGGGCTCACGAACGGACTGAGCCATCTGTACGCTGCTCAGCTCGCGCACAGCCCAGTGGTCCTTCTCACCGGACTCAAGCAGACACAGATCCAAGGCCGTGGCGGTTTTACCACGGCCCCGCACATGCGCGACTTCGTTCGCCAGTACTCCAAGTGGACTTGGCAGAGCCTTCGGGCAGACGCGGTGGCCAGCGATGTTGCCCGAGCCCTGCAGGTCTCCGCCACGGCCCCGCAGGGGCCCACGTGGGTCGGACTCTCGCAGGATCTCGTGGAGGCAGCCGCATCTCGCGGTGCCGGCCCCAGGGGTCGCCACACGATCGCAGATGCCGTGCGTGCGCCGTCGGCGTCTGTGACGCGGACCGTCGACCTGCTGCTCAC